>NZ_JAMQIF010000002.1:0-67444 GCF_023845855.1 Clostridium sp. ZBS2
ATTAATCAATATATGAATAATATTTAAATTACAATATATGTTATAATTAATTCGGAATAGTAGATTTAAATAAAGTGTGAATAAAATATTTTTTATATAATTCACAGACAAATAGTAATTTGTGGAGGAAATAAGATATGGCTTCTAGTCAAGAATATTTAGATTTCATTATTGAACAATTAGATATATTGAACAATATTTCTTATAGAAAAATGATGGGAGAATATATTTTATATTTTCAAGGAAAGATTTTTGGAGGAATATATGATGATCGTTTTTTGGTTAAGATAACCAAAGTGAGTAGACAGTTGATGACAGAGGCAACTGAGGAATTGCCTTATGATGGTGCAAAACCAATGCTTTTGATTGATAATGTTGATAACAAAGAATTCTTATGTAGATTGATTACGGAGATGTATGAAGAACTTCCTACTCCAAAGGTAAAAAAGAAAAAATAATTTTTAAATTTAAATTTATTAAGCTAATATAAAATTATCTTTAATAAAACTTGATTTATATAATCAACAGATAAATAGTGATTTATCTACGTGATATTATATTTATTATTCAGAATTTATGGAGGAATTATAATGAGTAAACAATCTGAAATTGAAAGATTTGAAAGTAGATTTTCAGAAGAAATTATTGAAATAGCTGTTGTAACAGGTCCATCAGGCTTTGGAGGAGGACAAGGATGCGATAATATTATGTGGAGCGCATCTATGTATGTGATAGCTTGGAAAATATATGACAGCAATAAACCTGTAGTACAAGAAAAATACTGTCTTGAAGCTTTAGTTGATTATGAACAGTTAAAGATTCTTCAAAAAACAGTAAATAGAAATTCTATTATAAGGTTAAAGGTACGTATGTCTAAAGATAATTCTAAACATGATTTTATGCTTATTCAAATTATTGATACATGTTATAAAGATTCTGAATTAGAAAATATTTTACGCGAAGAATTAAAACCTGTATTTTATAAAGATGAAGTTCTTGGAAAATTTACATTTGAAAAAGCAACTAATAGTTTTGATACAACAATTAACTGGATGAATTCAGGGGTTAGTTTATCATTTAATTATGATAAAGATGAAAATGTTATAAAGGACTATCTTTCAACTGCTCATACACTTTATAATAACCAGAAAGAGTGGGATGCAAAAATCCATAGTTATGCTGCTGATGAACTCTTGGATCTTGTAAATGACTGGTTTAAAGAAGGTAAGGAAGAGTATTATGAATCTTTTGACGAAGAATTTGATGAAGAAGATGAGTATTATAAATATGATGAAATCACAAAAGAAAGATTTATGAATCTTATGAAGATTGTTTATATAAGTATTGAGTCAAATGGAGAATTTTATATAGAATGCCTAGATGGAGATATGTTTTGTGGACACTGTATACATATATCTGGCAATATTAATGGCGAGTTTGAGTATGCTGAAATATAAAATGGTTGGATAGAAAATTATTATTAATTTTTATGTTAAGTTATAAATAAATAATAGTTATACAAATTCCAATTTGTAAGGGGGATAAATAAATGGTCTTATTAGTTGTTGATACACAGAAATTAATAACAAATGAAAATTTATATAAATTCAATGAATTTGTGTCAAATGTAGAAAAAATAATTGCTACAGCGAGGCAAAATAATATAGAAATAATATATGTACGCCATGATGATGGTGCTAAAAATGAATTAACAAAAGGAACTGAAGGTTTTGAAATATATGAAAAATTTATACCATCTAAAGAAGAAAAAATATTTGATAAAAAAGTAAATAGTGCTTTTAAAGATACTGGTTTGTTAGAATATTTAATAAGTAAAGGCGAAAAGGATATAATTATTGTAGGACTTCAAATAGATTATTGTATTGATGCTACTATAAAGTGTGGATTTGAACATGGATTTCACATGATAGTTCCAGCTTATTCAAATACAACAGTTGACAATAAGTTTATGTCAGCACAGCAAACATACAGATATTATAATGAATTTATTTGGAATGGTAGATATGCAGAATGTATTCCTCTGGAACAAACACTCAAAATGATGAGATAGATTTTAATTTAAATCTGTCAAAACTTTATAAATAGAGAAGGAGAGGTATAGAGTATATTATAGAAACCTTATGTTAAGTGATATGGACAAAATAGAAGAAATAGATGGTGAGTGCTATATTTCAAGGGCATGGAGGACAAGTTAGAATTCCTGGGATAGGTGGATTATTTGCTCCAAATCAAGGAATATTTCCTAAGTATACAAGTGGAATATATAATATTCCAAGTTAGTGCTTTAGATTGTATTGTAGATTTGGTTATATGAATAATAGAAAACATTCAAGCAATACATTAGAATTTGCTAAAGAAATTATGTTATATTTAAATGCTAAACCTGAAGATAAAATTAATGAATGGTATAGGTTTCATAAGTTGGGATACTATCAAAGTTAAATAAGTTGATTAGAAATATAAAAAGTTGTAATGATTTTTAATTGTTATGACTTTTTATTTTTGTACAGAGATCTAATTCCTTAATTTACAATATATGATATAATTTATTAAAATACAAACAGTAAGTTGTAGGTGATATAGCATGTATAAGATAATTAAAAAAGCTAATAATGGTTGGGAAGTACATAAAGTTGCAGGAAGTGATACGATTTCCATTGTAAAGTACAGTGCAAATCATCAGGATATAAATAAATTAATAGAAGTATTACAATTTTTATATAAAAATAAAGTTTTAGAAGGATCAATTGATATGAATCTGGCTATGCAAGATGAGTATTTGCAGGAATTTTCAATAGGAGAGTATCAGTTTATTATAAATTTAGATTTTTGGGAAACTTTTATTTTTTATTCAAAGCAAAAAGATGGAAACCCATATGTGATGAAAGTTTTTGATAAGTTAGCCATAGACACTAATTAAAACAATAGTTTTAGGTTGAGTATATAAATAGTAAATTTGTAGAATAGTTTAATTAAGTACGAACAATAATTATTTTAAAGTGTTACAAGTAATAATGGATTTGGAGGTAATAAAATGAATAGACTGAAATTAGTTTTGCCAAATGTCGAATATAAAGAAATTTTAATGGACTATAAAAAAGAGTTTATTAAAAATGGAGATAGTATAGATGGTTCAGCAGGATTGGCAAATTCAAAATCATTTGAAGAGTGGTATAAGGCTTTTAAGGACAATTTAAATGAGGAAACTGTTAGAGATGGTTTGGTACCAGCGACAACATATCTCGCTTTAGATGAAAGTGGAAAATTAATTGGAATGATTGATATTAGACATAGGTTAAATGAATATTTATTAAATTTTGGAGGGCATATCGGATATAGTGTTAGAAAATTAGAAAGAAGAAAAGGATATGCAACAGAAATGTTAAAATTGGCATTAAAAAAATCCATTGAATTGAACATAAAAGAAGTTCTAATTACTTGTGATAAAGAGAATATTGCATCTGCTAAGACTATTATTTCAAATGGTGGAGTATTAGAAAACGAAGTATTTGACCCAAATGATAATACTATAACTCAAAGATATTGGATTAAATTAGTAGATTTATATAAATTCTAATTTGGAAGGAAAATTTTTGATGATAACTAAACATGTAATAGTAGAAGATTATAATCCAAAATGGAAAGAGAGTTTTAAAAGTATAAAAGATGAATTATTAGCAGTTTTATCTGGAAAAATTATTTCAATTGAGCATATTGGTAGTACATCAGTTGAAGGATTATCAGCAAAGCCAATTATAGATATTGATATTGTGATTGATAGAAATTTTGATGAAGTTAAAAAAGCATTGGAAACCCTTGGTTATATTCATGAAGGCGACTTGGGAATATATGGTAGAGAAGCGTTTAAATATTCAAATAAACCACATTTGATGGTACATCATTTATATGTATGTGGTAAAGACAATAAAGAATTATATCGTCATGTTACTTTTAGAGATTATCTAAGAAAGCATAAAGAAGATAAAGATAGGTATAGTGTTATTAAAAAAAAGATGGTATTAAAATATCCTGAAGATATAGATTCTTATATTAAAGGAAAACAACCAATAATTTTAGAAATATATAAGAAATGTGGATTAGAAAAATAAGTTTTAAGTTAAGATTGAGTGTTATAAATTAAATAAACAGTTAAAAGAGAAAGGCTTACAATTTAAGTAAAGTTATAAGAAGTAACAGGGAGAACAAAATAATTATGAATAATTTAATAAAGAAGATAATAAACAATAAAGAATATAAGAAAATCTTGAAATTCACATTTATACTCTATATTTTTCGAATCAACTATATAAAGAAAGTGTTGTTTGAAAATACACGTAGATTAACGCTTAGTCAATATGGTTTGCTGCTTTTGACGATATTAGGGGCAACTGCACTTATGGGAACTTTAATATTTATTGGAGTTAGGGTTTGCAATATGTTTTATGCAAGGTGTAATGTACCAAAAGTAAAAGGAAAAGAATGGTCATTTGGATTTGGAGAATTAAAATATTTTTTAGTATATAAGAAAAATTGTAAAGTTTGTGGAGCAAAAATGAAAAAAAATACTAGTGAAGAGTATAAAGGTATAGTAAGGAATACAAATATAGATGGGTATGTATCAGATGTAGAAACGTATAAAGTTAAAATTTTTTATTATTGTCCAAAATGCAATAAAAAATATTCTTTAGAAGAATTAGCAGTGGAAATAGAATAATTATAATCTGAATTATTGCACTTTTGGAAAGAATACAGATTTGGAAACTATGGGAATGGAATAATAAAGTTTATTAACTTAAAATATAGATATTTTATTTGTAAATTTATTTATTATTTTACTTTAAATGGATAGTATGGTATATTTTATTAAGACTAATATTTTAGGTTATTCATAATGTAAAAATAATTGGTTTATTTATAATTCAGTTATTTCTACATTACGTATTAATCCTTTTAAAGGGTAATGACATATCCAAAGATTCATTTCCATTTAATAAATCTTAAATCTCAATTTTAATTATAAGCTGTGTTTTAGAGTAATATGAAATTGTAGTATTAAGATTTAGTATCTATCTATAGCATTTATACTATAATGACATTATAATTTAAAAATACAATTAAGTTAAAATGAGAATGTCAAATATTTAAGGTAAGAAGATGAATAGTTATGTTAAAAAGTGAAGTATCTAAACAAATTACAACACCACTAACAGCTCCAGCATTCCCAAGAGGACCTTACAGGTTCCATAACCGTGAATATTTTAATATTATATACCGTACTGATGCTGATGCTTTACGTAAAATTGTACCAGAACCTTTAGAATTAGGAGATGATCCTTTAGTTAGATTTGAAATGATGGCTATGCCTGACACAAGTGGATTAGGATCTTATACAGAATGTGGACAGGCTATACCAGTAAGCTATAATGGTAAAAAGGGTGACTATTTGCATATGATGTATTTAGATAATCAGCCAGCTATTGCCGTTGGAAGAGAACTTAGTGCGTATCCTAAAAAACTTGGTTATCCTAAGCTATTTGTTGATTCAGACACACTAGTTGGTACATTAGACTATGGAAAATTAAGAGTAGCAATAGCAACTATGGGATATAAGCATAAACAATTAGATTTAAATGAAGCAAAGGAACAAATTTGTCGTCCTAATTTTATGTTAAAAATTATACCTAACTATGATGGAACTCCAAGAATATGTGAGCTAATATCTGCACAAATTAAAGACATTACTGTACATGAGGCATGGACTGGTCCTGCAAGATTACAATTATTTGATCATGCTATGGCACCATTTAATGACTTACCTGTAAAAGAAATAGTTTCAAGTTCTCATATTCTCACAGACTTAACACTTCCATCTCCCGATGTTATATATGATTATCTTAAAAAGTAGTTTAATATATTAATAAATAAAATAAATTACAAACTGTTATAAATAATTAAAAAATCTAAGTTAAGAATATGATTTCTATTTAGTATAGAGATCATATTCTTTTTTTAGTATTTACAAAATTAGAGAAATTTTAATAAATGTTTAAAACATAGCCATTTTTGAAAACAATAATAAAGAATTATCAAACTACAATTTATACTACGAATTCTTAAAATTATTAATATCTATTAAAAGGCTTTCAGAAAAAATAGAAAAATTCGATATTATTTTTAATTTTCTTATAATTGTTCTTTAGAATTTATGATATCAAAATATATAACCAACTCTCGTTTTGTTAACGTTTTATCTAGCTGTGAGTAATTTTATGGAATTTAAATATTGATTTTGGATAATTTAGTGATAATATACTATTTATACAAATATTTCAATAAATTTACAGAGTGATAATTAAATAAAACAACTACCGTATTTTTAGAGTTAATAAAACTTTTTTATAATATCTTACCATTTGCAAGTAGTACCCTACATCCAAATAACTTAAATTTTTTAATCTTATAGAAATTTTTACTAAAGTCGTTCAATATAGTGAAAATTAATAAAAGCTTTAATTAATGATTTGTTTTAATTAAATTCAAATGCCAACTCGCCATTATAATACAGTATTACATGGTTTAAAAATATAGTCTAATTAATAAAAGATAGAAATCAAAAGCTCTTATGGGTTTTTGTGTGAAAATTTTATAACTATGAGGAGGAGCAATATGGAAAGAAACTTATCAGTATTATCGCAAACAAAAGATTTAAAAATTACAAAAAGAACTGAAGGTGACAAATCTAATAATAAAGAATCATATTTAGGAGTATTTAAAAAAGTTGAAAATCCTATTACAAAGGCAATTTATGTACAAAAGAAGATAGGGAAAGAATTATAAAAGGTATAAGAAAGGCTACATTGGAGAATAAAGAAATATTAGCAAAAATGATTGTAGATGAAACACACATGGGAAGATATGAAGATAAAATATTAAAGCATGAATTGGTAGATAAATATACTCCAGGTACAGAAGGCTTTACAACTTTTACTATTGCAGGACCTACAGGTGAAGTTATAACTTCTGCAAGGAATTTTACAAAACAAAGAAGATGTGTACTTGCAGGTTAGATGATAGATCAATACAATCATTTCAATATATTTAGCAGTTTTATATGAAGTATTATATATTCTAAAAAAAAGAAGGAGATATTAACATGAATAAAATAGTTAAGCTTGAAGATCTAAAGTCTATTTTTAAAGATGGAATGACAATTATGATTGGTGGTTTCTTAGATTGTGGAAGTCCTGAAACCATAATTGATATGTTGGTAAATTTAAATGTAAAAGATTTAACTATAATAGGAAACGATACCGGATATCCAGATAAAGGCATAGGTAAATTAGTTGTAAATGGTCAGGTAAAAAAGGTAATAGCTTCTCATATAGGGACAAATCCTGAGACTGGGAGAAGAATGAATAGTGGTGAAATGGAAGTGGAACTTTCTCCACAAGGAACATTAATTGAAAGAATACGTGCGGCAGGTTCTGGTTTAGGTGGAGTACTAACATCAACAGGAATAGGAACAATTGTAGAAAAGGGAAAACGTAAGATTTTAATTGATGATAAAGAATATTTATTAGAACTTCCATTAAAAGCAGATGTTTCACTAGTAAAGGGAAGTATAGTAGATGAATTCGGAAACACTTGTTATAAAGGAACTACAAAAAACTTTAATCCTTATATTGCAATGGCAGCTGATACTGTAATAATGGAAGCTGAAAATTTAGTTAAATTTGAAGAATTAAATAGGGAAGATATAATGACTCCAGGTGTATTAGTAAATTATATAATAAAGGAGGCAATTTAAATGATTACAGATAGTAAATTGGCAAGACAAATAATTGCAAAAAGAGTTGCAAAGGAATTAAAGGAAGGACAACTTGTAAATCTTGGAATAGGACTTCCAACATTGGTTGCAAATTATGTACCAAAGGACAAAAATGTATTTTTTCAATCTGAAAATGGAATGATTGGAATGGGGGCAGTACCAACATTAGGACATGAAGATGCAAATATAATAAATGCAGGTGGACAATGTGTAACAGCATTACCAGAAGCAGCATTTTTTGATAGTTCTATGTCCTTTGCATTAATTAGAGGTGGACATGTTGATGTTACTGTACTTGGAGCTTTAGAAGTGGATGAGGAAGGTAGTCTAGCTAATTGGATTATTCCAGGTAAAATGGTACCAGGTATGGGGGGCGCTATGGATTTAGTAACAGGTGCTAAAAAAGTAATTGTGGCCATGCAGCATACTGGAAAGGGAAAACCTAAAATTCTTAAAAAATGTAGATTACCATTAACTGCAAAATCACAAGTAAACTTAATTATTACAGAATTTTGTGTAATTGAAGTAACAGATAAGGGATTATTTTTAAGGGAGATTAGTGATTATACAACAATCGATGAAATTAAATCTTTAACAGAAGCAAATTTAATTATTCCAGATGATATAAAACGTATGGCTGTATAAAATTTATAGCATGATGGCTTTTTTATGAGAGTTTAGATAATTTTATATAAAAACAAATTATCCACTATTTAGTTTGGATTTATGTTTATATATTTAGACATAAATCCAATATGAATAGAACGTTTATTACAGAATACTTTTATTATAATAATGAGTTGATAAAACAATATAATAATGTGATATTTATAATATGTTATAATTATCCTAAATAAACAATTTACATAATATAGAGGCAAAATACATGATATTATAAGTGATAAAAATGTTCTTTGTGAATTGAATAATTTGGTATTAAATACATGATATAATTAAATAAAGATTACAGATAACTTAGTGAATTATAGACAAGCTGTTAATGAAAGGAATTACTTTAAATGAAATACATAAAAAAACTTCCAGATACAGATAAGGCGTTAAGTGAAAAACTTATATTAAACAATTGGAAAAAAATAAAAGAACCATCTAATTTTACATGGACTATTTTATTATCTACACCATTTATGTTGATAAATGGCGCAATTGAAATGTTTATTTTCTATAACTTATATACACCACTACAAGATTTCTTAAAAAGCAATGAAGGATTCAATATTACATTGGAATTACATTTAGTAACATTATTATTTATCCCTGTTATCTTTATTTTTATGACAATACATGAATTCTTACATGCTTGTTTTATTCCAAATGTTTTAAAATCAGATAAAACATATTGGGGAATAAATGGCATTTGCGGATTTGTTGCCACTTCTGAAAAAATAAAGAAAAGCAGATTTTTGCTTATTTCAATTATGCCACTTTTACTTTTATCTATTGTATTACCATTTGTTTTAAATGCACTTGGGTGGTTAAATGGGTATACAATTTTTCTTTGCTTATTGAATGCAATGGGTTCATGTGTAGATTGCTTAAATATGTGTTTGATAACAGCACAAGTCCCAAATGGAGCTTATGTCTTAAATAATGGATTTGAAACATATTTTAAGTAGTTTGGAAAATAAAAAAACTTAGTTATTATTGTAGGATATTCGTTTGATAATATAATACAAAAAGATTCACAGGAATTTGAGTGTATGATTGCTAACTGCTTCATAATCCACCAAGTGGAAGTGAAAATTATGGAGATATGTATCACTGTGTTAGTAAATGCTTGAACGAAATTATATTAAAATCAAATATGTGATTCACCTATTTGTTCTACAGAGAATAAGCTGATAATGAAGAAATTTTATTAAAAGAGGTATTTGAATGGGATATTATGTTAGAGTAGAATCAGATGTAAAAGTTTATGTAGAGGATCTTAATCCAGAGGGCAAAAAGACAATCATATTTCTACATGGGTGGCCTGGAAGTCATAAACTGTTTGAGTATCAGTTTAATCAGCTACCTAAAATGGGATATCGATGTATTGGCATAGATCAGAGAGGATTTGGACAATCAGACAAGCCTTTTACAGGATATTGCTACGATAGGTTATCAGATGATGTTCGAGCTGTAGTTGAAGTACTTAATTTAAAAAATTTTATATTAGCAGGACATTCTACTGGGGGAGCCATTGCTATTAGATACATGGCCAGACATAATGAATATGGAGTGTCTAAACTTGCACTTTTTGCAGCAGCAGCTCCTAGTCTTATAAAACGTTCATATTTTCCATATGGTTTAGAAAAAGAAGCTGTAAATGAAATTATTCAAGGAACGTATAATGATCGTCCTAAAATGTTGCAAGGATTTGGAGACATGTTTTTCTTCCAGCATATAACTAAGCCTTTTTCAGAATGGTTCTTCCAATTAGGACTACAAGCAGCAGGCTGGGCTACTGCTGCAACTGCAAATTCTTGGTTAGATGAAGAAAGCTTATTTTTTGATCTAGAGAAAATAAGTGTTCCAACTTTAATTCTTCATGGTATTCATGACAAAGTTTGTCTATTCCCATTAGCTGAATCACAAAGACAACGTATTAAAAATTCCAAGCTTATAGCATTTGAACACAGTGGCCATGGATTGTTCTATGATCAACGTGATAAATTTAATGAAGAATTGGCACAATTTATTGAAGAATAAAGTTTTTTGTAGCTCTTGATTTGCCTAGAATAGTAGAAATTGAATATGAATAGATTAAAGCAATACGAAAAAAGTAGCTAAAATATATAATAAATAATTTAATATATAAAAGGAAGATAAAATGTAGCAACACACACTTAGTTGATACATTTTATTTTTTATATTGGATTAATACATAACACATGGAAACAATAAATGAGTGGACTATATAGGTAATCCACTCTATAGCATAATATTAAAAAAGAACAATTTAGTTTTAAGAAATAAAGACATTACCTTTACCCACTAGTACAATTCTATAGTCAGGTTTTAAAGGAATTAAATTATATTTATCAGATTTGGGTAATAAATGAATTGATTGTAATAAATTCTGATTTTCATCAAAAACTTCGATATAAACACTACTTTTATCAGATATGTTTTGAACAACATACTTATTTTCAGACGAAAAATTAAAATCAGCTGCTTTATAAACTCCTTCATCAAAGATATTTACGGCATAGGCTGATTGAGCAAAAATACAAAATGATAAAGATAAACAAATTAAAAGCATAGAAATAAATTTTTTCATTAGTAAAACCACCTTTCAATGTTATTTTGGCTATATAAATATTTAAATATACAAAAGAGAAAATTTATATAATGATAGATGGAAATATCATCGCATTTATGGAGTGATAAATATAAATGTGTTGTACATGCAGTACCATTTACAATAAATGCAAAAGACGATTTCATAATTAATGAAGAATTAAAACAATACAGATAGTAGAGTAGCATTAATATTTAGAAGTATTAGTGCTTCTTTTTATATTTATGCTATACTTATGCTATAAAAGTAATACATGTTGGGAGGTGCGTTAATTTTATGAAATACCCAATAGATGTTAAGAATTTTCAAGATACTATCTATAATATTGCGGGAATTGATTCAATTGAAAGTGGAGTTTGTGACTTAGAAGGTGTAGATTCTGATTTAGTATTAACAGCAGATTATGCACATTTGCCAATTGCAGCTCTTTTAAGAACAAATGGTGGATTTGAAAATGAACTACTTGTACAATTTAGATTCACAATTGATAAGTCAAAAGATGGTTTAGAGGCATTAGAATTTATTGCTTGGTTTGTTAGAGATTATGCAAGAGATAAAACTAAAATACAACTAACACCATTTGCTTTGCCACCACAAACACCAAATGGAAGACAACTTGGAAATACATTAAGATTTCATATAGATTTATTTGTAGAGAATGTTTATGATTCTTTAGATCCAGTTTTAAAGGAAGTAAAGCAACTGAATAAAACATTAAGTATGGCAATAAAATTATATAATATTAAAGTTAAATAATAAATTAGATAAGGAAGAAAGTAATGGAAAGAAAGATAAAGATGAGATATCCAATGTATCTTAAAGAGTTTAAGTGCATAGGTGGAAGCTGCGAAGATAGCTGTTGTATTGGCTGGGATGTAGATATAGATAAAACTACATTTAAACAATATTATAAAGTTCAAGATCAAGAAATGAGAAAAATGTTTCAAAAGAATGTTCATAATAATACTGGTTATTGTTGTGATGATATAGATTATGGAAAAGTAAAATTAAAAAAAGGAAAAAGATGTCCATTTTTAGATGATGAAAATTACTGTGTAATTCATTCTAAGTTGGGTGAAGAATATCTTTCAAATGTATGTACATCGTTCCCTAGAATTACAAATAGAATAGATGGATATTATGAAATGTCCCTTGATGTGGCATGTCCTGAAGCTGCAAGAATTCTTTTGTTAAAAAAAGAGGGAATCGAATTTAAAGAGAGTCAAGAAACTTTAGGAAAACACATTTTATCAAGCGATATTGATACAAAATCTAAAGAATTTAAGGATTCACCTGTAAAATATTTTAAGGAAATTAGAGATTTAAGTATTAAGATAATAAAAAATAGAAAGTTTGATTTAAGTGAAAGACTATATATTTTAGGAGAATTTTTAGAAAAGTTAGAAGAAGAACTTGATTATAATTTTAGTAATGTACATAAATTTATAAAAGGATATAATATAAATTCAATTGATGATTCATATGAAAAAAATGATATGAACTATATTATTCAAATTTCATTTTTTAAGAAGATGGTAGATGATTTAAATGTATTTAAAGAAATTGATAGTAAGACTTTTAAGGAGTATACTAAAGAACTTATAGCTGGATTTAAATTTGATGAAATAAAAGATGCAACGAATAATCCAGAGTTTTATATAAATGCATTCAAGATTTATGTTGAAAAATTCGTAAATATTAATAGTTATATTTTTGAAAATTACTTAGTTAATTTTATATATAAAAATTTATTCCCATTTTCAGAAACAGAAAGTGTATTTGATGGATATATAATGCTGTTAATAAGATATTCATTTTTAAGATTCTATTTAGTAGGTAGATATCTAAATAATAAAATTGATTCACCAGATGATGTAGTTAAATTTATTCAAGTATTCACTAAAACAACAGAACATCATAAGACATATTTAGATGATACACTAAATCATATAAAACGAAAAGAATTTGATAATTTAGAATTTGCAAAAACATTATTATAAATTTTTTGCAATAAATAAAGCTACTGTAATTTTGCAGCAGCTTTATTTATAAAAATTATAATTATAATCGGCAATTAAGCCTTTATCTTTGTTGAATCCTACAACATACAGATCTGAACAATTAGGATTAGTACATTTAAAGCTTGGAGAGTTTTTATTTAGTAGTACAAAATTACCATCAGGCTCTGGAATGAATACACTTTGAACTTGAGATAAGTAAAGTTTTATAGATAAAATAATTTTATTTATAGAATTGTTATTTTGGGATGAATAAGAACTATCAGATATTTTAACATGTTCTATAGTATATTTTATAGGATTAATATTATGTTTATTAAAAATATTTGTTTTATTAGTAGATAAATTAGGTTTATGCAAAAATTTTATATTTAAGACTTTGTTTATAGATATTTTTATAGTAGTACATTTATTTGATGATTCAGCGTCACACATATCTGAGCATTTAATTTTTTTGATAAAAATACCATTAATTATTAACTGTTTATTCTTATTTAATGAAATCTTATCTATAATAACTCTATTACTATTACGACTATTATCATTTAAGTTAATATAATTATTAGGCTCAAGTTTAAAATATAATGGGAAAGAAAATTCAAAATAAGTTAAGACTATTGGAATTTTAGCAATTAACGAACCTGGTTTCCCCATAGGTACGTAGTAATCATAATTGATATAATCACAATTTTTCATTTAATACCTCTTTTAAAAATTGATATAAAACATATATGATAGGGTTTGTCTCAAAATACTTTTTACACAATACATAGTAAGGATAGAGAACTATCTAATAATATTCATTGTGATTTATTTTAATTTTGAGACAAACCACATATACTATTTGAACTAGATTTAAATTAAATTTAGCATAAATTTTCTACTGCAAGTGCTGTTAAAGTAGCGTTATTAATTGAACCACCAAGATTTAAAATGAAATCAATTGGAACATATTCTACAGTATAAGTTACGCAGTCGTTACATAGTGAATTATCACAAACTTGGAATGAGAAAGTTTGAATTCCAACAAATTCTATAACATCTGAGAAACTATGAGTTCCACAAATATATTCACAATATCCATTCTTAGTAGTTTTTTTAATTAAAAAGTTTAATCTTAAAGAAACGTCAAGAACAGATTGTATTTCACAAGTAAAAGTTAAAACTGTTGTTGGATTTTTTAAATTAGTAGTATCGATGCTAACATTAGCAAGAGGAAGTGGTTTAACAGTACCTAAAGTATTAGCACTCACTACTGGAATTGGAGCTGAACCGCTACAACCACATTTTAAAATAGCTCTTCCAGGTTCTTGTCCTTCATGATGAACACATTCACATTGACATATACATGGTTTTTGTTTTTTAGGATAACAATTATAATCTGACATTAAATTTTCTTCCATAATTTTCATTAGTATCTCCTTTTTTATTCATATTATTTTGTTTATAGTTTATAATATGAAAATAGATATAAAAGTTCTACAAAAAATAATTTTAATATAAAATTTCTATTCTTTTGTTGTTATATTACAACTATTTTTAGTTTGTTCACTTATACCTATAAAATATAGAATTAACATTAACTAAGTAAGTGGACTTAGATTTCATTTAAATAAAGATTATAATGTTATTTTATTTACAGTATTCTAAAACAATTAATTATTATAAGATTTCCAAAATTTCTACTCTGTAATTTTCTCCAGGAGCATTTACTTCAACTATATCTCCTTGCTTTTTACCTGTTAATGCTTTTCCTAAATCAGATTCTATGCTTATACGCATAGCTTCAGGGTCTAAATCCATAGTAGTTACTAATGTTACAATAGCGTCATCTTCATCCTCTATAAATTTTATTTTAGCTTTACTATTAATTCCAAGTACTGATTTATCTACAGTTTCACTATCTATTATAGTTGCAGTTGAAATCATAGTCATTAAATACTGTATTCTATTATCATTTTCTCTATAATTAGCACAAGCTTCTTTATATTCCGCATTTTCTGATCTATCTCCATGTGCAGCAGCTACTAATTTTTCCTTCGCTATTTCAGCTCTTTTTACTGTTAGCCTATAGTCTAATTCTTCCCTTAATTTTTTCATATTTTCTTCTGTTAATTGATTATTCATAAAAATAAACCTCCCAAGAAATATATTATGTATATTATTATATAATATATATATAAAAATAAAAGGTAATTTATTTAGTATACATTAGTTTCATGGTATTTTAGGATGGTTGTTAAAAGAAACTCTTATGAAATTATGTGAAGTTTATGTGATTTAAGGTTTAATTTATATAAAAACATAATCTAAAATATTATTAATAAAATGTTCTAAGGTTTCTTTATATGCATCTTTATGTAATTGCTCTTTATTAACTTGGATTATGGCAATAGATTTAATATAATTTGAAAAAACTTTCCAATTACAATTTTCTGAAATATTATTAATGTGTTTTAAAATCCATAATGAAGTATTCTCATCATTTTTTTCATTTATAAGGTATTCTTGTGGCCAGCGAGCTTTTAACATAGCAATTTCAGCATCATTAAGATATACAAAAAGGTTATAATCACCGAATACTAATATTTCTAAATATTTTTTTAATTGTGCTCTGTTTAATTGTTTAGATTCATCTAATAAATTTTGAAATTCCTCTTTTGCTTTATCTCTCTTAAAAATTATTATTTCATATACAAAATCTTCTTTATTTTTAAAAAAATTATAAAAAGTTCCTTTTGCGACTCCTGATTTCTTTGTTATATCTTCAACAGTTGTTCTTTTTAAACCATAAAGTTTAATTAATTGAAAGCCATTCTCTAACATTTGCTTCCTTAAATGTTTTTTTGTTTCTTCATCAAAAATTAATGGCATAACTTTTTCACTCCTTAGAATATATGAATATATAATTAAAATTAGTCATTTAATACGTTATCATAGTATGTTTTACATGTCAATTAAGGCACATGAAATAAAATAATAGATCAAAGAGACGAGCATACTGGTTTATTATTTTTTTGAATGTGTCTAAATATAAAATTAAGAATTATTCTCAATATTTTTATTGATAAAAATATTATTTAGAGGTATAGTTAAATTGTTAAATGACCAAAAATATAAATATAGTCATTAAAAAGGAGGACAAACATGGAAGAAACAAAATATTCTGGGATTCTTTCATTTGTACAAAAGTATAATGGAAAAATGGCACTTTCAATTGTATTATCTATTTTTAGTGTAATATTTGGAATAATCCCATATTTTATTGTGACAAAAATACTTACAGTAATAATATTAAAAACTGGTACGGTTTCTAATATCATTTATTTATCAATAATAGGGGGAGTTGGATTTTGTTTAAAAATTATATTATTTAACTTATCAACTGCTATATCACATAAATTAGCATACAACACAATCAATGCTGTTAGATATGAGATTGTTGATAAATTAGCTTTTATGTCTATGGGAGAATTAAAAAAGAAAAAAGTTGGTGAGTACAAGCAACTTATTATTGATGATATGGAGCAACTTGAATATCCATTAGCCCATGCAATTCCAGAAATAAGCTCAAATTTATTAGGGTTTATTGCTATAATCACTTATCTATTTATTGTAGATTGGCGTTTAGCTTTAGCAAGTTTAGTACCAATAATTATTAGTTTTATAATCTATGCTATTATGATGAAAGGTGGTGCCATGGAAATATTTAAGGAATTTAATCAGGGAAAAGCTCTTTTAAATTCAAGTACAGTTGAATACATTAATGGTATGGAAGTTATAAAAGCATTTAATCAAACTTTATCTTCTATAGAAAAATTCAGCAATTCTGTAATACATTTTAGAGATGTAATGACAAAATGGTTTTCTCATTGTTGGCCTTATTTAAGTGCATATAATATAATAATGCCAGCTAGTATTGCTTTTGTCTTACCTATAGGAGCTACTCTTCTAAGATATAATAAGATTGAACTTTCAACTTTTATAATAGGTATGATTTTATCATTAGGAATTGCTCCGCCAATCATGAAATTAATTGAGTTTACAGATAATATTCCAACAATTATTTTTACTGACAGTAAATTAAAAGAAATACTTTCTACAAAAGAGTTACAACAAAATTTAGAAAATATAGACTTTAAAGATGAGAGTATTGAATTTAATCATGTGAATTTTGGATATGAAGAAGAAGTAGTATTACATGATATTTCTTTTAAAATAAAACCAAAGACAATGACAGCTTTTGTTGGTCCATCTGGAGCTGGAAAATCAACTATTGCAAAATTGATTGCAAGATTTTGGGATGTGAATGAAGGCAACATTATGGTTGGGGGAGAGAATATAAAAAATATTCCACTTAAACAATTAATGGATAAAATAAGCTTTGTTTCTCAAGAAAATTTCTTATTTGATATGACCATAAGAGAAAATATAAGAATTGGTAATAAAATTGCAACAGATGATGAAATAGAATCTGCTGCTAAAAATGCTGGATGCTTAGATTTTATATCAAAATTACCTAAAGGATTTGAAACTAAAGTTGGTGATGCTGGTGAATTACTTTCAGGTGGAGAACGTCAAAGAATTGCAATTGCAAGAGCGATGATAAAAGATGCTCCAATTGTAATTTTAGATGAAGCAACAGCATTTACAGATCCAGAGAATGAAGAAATAATCCAAAAATCTATAAATAATTTAACAAAAAACAAAACCCTTATTGTAATCGCTCATAGATTATCAACAATAGTAAATGCAAATAAAATTATTTTATTTGATAAAGGAAGAATTGTAAGTGAAGGCAATCATAATGAATTGTTAAAAACTTCTGTTCTTTATAGGGATATGTGGGAAGCTCATATAGGTTCAAAATCTTGGAGTGTAAAGGAGGGCAAACAATGTTTACAACATTAAAACAAATTATAAAGTTATCTGGGAATATGTCTTCAAATATTAAGAAAAGTTTTATCTATAGCTTTATTGATGGGATATTTGAATCATTTCCATTGATTGCAATATTCTACTTTTTTAAAGGAATTAATATAAAGAATTCTATAGAACCAATGATTGAAATAAATGTGATAATAAAATGTACTATTATTTTATTAGTTGGAATTGTTGGTAGGATAATTTGTAAATTTACAACTTATAGATTACAAGGACATACAGGATATCAAATGATTGCAAAAGAACGTCTAGATATGGGAGAAAAATTAAAAAGAGTTCCTATGGGATTCTTTAATCAAAACAATCTAGGAGAATTAACTAATACTGTCACATCAGATATGCAATTTGTTGAAAAGCAGGCTCCATTTATCTTAGATAAAATGGTTAATTCAATAATTAATGTATTTGTTACATGTATAGCCATGATAATATTTGATTGGAAAATAGGATTTGTATTTTTAACAGGATTATTTTTAGCAATCTTGATCTTAAACCTAATGCAAAAGAAGGCTCTAGAGCTTACAAAAACTCAAAAAGAAGCACAAGTAAAAGTCGTATCTTCTGTTCTTGAATATATACAAGGCATTTCAATATTTAAATTATTTAACCTTTCCAATAATAGTAATAGCAGAATAAAATCATCTTTTGATGAATATAGCAGGGCTAATTGCAATCTAGAATTAAAATTTATTCCATTAAATACTTTATTTTCTTTATCACTAAAAATAGCCTGTGGAATAATTCTATTTTTATCACCTTATTTAGTTTTAAATGGAAAATTATCTATTATTAAAATGATTGTTATTTTAGTGGCTATTTTTAGTATTTATACACCAGTTGAAGCATTAGGTAGTATTACAGGATTAACTAGAATGTTAGAGATTTCTTTAAATAAAATAGAAAATATAAAAAAATTTCCTCTTATTGATGAAAATACAAAAGACATAAATTTAAGTTCTTTTAACATAGATTTCAAAAATGTAAGCTTTGGGTACAACGATAATGAAACAGTAATAAATAATGTATCTTTTCATATTCCAGAAAAAAGCATGACAGCTATTGTTGGACATTCAGGTTGCGGAAAAACTACTATAACAAGACTAATTGCAAGATTTTGGGATGTAGAAAAAGGTAGTATTAAAATTGGTAGAGTTAATATAAAGAATATGACTTGTGATTCTATATTAAAACATATCACTATAGTTTTTCAAAACGTATATTTATTTAATGATACTATTGCTAATAATATAAGGCTTGGAAAATATAATGCCTCAATGCAAGAAATAGAAGAAGCTGCTAAAAAGGCAAGGTGCTATGAATTTATAAAAAATTTGCCTGATGGATTTGATACTATTATTGGAGAAGGTGGTTCATCTCTTTCTGGTGGAGAAAAACAAAGAATATCAATTGCGCGTGCTATATTAAAGGATGCGTCTATTGTTTTATTAGATGAAGCAACATCTAGCATTGATCCTGAAAATGAATTTTATATACAACAAGCTATTAGTGAATTAGTCAGAAACAAAACTCTTATTGTTATAGCTCATAGATTATCTACAATTAAAGAAGCAAATCAAATTTTAGTCATGGAAAATGGACAGATTGTGCAAAAAGGAATACATGATGAGTTAATTAAAGAAAAAGGGGTATATAAAAAGTTTTGGGAAGTAAGAGAGAAAGCAGGTAATTGGAAGTTAAATTAAAATTCATTAAATTCATATTTCTAATAGATAGTAAAATAAATAACTAGATTGAAGAGTATATAGAACTATTAAAGATGGAAGTTGGTTGAAAACTAAGGAAATAATGTATAAAATTAATATGGAATCTAAAGTGCTAATATTAAGCATTATAAGTCAGATTTTTAATGAAGTAAGTAAAGAGTAGTTTACAAATAAGATAATATTACTTAAGTAGAGTAAGAGGTATAGTAGATATGAGAAAAAATGAGAAGAAAACAACAGGTGGAATAATTGTTGCTGCTGGAAAATCATCAAAAAGAATTAGTTCTGATCCACTATTAAAAATTGGTTCTATTACTATAATAAAAAGGATTGTTTTAACTCTTCAGGGGGCTTCTATTTCACCAATTGTGATAATCACCGGATATAAAGCTGAGGAAATTGAACGTGATTTAGCTAATTATGGTGTTATATTTTTGAAAAACAATCAGTATGAAAATTCAAGGAAATTTGATTCTGCAAAGATAGGATTAGATTTTTTACAGAATAAATGTGATCAGGTAATATTTACTCCAGTAAGTATTCCAATGTTTACAACAGAGACCCTTCAAACTATGATAGAATGTGGTAAAGGATTGGTTTCACCATCGTATCATGGGAAATCTGGACATCCACTTTTGATATCTTCTGAATTGATTCCTAGAATTCTAAAATATGATGGAAATATAGGAATGCGAGGAGCTATTAAAAATATTGGGGTTACAAGAGAATGGATAGATGTAGAAGATGAAGGTATTATCTATGATACAGATTATATTGATCAATTAGACCAACTTTTAATAAAACATAATCAACGTATACTACATCCTTTTGTTAAAATTAGTATAGAAAAAGAATCCTCATTCTTTGATTCAAGAGCAAAATTACTCTTAATCTTGATTAATGATAAGAATTCTGTACGAGGTGCATGTAGGCACATGGCATTGTCTTATAGTAAAGCATGGAATATGCTAAACCAGTTGGAAGAAGAACTAGGTTATGCAGTGGTTGAAAGAAAACATGGTGGCAGTAAAGGTGGAAAAACTTGTTTAACAAAAGAAGGTTTAGAATTTTTAAAAAAATATCAGCAGTTTGAAGAGAATGTTCGCCAGTATGCAAAGGACGAATTTGAACGACTATTTTAAAATCTTATATAAACGAGTTCTTTTCACAAAGAATTTGAAGGAAAATATCCTCCGTTTTATAATAATTGTAAGATAATTTGCTAAATTATTCTAAATAGGAGGGTATTTATGTTTAAATTAAATATTAATGGTAAAGATGTATTTTCTCAAATAGACAAGCCATTACTATCTTTTTTAAGAGATGATTTGAGAATCACTTCTGCAAAAGATGGTTGTAGTGAAGGTGCATGTGGGACATGTACTGTATTAGTTGATGGAAAAGCAGTAAAAGCTTGTATACAAAAAGTATCAAAATTTGAAGGAAAAAAGATCTTAACTGTAGAAGGATTAAGTCCTAGAGAAAAAGAAGTTTATGAGCATTGTTTTGCAGAAGCAGGCGCAGTTCAATGTGGTTTCTGTATTCCAGGAATGGTGATTTGTGCAAAAGCTCTATTAGATGTTAATCTTAATCCAACAAGATTAGATGTGAAGAAAGCAATTAATGGTAATATTTGTCGTTGTACAGGCTATAAGAAAATTGAAGAAGCGATTTTAATGGCAGCAGAATATTTTAGAAATAATATTCAAATTGCACCTAACCCAACTGAATTAAAGATGGCACAAAGATTTAAACGTGTTGATGCAACTGAAAAAGTAAATGGAACAGGAATTTTTGTAGATGATATTGAATTGCCTGGAATGATTTATGCAAAAGCAGTTCATTCTAAATATCCAAGGGCTATTATAAATAAAATTGATATAAGTAAAGCTGAAGCTCATCCAGATTGTGTGAAAATTTTATTAGCAAAGGATGTTCCAAACAAACGTATTGGACATATAAAGCAAGATTGGGATGTACTGATTGCTGAAGGTGAAACAACTAGATATATAGGAGATGCACTAGCATTAGTAGCAACTTATCATAAAGACAAACTTGAAGAAGTTTGCGCACTTATTGAAGTCGATTACACAGAACTGGAACCTGTTACTTCTCCAACAGATGCTTTAAGGTCAGATGCACCTTTAATTCATTCTGATGGAAATATTATGAGTCGAGCTATGCTTCAACGTGGTAATGCAGCTGAGGCAATTAAAAATTCTAAATATGTTGTAACAAGAAAGTATCAGACACCATGTCAGGAGCATGGGTTTATGGAGCCAGAATGTGCAATTGCTATGCCTGAAGGAGAAGATGGTCTTTTGTTATATACTAGTTCACAATCTGTTTATGATGAACAACGTGAAATTTCAACTATGCTTCAAATTCCAATGGAAAAAGTACATTCTCATGCTCAACTTGTTGGAGGAGGCTTTGGTGGTAAAGAAGATATGAGTGTTCAACACCACGCAGCATTAATGGCATGGTATACTAAAAAACCAGTAAAAGTAAAATTCTCAAGACAAGAAAGCTTAAATTATCATACTAAACGTCATCCAATGGGAATAGAAATGACAACTGCTTGTGATGAAAATGGTTATTTAACTGCCATGAAAGCTGTTATTATTGCTGATACAGGTGCATATGCATCTCTTGGTGGACCAGTATTAGAAAGAGCATGTACTCATGCAGGCGGACCATACAATTATCAAAATATGGATATACTTGGAATGTCAGTTTATACTAACAATGTTGTTAGTGGAGCATTCAGAGGTTTTGGAGCAGCACAAAGTTGTTTTGCTACTGAAAGTAATATTAACCTTTTAGCAGAAATGGTAGGTATTTCACCATGGGAAATCCGTTATCGTAATGCAATTCGTCCAGGTCAAGTATTACCAAATGGTCAGATAGCTGATGAAAGCGTTGCAATTGCAGAATGCTTGGAAGCTGTTAAGGATGTATATGAATCAAATCCATATGCAGGTATTGCTATAGGATGGAAAAACAGTGGAACTGGTGTAGGACATAAGGATATTGGTCGTTGTATTTTATCTATAGAAAATGGTAAAGTTCATATTAGAACTTCTGCAGCTTGTATGGGACAAGGAATTGCACAAATGTGTACTACTGTGTTGTGTGAAACAACGGGATTAGATCCTGCTCTTACTATACATGAAAGACCAGATACTGTTCGTACACCTAATTCAGGAACTAGTACTGCTTCAAGACAAACTGTAGTAACAGGTGAAGCTGTAAGAAGAGTATCTGAAAAATTAAAAGCAGAACTAGATAAGGGATTAACATTAGAAGATTTAGAAGGTAGAGAATTTTTTGGAGAGTATTCTGCAAAGACAGACCCAATGGGAGCTATAAAAGATAATCCCATTAGTCATGTAAGTTATAGTTATGGAGCTCAGGTTGTGGTTCTTAATGAAGAAGGAAAAGTTGTAAAAGCAGTTGCAGGATTTGATGTTGGAACAGCAGTTAATATTCAGTCTGTTGAAGGACAAATTGAAGGTGGTATGGTTATGGGATTAGGCTATGCTTTGACAGAAGAATTTAAAGTTGAAGGAGGATATCCTAAGACAAAACTAGGTACATTAGGACTTATAAGAGCAAAGGATGCTCCTGAACTTGAAGTTATTCTGGTACAAGCTAAAGGGAAAATTCCTGAAACTTATGGGGCAAAAGGTTGTGGAGAATTATGTTTAATTCCAACAGCGCCTGCTTGTGCACATGCTTATTATAGATTAGATGGTAAATTCCGTACTCATTTCCCATTAAGAGATACATTTTATAAAAAGTAAAAAATATATATGTTGCAATAACAATTATTTTAATAAATCCAATAACTGTGTATCCTTTTGTTGCACATTTAAATTTGCAATATATATTATAATCATTGTAATACTATATTTATTAATGAAAGTGAGATAGTTGAATGAATATAAATGGAGTAATACTAGCTGCGGGTTTATCTAGTCGAATGAAAGCGTTTAAACCACTCTTGAAATTGAAGGGAAAAACTATTATTGAAAATAGTATTGATAGTATGTTTAATGCTGGTGTAAATAAAGTGGTTGTGGTATTAGGACATAGAGCTAAAGAGGTTGAATCTTTACTTCATAATAAATATGATTCTTCACGATTACTATTTATACACAATGAAAAATATGCAGAAACTGACATGCTAACATCTGTTAAAATTGGAATATCAGCATTAGATAATTGTGATGCATTTTATCTTCTTCCAGGGGATATGCCAGCTATTAATATCAAAACTTTTCTTGCAGTAAAAGAAACCATGTGCAGAACACATGCTCTGGTTTCCTTCCCAACTATTGATGGATATAAAAAACATCCTCCTTTGATTTCATCAAAATGTATAGATTATATACTTAAGTTTAATGCACAAGGTGGTCTTAGAGAAATATGGAAAAAATTTAAAAATCAGATAGCAACAGTTCCTGTTAAAGACATTGGATGCACATTAGATGCAGATACAGCTGAAGACTATAATAGATTGGTAAACTATATGGAGGGTTGTTAATCTTTCATCATTAAAATTCTCAACAATACTTTTAATGTAAGTATTGTTGGGAATTTTTAATTTATGAGATAAGTAGATTCCTCTGTCCATGAGCTTTATACTACAATATCAACATTCAGTTAAAATATAGTGTTGTTTTAATAAGAATAATAATGGTAAATCATATTAATATAAAAATTTGTATATAATAAATGAAGAAAAATATAAAAAGACCGATAAAAACATATTATAATTAATTTATAATATTAAATATTAGGAGGAAATTTTCAATGAAAATTTATGATATTTTATTTGGTTCAAGGCCAAAACCTATTTCAACAATAATAGAAGAGGGAAATTTGGATGAACTTAAAGCTTTTATAAAGAATGTAGGTAATGTTAATGCAAAATGTGATGATAAGAGCCTACTTAATTTTGCCATAGATAATTGTGAAAATAATTATTTCGAAGTAATAGAATTTTTAATTAATAATGGTGCAGATATCAACAGTCATCAAAGTTACTTTAAAGAAACACCTTTGCATAGAATATGTGCAAGAACAACACCTAAAATTGAAATTGTTAAATTATTATTAGATAGAGGAGCTGAAGTTAATGCTGAAAATATAGCAGGTAAAACTCCAATTTTTTGCTGTAGCTTTAGTTATTCTATAGAACTTTTGAACCTTCTTGTTAAATATGGAGCAGACATCAAACATACTGATAAATATAAAAATACTCTTTTACATAATGATTATTTAAATTGTAATACTGAAACTTTCGAAGATTTTCTAAAAATTCTTATCTCCCTTGGCTTGAATATAAATTCAAAAAATAATGCAGGACATACTCCATTATATCTGTGCCAAAATGATTCTATTAAAGATATATTAATAAAATATGGAGGAAAGATAAGACTTTAATTTATAAAATATAAAAAAATATTTAATCACATGCCACATGAATAATAGTTAAATATATGTTTATAATAATTAAGATTATAAATATATATTTATAGGGATGATGATTATGAAAATTTTAGAAAAATTATATTCATACATATTTAAAAAAATGCTGAAAACTGTAAATCCTGTAAAGAAGAGAATAATGAAAGCTGAGTGTATAGTTCATAAATTTATAAATACTCAGTCTTTAATAGTATTAAAAAATGATGGACATATGAAAGCTTATAAACTTATGAAATCATATATAAGTGATATTAATGCTGGAGTAGTTTGGGCTGATCAGGATTTAAAAAGCAGTAATCATTTTTATAATCCACATAGGAACAAGGGATTATACGGTAGTAGTGATGCAAAAAGAGAATGTATATCTTACTATACTAGATCATTAAATGAATATACTCATGGCAACATTAAAGATTCAATGTTCTATTTAGGTGCTGCTTGTCATTTGATTCAAGACTTGACAGTTCCTCAGCATGCTAATGTTCACTTATTAAATAATCATAAAAGTTATGAGAATTGGGTAATTAGAACCCATACACATCATGATGAGTTTAAAATAGAAGAAGGGGGAATATATTTTAATTCCTTAAAACAGTATATTGATTTTAATAGCAAAGAAGCCATAAATATATACAGAAAGAATATCCATGTGCAAAATAGGCAAGTTAGGTTTCATATAATTACTTCAAAGGTTTTAACAATGGCTCAAGCTACTACTGCTGGTTTGATGTTTAAGTTCCATAAAGATATACAAGAAATCAAACAATGTAATAGAAAATTATTATAACTCTTACGTTTAATAAGAATGGTAATTTTGCACAATATCAATAATGGAGTAATATCAGAAATGGGCTGTATCAAATTTATTTTGATACAGCCCATTTCATTTGAAAAATAGATTTGTTGTCACTTTTATTACTGTTATAAGTAGATTTTTTCTACTTACAAAGTATATATGCAATATTTTATTTTACTTTATTGTTGCCTTTATCTTTGTTATTGTTATTTTTATTTTTGTCAGTATTACTCTTATCGTTCTTGTTCTTGTTGTATTGAGAATTACCCATTAACATCACCACCTTACTTTATTTTTTATTATTCACGGAAGAAGTTTACGTTATTCATCTTTATAAATAAATTTTAAAAAGTAGATACACTCTTTTTAGATAAGCAAGTTAGACGTCATATTTAACTTCACTAAACAATTTCACCATTTTCGGATCACTATGAGAGAAAAAACAACTTTCTTTTGTATCCAGCATTGCAATTTTCTCCATATCATTGCTGCTTAATTCAAAATCGAAGATATTGAAATTCTCAATAATTCGTTCTTTATGAACAGATTTAGGAATAGCAACTACACCACGTTGTATTAGCCAACGAAGAACAATTTGCGCTACTGATTTGTTGTATTTTTCAGCAAGTGTTACTAGAACATCATTCTTAAATATATTGTTGTGTCCTTCTGCAAATGGAGCCCAAGATTCGATTTGCACTCCGTTTTCTTTCATTAGCATGGCACTTTCAACCTGCTGACAGAAGGGGTTTGTTTCCACTTGATTAACAGCTGGAATAATCCTATTATGAATAATTAAATCGACCAAACGATCTGGCTGAAAGTTACTTACACCGATGGCACGAATCTTACCTTCTTGATATAGTTCTTCCATAGCACGCCATGAACCATATATATCTCCAAATGGCTGATGTATAAGATATAAATCAATATAGTCTAGCTGCAGGCGTTTTAGGGATTGTGAAAATGCTTTTTTTGTATTATTATAACCGGCATCTTGAATCCAGAGTTTCGTAGTGATAAAAAGTTCTTTACGAGGGATGTGACTACGCTTGATGGCGCGACCTACAGCTTTCTCATTCATATAAACTGATGCAGTATCAATGGAACGATAGCCAGTCATAAGTGCATCATAGACAGCTTGCTCACATTGAGCAGTATCTTCAATTTGATAAACACCAAATCCCAGGATAGGCATTTCAACGCCGTTATTCAAAGTTACGTTTTGCATGGTAAAGCCTCCTTATTTAATCTATCACTATATATGTATATTAGAATAAGTTTAAGTCATTCAGCTAATTTTTTGTATACTGTGGTGTGTAAATATTGAATTAACATTAAATAATATGTACAATTAAATATAAGATAACCTATCATGTAAGGAGATATGTAATGAGTGGAATACTAAATAAGTATGGAGAATCAATTAACTTAACATATAATTATGTTTATGCTATAGAAAAGTTACTGTTAAATATATCTAGTGAAGAATATAGATGATATTATTGGAATTTATTCTTCAGACATTTTGTTTAGTGATTCTTTGAATTTAGAAGTAAAAGAACAAATTGATAAGTATGGTATAGAAATATATAGTAGATAAAAATATAATTATAATGTAGTTGGAATTTTATGGACCCCAGGGGTGTAAAATATTAAAGACCTTAAAAAAAATATATTTTATTAATGGGGATTTTAATATTTAGGTGGAGGGGTTTATGGATAAAAGAAAATTCATGTCATTGTTAAAGAGAGAAGAAGGAATAAAATTAGATTATAAATTGAAACTTGATCTTGTGAGCGATAGTGGAAAGAAGGAAATGTCAAAAGATATATGTGCAATTGCCAATACTGGATATGGACGTGGATATATCATAGTTGGAATACAGGATAAAACAAAGAAGATAATGGGCGTTGGAAAAGAAGATTTGTTCACAGAAGAACAGATTCAGCAGATTATAACTTCAAGGTGTGAGCCTCCTATACCTTTGAAAGTTGATTTCATTTATATAGACAATAAAAAAATTGGAATAATAACAATTTATGATGGTGGACAAAAGCCTTATCAGATTAGAGAAAATGGAGCTTTTTATATAAGAAGAGGTTCAACAACTGATGTTATGAGGAAGCAGGAAATTATAACGCTTTTAGAGCAAAACTTGAGTTTGACAATTGAAACATGTCCTCTTATTAATAGCAAAATAGATATGCTTAATATGGAGCTTGTAAAAAAATATTTTAGGCATAAAGGAATTGAAATGAATGATGAAAACAAAGCGTTTTTGCTTCTTTCATCTGGGATAGCGGCACAAGAAAGGGATGGAAGTGAGCTTATATGCACATATGGAGGACTTCTTGTTTTTTCAGATGATAATTATCTTTGTATTCCTAATAATATGATAAAAATTGTGGACAACTTAAACAATGATTATGGTGATGTTTATATTATTCAAGGGAATCTTTTGACTATGATAGATAAGGCAGAAAAGAAACTATCAGAAATAATTAAATGTGATTATCCATGTTCAGCTATAACAGAAGCAATAAAAAATGCTGTCCTTTACAGAGAATATTTTGATTTAAATAGAATCATTGAAGTTACCATAGAAAAGAATAATGTTATTGTTTCAAGCCCTGGAGAACTTATAGATGAAAATAGTAAAAGTGAAAGAATACATTATAATAAAAGAAATATATGGCTTTATGAAAAACTCACAACTTTAGATGACGAAAAGAGATTTTTAAATAATGGGCAAGGGTTTAAACGAATAACAAATGCCTTTAAAAATAGAGGGAAAGTTAAGTTTGTAAATTCAAGAATTGAGCATAGTTTTAAAGTAATTCTTCCTGGATGTTAACATTATCTAAAATTGGATAGAATTACAGGGTTATAATGAGTAAATATGAAAGAGTCTATGTAATATGGGCTCTTATTTTTTTAAAGTTAAGCATAATCTATATTTTCAAGTCTTAAATAATAAGTATTACATAGAATATGGTAAAATAGATATGTTAATTATAAAGATAGGTGGGGGAATAGGAATGTATGAATGTCCTATATGTGGAAGAGAAAAATATGTTCAAGGTGTATGTCTAGATTGTCAGTCAAAATTGGAAAGAGAAGCTTATGAATCATTATCAAATGAAGAAATTAATATTCAAATTAAAGAAATAATTAATAGTATTAAAGATGATGAGTATATTGATAAAGCTAAAAATATAATTAGCTATACAAATGCAGATACCTCTGAAATTGCAGAGGCTGCTTGTAATAATGAAGTATATTATCCAAAGGAACTGTATAAGGATGCATCAGAAAAAGTTAGAGGCAAGCTTATTGAAAGATTAAAGAATACGGAACAGTCATTAACTGCTAATAAATTATTAGAATGCCTTGCGATAATATGTGATGATGTTGTTTTAAATGCTTTCTATGAATTTGAAAATAATCCTCCAAAGTGGAGAGAAAAATTATATGTTAATCCATCTGTATATGCAGAATGTGGAGGATGGACATTTGATGAAAACAAGAAAAAAATAAACTTAGCTTATGATGATTGTTATGTTATGTTTGAAGATGAAGAAATTAGTGATGAAGCTGTTATTGTAGGAATGATAAGTGATGAAAGATGTTCTGAATGCAATTCAAGGCTTGTAGATATTTTCTCTATTGATGGAAATGATGAAAGGTTAAAATTTATTAATTTAAAAGGAAAGATAAATATAAAGGTATGTTTAAACTGTCTTCCATATGAAGATGAATTCTGTAAATTTGATTTGGATGGTGGAAGTGAACTTATGCCATTTGAAGGCTATGAATGTGATGACGATGATGAAATAGAAGAAGTGAGTTCAAAGCATTTTACTTTATCAAAAGAGAAAGTAAGTAAATATTATGGTTCTTTTAGTGAAGATTTAATTACAATAGGTGGAAGAGGAAATTTTGTTAATGACTGTATTCATTTAGAATGCCCATGCTGCAAGAAGAAAATGAAATATTTAGCTCAGATTCAGAGCGATTCAATTAATTTTTATGATGGAACAATGTATTTCTACATATGTGAAGATTGTAAGGTGGTTGGAATTAATTATCAACAAACATAATTAATTATAAAATTGCACATAACTTTTATTATTTATGAAAAGGAGTCTATGTAATGTAGGCTCTTATTTTTTGTAATTAAATGTGATATTTATGGTAAAATATTCATAAAAGTACATTTGGAGAGGAAAGTTTTATATATGGGGAAAAATTATAAAGAATATAATAAACTTGTAAGAGATAGAATACCTGAAATTATAGAAAGAGATAATAAAAAATGCAAAATAGAAATTGCATCTAAAGAAGAAAAATATAAACTTTTAGAAATGAAGCTTCAAGAAGAAGTTAATGAATTTATTGAAGATAAAAATTTAGAGGAATTAGCAGATGTAATAGAAGTAATATTCGGACTTGCTAATTCTTTAGGATATAGTGAAGAAGATCTTTTAAAGGCTAGACATAAAAAGAAAGTTGAACGTGGAGGCTTTGAAAAAGGAATTTTACTAAAAGGTGTTAGTAAATAAAAAGGTATGTAATTAAAGTTTGAATTGGAATATTGAATAGCGTTTTTAGTGTGATTAAGAGAAAAATATGACAATGGCGAAATTAAGAGTGAAGAAGATTTTAAGGAGGTATTAAAATATGTGAATTAGGAACAAACTGTTAGCTTATTAAGAATATGAAAGAGCTTGATTAATTTCAGGCTCTTATTTTTTTATAATTAAATTTGATATTTATGGTAAAATATTCATGAAAGTAAAATGTACATAGGGAGAATTTTAATGAATAAGATTTACATAGAAAAAGAAGGCATAATATTACCTAAAGAAATAAGCTTTATACCTTATAGTAATGAAGTTGATTATAGAATGTTTTCAGCAGTGTTAGATGATAATAAAATGTCTGCTACATATAAAATGTATTGGCTTTTAGCTTTATTAGAAGAAATACAACTTGATAATTTTGATATAGATTTTAAAAAACTTATAAGTAGAATGGTAACTTTGGCTTGGTATCCAATATTTAAGTACAAGCTTAGTTTTGGTTTGTGTGACAATTTAGTTAAAGTAGTTAATTATATTGAGGATACATATAATTTAGGAAGTAATTATGATGAAAAGAAATTATTAGATTTTATATATAATTGTGAAGATAAGATATTAAATAAGATGCTTAAGGATTTAACTTATAATGTGCCATATAGATTTTTATCACCATTTTTTAGAGAACATACCCGTGGAGAAAGATCAAAGGTTGAAAAGATAATTGAAGAACTTTCAAGAAAAGATGAAAAGTGTGTTTATGAAATTTATATAGATGAAAATAAGAGAAAACGAATCAAAATCAGAGAAAATTGGTGTAATTATTTAAAGAATAATTATAGAATTCTTCAAGGATGGGCATATTATAAGCTTGTAATTTTCCTTCAAAAAAGAAATCTTAATGTACCAGGAATAGCAATGAAACTAGAAGCTCCAAAGAAAAGAAATCTTACAGCTCAAACAAAGATTTGGAAAGAGATAATAGAAACTAATCATATTAATGATATTTATACAGGACTAGAATTTACAAAAGAAAATTATAATGAGTATGGTGTTTTAAGCATGGATCATTTTATACCTTGGAGTTTTGTACTTCATGATCAAATATGGAACTTAGTACCTACATTTAAGAATATAAATAGTAAGAAAAATGATAACTTATTAAATTATGATAAATATATAGACAAGTTCTGTGATTTACAATATAAGGCCTTTTCATTTGTAGTAGATAAAAAAAGAAATAACCAAATTGAAGAGTATAGAGAATTATTAAGAATAGAAGATGCTAAGAAATTTAAAGAAGAAAAGACTATTGAAGAATTCTATAAGATGATAAAGAAAGAAGTCATGCCAGTTTATAATATTGCTGTGAATCAGGGGTTTGGGGTTATGGAAGGGTTAGTTTAAATTAGTAATTTTAAGATATTAAAGAATGATTTTATAAAATAATATAGTGTGGCCGCCTCGCCTCTACCATACATAAACTATAATATTGATACAATAGAAAGTCATTGATGAAAGGGCTTTTCGTGTTTTTTCAGATAAAATGAATTGCTTGAAAAACAAGTTTTGAAGATAAAATTTGGAAATGTAATTAAAAAAATGCACACACCTTATGTATTTTAGTAAGGTGTGTGCATTTTTTAGGTTGGGGTGTGCACAATTTAGCGGAACTATATGCGCTTAAATAAATATGAAGTAAATACGTTTGTATTAATAAAAATACGTTTGTATATTGACGTAGAAAATATGCTGTGTTATTCTTATAAGGAATTTTACTAGTATGGGAGAAATAATATGACAAAAGATGAAATTAAAATTCATGTAGTTGAGAGAAAACAAGTAGGATTTGCTACACCATCAATAACTGTACCTGCAATTGCTTATTATAGTGGGGGACGAGTATGGTATGCAATAACTATACCTTTTGGAGCCTTAAAAAGTGGTATTGTAAAAACAGCATCAGTTAAGAAAAAAGGGCAAGAGATTATAAAATCTGAAATCAAAAATAGATTTTTAGATAAGGCTCATAAAGATGATATTAAAAAGTATATGAAGGTTGAAAAAAAGTATACTATACCACCAGTAACTCTTGTTTCGTTAGATTTATTGCCATTTGAGCCAATTATTTTAGGAGGAGTTTCTGAGGATATTAAAACAAGAGAAGCTTTATATACCGTATTGGAAAGGGTTGGATCTTTAGGTGGTCTAATTCAATTACCTTTGGATTATCAATTTGAATGTTTAGATGGGAATCATCGTACTGTTGCTATAAAAGAATTAGCAGAAGAATTACCAGAAATTACACAAGGAAGCAATTTGCTTTTGAACATCGTTTGTGAAAGCGATATATTAAAAATTCGTCAAGACTTTGTTGATGTTAACAAGAATGCAAAACAAACAACACCATCAATAAATACATTATTTAATACAAGAGATCCAATTCCTAATTTAGTATCTAAAGCATTAAATAAGGTTGAATATTTAGAAAATATTACAGATCTTATAGGCACTAGTATTTCTAAAAATAGTATTGATGTTTATACATTAAATAATATTAAGAATGTTGTAATAGAATTATCAGGTATTGATTCTCAAGGTGGTAAAGCAGTTGAAACAAAAGCTAATGAATTGTTGAAAGATAATAATCTTAAAGAACATGTAGAAAAAAAGATAGAGATATTTTTCAAAGCTATAAGAGATAATTACTATATAGATGATTGTATTAAAAATAGAACAAAGACTCCGGAAATTAGAGCAAAATCTATTTTAACAACGGGTATAGGATTATTGATAGCCGCATACATAGCGAACCATATATTGGAAAATTACAATAGAAATGAATATAGAAGAGAATTACAGAGATTAATTGAATACGATTGGAGTAGAAATAATCATATTTTTAAAGAGTCAGGAATAGTTACTGCAGATGGTAATATTGTGAATAGTAGAGCAACAATAAATAAAACTAAGGAATATATACTAATTAATCTAGGATATGAAAAATAGATGTATGTAAATATTTAAAGTGGTATTAGCACATAATGGTAAGTTATTATATTCAAGTGGTGGGTGGAAACCGTTTGAACTTAAGGTTATAATAACACCTAATAAAATTATATAGATGTTCAATACTATAATTTTATCAGGTGTTATACATTTTATGGTATAAATACTATGGTAATAAGGGTGTAAAGGTAAGAGCTGGTATTTAATATGGTGTGAGGGGATATATTAAGTATATTAAAAAATTATATTCTTGAGTAAAAAAGCTGTGAATTAAGTATTCATAGCTTTTTTCGATGTGTATATATAAATTGATGAAAATTTATATAAATGCTATAATTTTCTTATATTATATTTATTTGGGGATGGGATAGAATGAGTAACGATAATTTTATAAGACAATTACAAAAAATATATAATGAAGGAAACATAGTACCATTTATGGGAGCTGGATTATCAATCCCTTTTAATATACCAGACTGGGGTAAGTTAATACGAGACTGTGCAATACATATGGGTATTGAAAATATAGAGGGTACTTCATTTATTCATATGTTAGATTTTAGTTTAAAACAATATGATTATTGGGAAGCTGTAAGAATAATTAAAAAATATTTAAATCGTACAGAAGAAGATATTCAAGAATATATTGTAAATACAATAAACTCAAATATCTTAAAAGATGTGAAGGATGAGAATAACAATTATTCAGATATATCTAAATATGGATTTGATATTTTTTTGACAACTAACTATGATCATATTTTACAGAAATATTTAGACACTAATTATATGCCCATAAACTTAAAAGATGTTAATTCTAATATGCAAAGTTTAATAACACAAAAAGGGAATAAAAGAATTTTTCATTTACATGGCCATATAAGTGACAGTAGCAGTATAGTTATTAGTGAAGAAAAATATATGGAATTATATAGTAATGATAAGTATAAAACACTCTTTTCATTATTTACAGGAGTTAAGACATTTTTATTCCTTGGTTTTTCGTTTAACGATATTTTTATTCAAAGAATAATTAAGGATAACAATGATTTTTTTAAGTCTAAGCATTATATTATTTTACCTAATCCTTCTAAAGAGAATATTATATGGCTTAAACAAAATTACAATATTGAAACAATAACATACGATCCAGGTAATTCTTCTCATCATGAAGAAATAAGAAAAATATTAAGTTATATATGTTTAAAGAATGAGGACAGTAGTGGAATGATATCAATGTTACAAACAAATGAATTTGATGAAGAGTTACTTGATATACTACCAAATAATGAGAAGAAAAAGGAATTAGAGAAAAATTTATTTTGTAAAAAGCTAAGAGTTGAGGAAATAGGAGAACTTAAAGTTGATTATAGTAAAGAATGTTTCTTTACGGCAGAACAGTATTTTAGATGGTTAAAGAAATCAGGTATAAAAAACAATGATAAAATTGCAAATCATCTATTGGATTTGTCTTACATGAAATATAAGGAACTTCTCATAAATGAATTTGGTGAAAATAAAGACAGTGATACTTTTTTAAAATCTGTACATGCCTCATTAAGTAGGCTCGAGTATTCTAAACTTAAAAACAAAATAAATGATGAGAATATGCCTAATGATATAAACAAACAAGGATTTATACATGTTCTGGCAGATAATTCTGATACAGAAAAAGAAGTATGGTGGGGGGAGAAGAGACTTGAGGAATAGTAAATTACCAATGGATTTAAAATTTTTATTTGAAAATAAGTATATAGAGTGTATGCAGGTACTAATAATTTTATTTTTAAATAGTAAAAGGCGAAAAGGTGTTGTATTTGAAGAAGTCCTTTATTATTTTACATTAATTTCATCAATTACTGTAGATAATTATGATAACTATTATATTGATGAAAAGTACATTCAAAATAATTATTTATCTTCTGAAGGAAAGATTAGGGATAATTTAATAATTTTATCTAATCAAATGCTAATAGATATTAATGTAGAGAAACTAAATAAAAAGAATGAAATGTACATTAAATTAAGTGAAGCTGGAAAGAAGACTGTTGAAACACTTGAAAATAGATATTATGCACAAGAATTAAAAAAATGCGAATATCTAATTCAATTTAGAAAATTTAGTGCTAAAAATCAAAAAGGGGTTTTGAGTGGAAATGAAAACTAAATTAAGGTTAAAGAAATTAATTATTAGTGGGGAAACATATAAAAGAACTTTAAATATCGACGAATCACTTATAATAATTAGAGGAGATGGATTTTCAGGAAAATCATTAGTATTAAATTTAATAGCTTATTGTTTAGGCAGCAAATCATTAGTAATAGACTTATCGGTACAAAAAGAATTATCCAGTTATTGTGATGAAGTATTTTTAGAGATAAAAGCAGGGGAGAAAAGTTATACAATAAATAGGCATTTAAAGATAGATAGAAATATTATTAATATTTATTTGTGTAGATACGACGAATATAAAGAGTATTCACCTTGGAGAAAAAAAGTGGATGATGCAAATGATTTTTTTGCTGAAGAATTTCAAATCCCTTTACATTTTATTTTACGTAAAAAATCTGGCAGTAAAGATTTAAATCAAGAAAAATTATCTTTTAGAGATTTTATGCGATTTGTATTTGTACATCAAGGGGAACTTGGTACTAATCAATTTTTGCAGCATAATAATACATTTGTATCAGGGAAAAATAAGGAGATATTTAAGATAATAAATGATTTAGTTATTCCAGATTTAGAGGAGATAAACAAATCAATACAAATAAACCAAAATGAATACAATAAGCTTGGAAAAATTAATGATGGCTTAGAAGAATACTTAGATAAAAGAGAAGCATTGGTCTTAGAAGAATTAATAGCTATTAAGGATACAATTCAGAATAAAATCAATATTCTAAATGATGAAAAAAAGGGAGTGATAAGAAAAAACAAGAATAGTAAATCGGAAGTATATTCTGATTTGAAAAAGGATATTAAAGAAATAGATGAGTTTATTTTTGAAAAGAATAATAATCTAAATACTATCAAACTATCAATAAAAAATAAAGAAATACTATTATTGGATTACTATGATGAACAATCAAAATTAATGGCAACATTAGAAGCTATGAAAAAGATTAAAATAATTGATCATAGTGAGAGATGCCCTCTTTGTCACACTGTGGTATCAGTAAAAAATGAGATAGAGGATAATAATGAAGATATTGAAAAAGCACTTAATCAAATTCGAGATAAAATTGAGACTTTAAAAAATTTAATTTCTGTTGATAGTGATAAAATATTAAGAGATTCAAGTGAATTAGAAAAACTTCATCGAAAGAGACAAATATATATTAATGCTTTAAATGAATATCAAGACAACTTAGATACACCATATTTGGCAGAAATTGAAGCTATGAATTCAATGATTAAAGATTATATTTTAGAAAAAAACAAGATTAATTCTTTAATTGATATTCATAACGAAGTTAAAGAAAATTTAAGTGGTTTAGATAGATTGTCTAAAGAAATTAATAATTTCAATAAGAAAAAGAATGAATTATTAAAATTGGCAAAAAGAGAAGATTTGGTACTTGAGAGATTAAATACAAAGTACAGAAATTCAATGGAGAGATTTAACTTTACAGATATTCAAGAGGATAAATGTTATATTAGTAAGGATACTTATTTACCTTATTATAATGGTATTAGTGTATTAAGACATACGAGTGGATGTTTATTATTATGTATGCAGGTAGCATATTTAGGAGCTATTTTAGAGTTGAATATTGAAGAAGATAATAATTGTCATCCAGGGATATTGTTTTTGGATACTGTAAGCAATAATATAGGAACAAATAGTGATTCAAAAGATAGCATCGACCCTGAAACTTATAATGAATTATATAAATATTTAGTTGAACTTTCTGATAATAATCAAATATTTATTATAGATAATACGCCTCCTAAAATAAATAAACCATGCAAAGAATTTGTTTTTAGAAGGGTAAATCCAGGAGAAGGCTTAAAAGGATTAATTGATTTATCAAAGAATGAGTTTAAATCTGAATAATAATTTAGTATAAGTAATATAAAACTATGAGTTTTTAAATTTAAATAAACTCATAGTTTTTTTATCCTAGATTTTATCCCCATCCTCAAAAACAAAAAATCCTTTAAATTTATATACAAGAGCTTCAGCAATTTGTTGTAGCTCTTGTATGTAAAATTATCACGAGTAAGTTTTGATTAGTAGTTCCAATTAAATCTGCAAGCTCAGATATAGTAATTTTTTTGTGTTTTATTAAAATGAGAAATTCTTCGACCATTAGCAAGTAAGTCCAGCAAAGCATGTCCTCACAAAGAGGTTGAGTACTTGTGAAGAAATGCAAAAACATCTGACAATCTAGTTGATAAGTTATTTGATTGGGGAATTATTAAAGCAGGAGATATTGTTGTAATTAAGAATGCAGATAACTCAGAAGCTACAGTTATTGATGCTAAATATGTTGATTTCAATGGTGAAAAACTTACATTTAATAAATGGGTACAAAACGTTACTGGATGGTCTAGTATTAGAATTTATTGCTGGGCTATGATTAAAGGTAGCGATAAAACTTTGCATGAAATGAGACAAGAAAAAATACTATCTCTTGAAAATGAGTTAGAGTAAATTAAACAAGGATACTATGTATGAAATTACGCAGGTATCCTTGTTTTTTATTTAAATTAATTTCTATTCATAATACTCCAAAACTTTACATATAATTACATAATATAGTACAATTATTATAAAAGCATAAAATATGATAAATTATGTAATGGAGGGTGAAATGCAACTTAATGTAGAGCAGAAAAGAATAATTCAGAGTAAACCTAATGGACATTCTTTAATAAAAGGTGTAGCAGGTTCAGGTAAAACTACTGTTGCTGTAAATAAAATGCCATTGCTATTAAGGCACTATTGTCCTTCTGAAGATGATAGAGTTCTTATGGCAACTTATAATAAATCACTTCAAAAATATGTCTCATTTATATATGATAACGTTAAAGACGATATTAATGATCAGATTAATATATTTGATGAAGATAATAGTAATAAGTTATATATTAAAACAATAGATTCAATAATGTTTAAGTATTTTAATCAATATAAAAAACATAATAATGTTAGTTTAGAACTTGCATTTCAAAAAGAATGTCAAGATCAATTAATTGATGCAATAAACTTTGTTAGCAAGAGTTTTCAGGACATTAAAATTATTAATCAGAAGTATTTTCAATTTATAAAAGAAGAAATTATGTGGATAAAATCTTGCAATTATATGGAGCTTGAAGAATATCAATCTGTTGATAGAATAGGTAGAGTTAGAAAAATTAATAATGAAGGGCCACAAAAACTTAGAAAAAATTCTAAGCAACGAAATACCATATTTGAAGTCTTATTAAGATATGATAAAAATTTAAAGAAGATAAATAAAGTAGATTTTCAAGATATGGCTTTGATTGCATTAGCTCAAGCTAAGAAATATCCTATTGAAAAATATACCCATATATTAATAGATGAAAGTCAAGATTTAACAAGAGTTCAATTACAATTCTTAAAAGCATTATATAATGAAAAAGAATATTCAAGTATAACATTTATTTCAGATGTAGCTCAAAGCATATATCCTCAAGCTTGGCTTGTTAAAAATCGTTCATTTACAAGTTTGGGATATGATATGAAAGGAAAGTCTAATTCTTTAAGTAAAAATTATAGGACAACTACACAGATAGCACAAGCTGCCTTTAGTTTGATTAATAGTGATGAAGATTTGATTCAAGATGATAATTTTGTTAAACCGAATTTAATAGACAAGCAGGGAGAATATCCAGTATACAGAAACTTTAAAAATTCAAATGAAGAAGTAACATATATATCTAATTTAATAACTAGAACTTTAATGAAAAGGTATAACCTTAAAGACATTGTTATAATTTCAAGAGTAAAAAACCAATTAAAGGTAATTAAAGAAAATTTAGAAAAGCACAATATTCCATGTTCTATATTTGATAAAAACAATGAATTTGATTTTTCAAATGAAAGTGTAAAGCTTGTAACTATGCATTCTATTAAAGGTCTTGAATTTAAAGTTGTTATAATTGCTGGTTTAAACTCTAAAGTAATGCCTTTATGTCCAGTTAAGAATGAAGAAGAGGATATGGACATGTTAGAGTCTAGAGAAAGAAAGTTACTTTATGTTGGCATGACAAGAGCTACAGAAAAATTATTTATAACATCAGATGGTACGCCGTCTAAATTTATTAAAGATATAGATTATAAATATTTAAGAATAAAAAGCAACTGTTATATGAAAAGAATTTCTTCAATAAGTTTAGAAGACTATTTGTTTAAAGAAGAAATTTCAGATATATATTCTAGAGAAGAAAAAATAAGACAATGGGTACTTAGAGAATTGAGAGATACTTATGGGTATCCTACAAACTTATTTGCTATAGAGCAAAAAGTAAATATAGGATCTCAAATTAAATTTGCAGACATTGCAGTTGATGTTTATAGGAATAACATTAAAGGTCCATATATATTGATAGAAGTAAAAAGCTGGGGAAGTGGTATAAAAGATGCATTATCACAACTAAAGAGTTATATGGCGAATACTCCAAGTACTAAATATGGAATAGCAACTGATGGAAATGAGATAGTTATAATAAATAAGGAGTTAGAAGAAGTTGATGACATACCTAAGTTTGATTCTTCAATGCTTCCATTAGAATTAGAAACTATTGAATATATAGATTTTAAAAGAGATACAAGTCATAAATTTATAAAAGATTCTTCAGCAATAGGTGAATTATATATAGAGGAAAACGGATGTGAAATAAAGGTAGATAATGTACGAGCTATTCCAATATTTAATGAGATAGCAGCTGGAGTGCCTATATTAATTAATGATAGTATACAAGGAAAATATTATTTACCAACAGAATGGCTTGGTAATTTTAAAGATGTATATATTCTTAAGATTAAAGGTGATTCAATGATAAATAAGAATATAAATGATGGAGATTATGTTGTTATAAATAAACAAAATTCAGCTGATATTGGAGAGATAGTTGCAGTTGATATTGAGGGTAATTGTACATTAAAAACTTATAAAACAATTGGAGGAAAAATCCTCTTAATGCCTGAAAATGATTATTATGAACCAATTATGCTTGAAGAAGATCAATGTAGTATTCTTGGAGTAGCTATTGGGTTAATTAAATAAAGATTAAATTTTCATATAAATTAAGAAAAATGTTAATAGAGCTTAATCAATTTTAAGTTTTATTAGCATTTTTAGTGCAGTTTTAAAGAGGAGATATTTAAGGTGTTTGATTTTTTAATATTGTGACATAGCACATTCTATGGTTTTAGGTTTAATAATAAGAAGCTTTTGGATATAATAGAGGTAATATAATTGATTATTGTAAGGTTGATCAAATAAAAATTTAAGGAGTTACGATATGGAAGAGAGCAATATAAGAAATTTTATAAATAGTTCTTCTCTTGGGGTATATACAAAATATATAAAGATTGTAGATGGGCAGAAATATTTAGTTAAGTCAGGTAGAGGTGATGGAAAAAGCAAATCTTCTATATTAGAACTACTTAAACATAGAATTGAGGAGGCGAAGAGATGCTTATTCCAAAATCAAAATTAGAGACTGTAGAATTAATGAATGAAGAACATTATTTAGGAGACCTATCTTATGATTTAGTATGTGATGAATATAGTTTTAAGAAAAATGAAGAGATTGAGGATCTTAGCTTGTATCCTGCTGAATTTTATGGACTATTTACTAGAAAAATTAGAAAAGTTCCAAGTGAAGTAATACGAGAATTTATAGTTGATAGAATAATACCATACAATAGAATGAATTTAGATTGCTATTTAGAATACTATAATTTAGAATATTGGGATGAATGGGAAATATTTTTAGCAGCAAAGGGAATGTGTTTTTTAGATATATTTTGGATAAGAAAAGACAAAAGTGAAAGTTATAAAAATCATATTAGATTTACTAATTCTGTTAGAGATGATTTACTTACAGAAGAGTACTTTATTAATAAGAAATTTGCAAATATAAAATTTTGAGATATATGAAGTTTGTTAAACATCAGTATCATAAATTAATTAAGTATAAAAGATGATTTTATAAGATTGATTCATATAATAAATGTTCCGAATAGTTTAAAGGTGATAGCGTCAAAATAGATTTGGTGTTATCACTGTTTTTTTATAATACATTTATTATTTATAATAGATTTTAATATAAATGGAATTGTTTTATAAGATTTGGAAATAATTTAAGTGTAAAAGTATTTTTCTCTACTTATCTGAGAGTAAAGGAGGTATTTATGGCAAGTAAATATACGTATTCAGAAATTATATATAATAAGAAATTAGGATTAAGCAAGAAAATATTAGCACAATCGTATATGGAATTAAATTTAAAAATTACTGAACAAAAAAATAAGTGGATTGACCAAGAAAAAATGGAAAAACTAAGAATAGATGCAGAGATGCGAACCCAAAAAGCTATTTTAGAGATAAATAAATATAAAAATATTTTAATTGAATCATTAAATATAAGTCATGTTATTGATATTGATTCATTAAAAAAGAAAAATATATTTTATGAATTTGCATTTAATAAAGAAGTACCTAATATAGAAGATATACGATTAGAAATAGGGGTACCAAATAAAGATTTGTTTTGGGAATTAATTTTTAATTCTAGGAAGAATAAAAGAATTGAATTAGAGAATAAAGCATTAGAGATATATAATAAAAAATTAGAAGAATATAATAGACAATTAGAGGAAGCCAAAGAAGTATATAACGAATCTAAATCGAACCATGAGATTAAACTTAAACAATTTAATGAGAGTATAGATAAATTTAAAGAAAATTTATTTAATAGGGAAGAGTATGCAATAGAAAAATACTTAAAGTTGGTTTTAAAAAAATCTAAATATTCAGCAAATATAAAAAGAGAATATGAAATTCAATATGATTCATTTAATAAAGTAATAATTATTTCTTATGAACTGCCACAAAGAAAACAAATTCCTAGTATATTAGAACATAAATTTATTAAAACCAAAAAGTGCATTAGTATAGTTAATATAAAAGAAAAAGAATTCAATCAATATTATGAAGATATTTTATATAAAATTTGTTTACGAAATATATATGAGGTTTTTGAATCTTTAAAAATTAAAGAAATAAATACAGTAGTTTTTAATGGATGGATAAAAGGTATAGATATAAAAACTGGTAATGATTACCATGCATGTATAATGTCTTTACAAGCGAATAGAGAAGAATTTTCAAAGTTGAAGTTGGAGAGAGTAATTCCAAAGGAATGCTTTAAAAATCTTAAAGGTATAAGTGCAGGACCTTTAAGTGAATTAGCTCCAATAAGACCAATATTGGACTTAAATCGTAATGATAGTAGATTTGTAACATCGATAGAAGTTTTAAATAATTTAGAAGAGGGGACAAATTTAGCAGAAATGGATTGGGAGGATTTTGAACATTTGGTGAGAGAATTATTTGAAAAAATCTTCTCAGGTGAAAATTGTGAAGTAAAGGTAACTCAAGCAAGTAGGGACTGTGGAGTGGATGCAATAGCTTTTGATCCAGATGTCATAAGAGGAGGAAGATTTGTTATTCAAGCAAAAAGATATAACAATGTAGTTCCTACATCAGCCGTTAGAGATTTATATGGAACTATGATGGCAGAAGGTGCAAATAAAGGTATATTAGTAACTACAAGTTATTTTGGAAAAGATTCAATAGAATTTGCAAAAGAGAAGCCAATTACATTAATAGATGGAGCAAGACTATTACATATGTTTAAAGATCATGGATATAATCTAAAGATTAAACTAAAAAGTAAAAGAAAAAAGATAAATTAGATATTATAAACTTATTTTTTGTATTATATATGAAGATAAAGTATATGAACCACAATCTTATTGTTCAAAATGTAAGCGTATTTTAAATAAAGTAAGAGTAATAATTGAAAAAGATAATTTAAGAATTTAATGAAATATCTAATAAATTAAGAAAAATGCTAATAGAGCTTAATTAAGTTTAAGTTTTATTAACATCTTTAATATACTATTATGTAAAGACAGGTACTTAGCTAGGTAATTGATAATGTATTTGGTTATTTTCATCAATAGTATAAATGATGTTATTTTCATCAAAAAATTTAGTTAATAGTTCTCTATTTAAATTTATATTATTTCTTATAGAGCTTAACTTTGAGTTTATAGAATTAGAAGTGTAAGTATCTGCACAATTTGAGTTCAAGATTAAATGTATACAGTCTTTAGTTTCATTTGAAATATTAGATATGTTTGATTTTAGTAAATTAAACTTAGAATCAGAGTAAGTACCTATATTAAGCTTGTCTAAATCAGATAGATAATTATTTAATTCTTGTTTATATGAAGTTGAAAAATTATTATTATTATATTCATTTACTATTTTATTAAGAATAGTATTTGAAGTAGATATTAGATTTGAAGTATCATTAATAAAATCTTTTGTTACATTAATAGGAGTATGTTTATTTTTATAAGCAAAAATATTATATACAACAAATATCATACATAAAATAGCAACAATTCTTTTAAGTAAATCTCCAACAGTAAATGATGAATGCTTTTTAGGATTAAACTTTATAGATTTATCATTAGGATCAATCATTTTATTTTCAATATAGCTATAAATTTTTTCATTATTATTCATATTACTAATACCCCCTTATGGTATAATATATTACATATTATACCATAATTAGCTTTTTGTATAATGATTTTAAGTCTGATTTATGCATAGCATATAATACTAATCTTCATATTTATTATTTAATATTAATAAGTTAAAAGAAAAATGATTATAGAATAATATAAATATTAGTATATATAAATGAAATAATATTTAGGAGATTAGTTATGGAATGGTTAAACTGTGAAACAAAAGAGAAAATATTAAAAGAAAAGTATGGATCATTAGATAAATTAAGAAAGGCAATAAAAAAGGATTGTAGACAGTTGCTTTTACAATATAATTCTAGTGATAAAAACGTAATAGAAATGTTTAGAATAACAAGTGGAAGTTGGAAAGGAATTATAGATAAGATTAGTATATTTAAAGAGATCATTAAAAAGTTAAATATGGATGTGAATAAAGTAGAAAAAGATGAAAGGGAAGAAAGCAGCGAAACTTTTTTTAAATCAGAGCAAGCGAGATTAATATTTTACCTTTTAGAAATAGATGGAGTAAAAAGAGCAAAAGCATTAAATATAACGAAAACACAATATAGTAATAAAAAATTAGCAAAAAAATGGAGAGATAATATTGCAAAGAAGATACATCCTGATATATGTAATGTAAAAGGAGCTAATAAAGCAATAAGCAAGTTGAATCAATTATATGAAGAGATGACAGCCTATGAATAATGAAAATGCATTAGTGCCTTTTGAAAAATCTTTAAAGGATATTATTTTTAAAAGACCAGATCCATTATCTAATACTAATAAAACGCATGTAACTAGAATTCTAAATGCCTATAATCAAACAACATATTTTGATAGTCATGGAGTAATTTGGATAGAGTCTACTAGACTTGCTGATATATTAAGAACTAATAAGGCTAATGCTAAATATATTATATCTAATGAAATAGAAGATAAATCAAAGCAAAATATAGGTGGAAAGATTTATGTTGTTGGTTATGAAATAAAAAAAATAATAGACAAGTTTATACAAGAAACAGGAGTAGGGACTAAAAAACAGTATCTTAAATATTCAGAAATGATATTTAATGCTATAAGGGATTGTGATACTGCTCAAAATATGAGAGCTGTATATCAAAATCAATTACAAGGTGATGTAAAAAAATTAAAAAAGAAAAGAATTAGAAAATATAGAATAAAAAATGATGAATTAACAGGTGAAGAATTAATTGAAAAGACATCAGAGTTTTCTCATATTAGAAGTTATGCTCTTTTCAAAGATATATCGGACAAAATAGATAATGGGTTAATAGTGAATAAAGAAATTCATAATATAATATCCCAAAAAGGAATTAATGATGAGGAAGAATTATTAATTTTGTGCAAGGAAAGAAATTGGAATATAAGTTGGTATAATAAGTATAAATTAACATTTATGTAATTAAAAGATATAGAAATAGTTTTAGACTAAAAGTTTTAATTTGCAAGGTGTAATTTACTAGATGAAAATAATATTTGGTGGGATAAATCAGAAGAAACAATAATAAGGTTTGAATTTACTTATAGATTAAGAAAAATGCTAATAGAGCTTAATTAAGTTTAAGTTTTATTAGCATTTTTAGTGCAGTTTTAAAGAGGAGATATTTAAGGTGTTTGATTTTTTAATATTGTGACATAACACATTCTATGGTTTTAGGTTTAATAATAAGAAGCTTTTGGATATAATAGAGATAATACAATTGATTACTATAATGTATAAGTTAAAAAATGGAGGTTTGTTATGAATTTAAAGCCATTACCAATAGGAGTAGATAATTTTGAAATGTTAATAACTAGAGGTTATTACTATATAGATAAAACATTATTAATAAAGGATTTATTAGATAATAAGGCATCAGTAAATTTATTTACAAGACCAAGAAGATTCGGAAAAACTTTAAATATGAGTATGCTTCAATATTATTTTGAAAAGAGGGAAGAAGATAATGCTTATCTTTTTGAAAATCTAAATATAATAAAAGCAGGAGAAGAGTATACTTCTCATATGGGACAGTATCCTGTAATTAATCTTTCTTTAAAATCTGCAAAACAACCTAATTTTGAACTTGCATTTAAATGCATGAAAGAAGAAATAACTAACGAATTTAGAAGACATGAATATATTTTAAAAAGTGACAAATTAAATAATGAAAAGGAGCAATATTTGAGAATTGTAAAAGGTGATGATGAAGACGGACTTTATATAACTTCATTGAAGTTTTTATCTCAATGCTTAGAAAAATATCATAACAAAAAAGTAATAATACTTATTGATGAATACGATGTGCCTCTTGAAAATGCATTTTTTGAAGGATTTTATGATAAAATGATAAAATTTATAAGATCACTTTTTGAATCAGCTTTAAAAACAAATTCTTCTTTAGAGTTTTCTGTAATAACAGGTTGTTTAAGAATTAGTAGAGAAAGTATATTTACAGGACTTAACAATTTAGAAATAATATCAATTTTAAATAAATCTTATGATGAATATTTTGGGTTTACTCAAAAAGAAATAGATAAAATGCTTGAAGATTACAATTTAATGGATAAAGAAATACTTATAAAAGATTGGTACAATGGTTATATTTTTGGTGAGGCTAAAGTTTATAACCCTTGGAGTGCTGTACGTTTTATAAAAGATTTTAAAATTAACAATAACGTATTTCCATCATCTTATTGGGCAAATACAAGTTCAAACAGCATCGTGAGAAGTTTAATTGAAAGAGCTGATAGTGTAACAAAACGTGAAATAGAGTCATTAATTGAGGGAAAAACTATAGAAAAAAAGGTTCATGAAGATATAACTTATAATGAAATGTATGATAGTATGGATAATTTGTGGAATTTTATGTTCTTTACTGGTTACTTCAAAAAAGTAAGTGAAAGAATGGATGAAGAAGATAATCACTATATAACTCTTAAAATACCTAATAAAGAAGTTAAATATATCTTTAAAAATAAAATATTAAAGTGGTTTCATGATAAAGTTAAAGTAAAAGATTTATCTACAATGTATAGTGCTATATTTAATAAAGATGTTGAAATCTTTCAAAAAGAATTAAATGCAATACTTAGACAAACTATAAGTTTTAATGATGCTTATGAAAATTTCTATCATGGATTTACTCTTGGCGTTTTAGCTAATATGCATGACTTTTTAGTGAAGTCTAACAGAGAAGCTGGAGATGGCAGAAGTGATATATTTATAAAATCACTTTCAATATTTGAGCCATGCGTTATATTAGAACTTAAAGTATGTGATAAACCTAAAGATATTTTTAAGAAATGTGATGAAGCATTAGCACAAATTGATGCAAAAAATTACGAAGAAGAACTTAAAGAAGAAGGATATGAAAACATAATTAAGTATGGTATTTCATTTTATAGAAAAGATTGTGTGATAAAAGTTAAAGAATAGAGTTTGTGGAATAGATTAAATTAATATAAATTTAATCAAACATCCGAAAGAGTAAGAAAAATGCTACTAGCGCTTAAATCTAATTAAGCTCTAGTAGCATTTTTAATTTATTAAGTTCATTTGTTTATAGTAGTTGATTTAGAATTATCAATTTCTTTGTAATTAATACTAAAATCAGAATTGAAAGTTCTAATATATTTTTTAAAGTAATTTCGTAAGTTATCATCACAAACATAAATATAAGTTCCACGAATCCCTCTAGTTAAAAGTGTTTTGTATATATTTAAAATATATTTTTTCAGTTCTTTAGGATCTTTAATAGTTTTTTTACCATTCTGATCATAATAATTATTAGAATTAATTTTAATTTCACCATTTTCATATGATATTTCATTTCCTATTATTATACCAGCATAATTAATATCATAGCCTTGAGTTGTATGAATACAGCCAATTTCATTTAATGCATTAGGTGAATTAATCCAGTCTTTGTTTTGAGAATTCCATCTAAATTTAGAGTTATTAATTATAATATCATAATTTGTTGAATCTTTTTTAGAATTCCAAGGCCATGCATATCCAGCGATCATACGGCATAAACCGAATTTTTCATCCTGTTCTTTTATCTTTTTATGCATTTCCTCTATATTGTCAAAAATGAATAATTCATAATTTCCAAATGAATTTATGGAATTTTCAGTTTCATTTAAAATATTTTCTATGTATTTAATATAATCTTGTCCAGCTAAAACTCTCATTTGAGATTTTAGTATGTGCTTTTGAAAATTAATTTCTTCAAACTTTTCAGGCCTTACATCAGAAGGTTTAATAGATTGATTTTTATCGTAACATAGTATCATGTGTTTGCATGAAAGTTTAATCCAGTCTAATTGATCTCCTTCTTTTATGTCTAAACCAAGTTTTTTGTTGCAATCATCAAAAGATTTCATATTTGTAATATTTAATCTTCTATTTAGACGGTGGGCTTCATCTACAATAAGAATATCATATTTATTACCCACAACATCAGATGGACCAAGTACCATATTCGCTTTAAGGTTTTTAACATTTCTGAATACTTTTTTTAATGTGCTTCTAAGAGATGTCATAGGTATGACCAATCCAATTTTCAGATCTTTAGTTGTAGTTAATTCCATTAAATATTTTATTAGATAAATAGCTACAATAGTTTTACCAGTACCAGGTTCACCTTGAATCATGTGATTGTTTTGTTTAGTATTTATTATGCTATCCACAATTGTATTTACTAATGAATATTGTTCAGTAGTAAGTGCTTTATAAGGAGAATACTTAAATAAATCACTATTACGTATTTCAAATAACCCTTTAATGACCACATTATTTTGTTTTAATTCTTCCCATATATATTCAAACTTTTTTTCATAATTATCTTTATTGTAGTAATTATGATTCGTAAGACCTCCATTACCATTTTGAAGAGAATATTTCCCGTCAGCAGCCATGTATTCAATTAAAAGAGATTCAATTTCTAATGTTGCAGACTTATTAAAATCAAAGTCTGAAATAATATCAATCAATGTAAGCTTTCTTCTATCTCTATTTTTATAATGTTCTTGACAACGGTTGTATACTCTTGTAGTTTCACCAATATATGCTTCTTTTGAATTTCTAAGAATATATACAACTGGCCAATTATCATCATAATTATTTGATTTTATTTTATCAAAAAGTTCTTCTTTATAATCAAAAGTATTTATTAACCCCATATTTCCACCTCAAATTACTAAATATAGTAATATTATATATTTTATAGGATAAATTTTCTAATATTAAGATATATACTTAATGGAATTCAATAGAATTTCTTAAATTGTTTAATTAAAATGATAAGAATATAACAAAAAATTTAATCTAAGATAGGTTGTTGAATATAAACTTTATAAGAAGGAAAAACTAAAATTGAGGTGAGAAAAATGTCAAAAAGATATTCAGATGAATTTAAAGGTAAGCCCACCTTGTATTTAGATAGGCTTACCTTTATTATGTTTACATTATGTTGTTAATAGTTGATGAATTAATATATTTAGTCCAATATATTACATCAGATTATTTGCATCCACTGTCTAAGTGAGAATAATATTTAATAGCTCAAGACTCAATTTCTTTAATGATTTTAGTAAGATCTCTTCCTTTTTCAGTAAGATAATATTCAACCTTTGGTGGAATTTCAGGGTAAACCTGCTTATTTATTAAATCTTCATTTTCTAATTCTTTAAGCTTTTCATTTAATACCTTTTGACTTATTCCGTTAGTTATTCGTTGAAGCTCTAAAAATCTTCTAGGTTCATCATATAAATGACATAATAAAACTGCCTTCCATTTACCTCTGATAAAATCCATTGCAAAATCTAATAAACATACATATTGCTTATCATTATAGTTTATCATTTGGTTACCTACCTTTATTTTTAATAAAACTTGATCATATATGCATAAGAGTTACAGCATATACCAAGTAACTTCATAATATCAAATCCAGAGATTAAAATAAATATATATTATTATAAAAAAAATTTTTATATCTATCTGTAGATATTACAGTAAATCTTACTTAAAGGTAAGTAATCTAACGAAAAAGTGCGTACTTGTTACTAGAGGTATTGAAGCATATAATAAGGTCATGTTCGAACAGAGATTATATGGAGGTATATATATGAAAGTAGTAGCTTTTAATGGAAGTCCTAAAAAGAATGGAAACACTTATGAGGCAATAAAGGCTGTAGCAGCTGAATTAGAGAAAGACAGTATAGAGGTAGAGATTATTCATGTTGGAAATAAGATAATACGTGGATGCATGGATTGTGGAGGATGCAGCAGAAACATGAACGAAAGATGCGTTATGCAGAATGATGAAGTTAATGATTGGATTCAAAAGATGAAGGACGCTGATGGAATTATTCTAGGTTCTCCTGTACATTATTCAGCTATTGGAGGAACAATGAAGTCATTTTTAGATCGTGCATTTTTAGTTACATCTGTAAATAAGGGTATGCTTAGACATAAGATAGGGGCAAGCGTTGTTGCAGTAAGAAGATCAGGAGGTATTCCGGTATTTAATCAACTAAATAACTATATTAATTATTCTGAGATGATAATGCCAACATCAAATTATTGGAATGTAATTCATGGTACAAAACCTGGAGAAGTTCTGCAAGATGAAGAAGGAATGCAAATTATGAGTGTTCTAGGAAAGAATATGTCATGGTTATTGAAGGTTATTGATTCTGGTAAAAATAATATAAAGGAAAATGAAAGAGAAGATAAAATATTTACCAACTTTATAAGATAAGCTTTGAAGTTAAGGGTACTATAATAAATTATAAGGAGAAAGATAGTATGATAAGCAATTTAAAAAATACAGTAACTTTAAACAATGGTGTAAAAATGCCAGTGTTAGGACTTGGGGTTTTTAGAGTAGAGGATAGTCCAAAATTAGTTGATTCAGTAAAGAATGCAATAAAAAATGGTTATAGAAGCATAGATGGAGCAACTATTTATGATAATGAAGTAAGTATGGGAAAGGGAGTAGCTGAAGGAATAAAGGCAACAGGTATTTCAAGGGAAGATCTATTTATAACATCTAAGGTTTGGAATGCAGATTTGGGATATGAATCCACAATAAAGGCTTATGAAACAAGTTTAAAGAAACTTGGACTTGAGTATTTAGATTTATATCTTATACATTGGCCTGTAGAAGGTAAATATAAAAATGCTTGGAGAGCATTGGAGTATTTATATAAACAAGGTCGTGTAAAAGCAATAGGAGTAAGTAACTTTCAAGTACATCATCTTGAAAATTTAATGAAGAATGCAGAGATTAAGCCAATGATAAACCAAATAGAATTTCATCCACGCTTAACACAGGAAAAGGTTAGAGTGTTTTGTAAACAAAATGACATTCAAGTTGAAGCATGGTCACCACTAATGGTTGGTAAATTGTTTGATAATGAAATATTGAAGGAAATTGCCAACAATCATAATAAATCTATTGCTCAAATTATATTACGCTGGGATGTACAAAATGGAGTGATAACTATTCCTAAATCCACAAACGAAGGCAGAATAATAGAAAATTCACAGATATTTGATTTTGAATTAACTAATGAAGAAGTAGAGAAGATAAATTCTTTAAATCAAGATTTGAGAGTAGGACCTGATCCAGATAATTTTGATTTTTAATTAATCATATTTCACTTTTGAGGCTTGATAGTAAATTTTAAAGGTTGAGATTCACCTTCACCATTAAACCCACGAAAATATAGAATTTAACTGTTCCCTGTCAAGTAGTTAAAATATTGATTTACCTATAAGTTTTGTATGGGAATTAGACGGAGAAATACTTGTTTGATGTGTTAATTTAATTTAATTGGATATAATAATTTAAAACATGAAAACAAGGAGATGTAATTTATGGAAACTATAATTATGGCAGTAACTATTGATCCTAGAAGTGCTCATGCACCAGAAGTACAAACCATTTTAACTAAACATGGATGCATTATAAAAACTAGAGTTGGACTTCATGAAGTTAGTAAAAATTCTTGTTCTGAGCAGGGATTGATAATTTTACATATTCATTCTAGCTTAGAGGAAATAAAAGTACTTGAAAATGATTTGCTTGAGATTGATGGTGTTAAAGTAAAATATATGACTTTATAATTGAAAAAATAAAACGATTTATAAATTTGCATAGAAATTTTCTTTTAATGAATATTCATTTTTAATTTATATTCATTGATTGGAATATTGAAATAAATGATTTTTGGAAAATAGCCTAAAGTATCATTTAAGGTACTTTAGGCTTAAAAGTCTAGTTTATAATTTATTTCTTTATTCTTCACTTTTACAGAATGTACGTAAGTACAAGTCATCATTCTTTTATATTGTTAACAGTCTTTAAGATTTTCTCTAGTTTTTCAACAGATATAATTCTTTCATTACACTTCTCGCTATTTAAACATATATCAAATCCTATGGATTTATAAGCACCTTTACTAGAGTTATCTGTTTTACATATAGGTGAAACAAAAGCTACTTCATTTTCACGACCTATATGATTGCAAAGGGCACATATGTGAGTGTTGTTAGAAGCATAATTTTGAAGTCTACATGACATACCTATAAGTTTACCATTCATATTATAAGCTATAAATAATTTTCTAATTGACTCATCAACCCAACCTAAATAAACACTCGTTGAATCATGCTCAGTTAAGTCTGGTACTTTTAATTTCTTTTCTTTTCTAAACAATTTACTAATTTGTGCATTTGTTATATTTGGCATTTCATATACATATTCTTTCAGCTTATTTGAATACTGTTCAATGTATAATGGGTCAGTTATTTTACTGATATCAAGTAGCTTTTCTTCTTCCTCAGATAAATCTGTAAAAAGACGTAATATCTTTCCCTGTATATATGCTTTGTTTGTTTCAACGATATTAGGATCTACACAATTTCTGAAAGTATTATTTAAATCGAATAAACATTTTTTTATATAATTATATTCATATCTTTTTATAAAGGCTTTCATAAAATTTAGCACCTCTCTTCTGTTATTTTTATTATTCATTTAAGTAAATAAGGCATTACTTTAAAGTTTATTTTGGCTTAAATAAAAAAGATGATTATTATTACTCCACTAAAAGTAACAATAATCATCGAAATTTAAAATACATTACATACTCACAATAATTTTACTTAAGAATCATATTTTAAATTAGAAATGATAACTTTCAGTGGATCGCCACAATGAAATCATAACACTATTTAAAATAGGAACTCAATCTAATAAATGATTCTGTAATAATTATGAGCAAATACGCTTTTCTTCACCTATTATTCTTCTTATACTTTTTTCAGACAGATAATATTCTTGAGTTAGTTCATTAATAGTAGTCCCATTAAGGTATTTTTTATAAATTTCATTATTTCTAAGCTTAAGACTACTCTTTATACCACTCTTTTCTCCCCAGGCTTTATGATTTTCATTTTTTCTAGGTACATAAAGATATTTTCCGTCTACATATTCTTGTATTATTTTAACGATTTCCTCTGGTAACACATCGTGTGCTTTTGCATATTTCATTTCTTTACTCCTTAATATTTATCATAGTATTAAAGCAAAGAATACAAAAAAGCTATGTGTTACAGAACCTAAGATATATGAGCATTTCAGCTAAATTAACAGCTTAGGCTCCATACAAAGCATAGCTTACTTTGTTGTAGTCCTTGCAAGGAGCAAGCTGATTTATAGCTGAATGTATCACAAACATTCATAAAATACACCTCCAATACGTTAGATTTATTATATCATAGTTAAGTAATAAAATTGAATATATCAATCATTATTGTTCTGAGCAAGGATTGATAATTTTACATATTGATTCTGATTTAGATAAAATAAAAATACTTGAAAATGAGTTACTTGATATTGATGGTGTTAAAGTAAAATATATGACTTTATAATTGTTCTTTATTTAAATTGTACATTAAATTTAATCTAAGATAGATTGTTGAATATAAATTTTATAAGAAGGAAAAACTGAAATTGAGGTGAGAAAAATGGCAAAAAATAAATTTAATAAAAATAGGAATGATAATAAATCATCAGATAGCAATATGGAAACAGGAGAAAAACTGCATAAACCTACAAGAGGTCTTCCTAGAACGGAAAAATAACAAAAGGATTAGCTCTTTTATGTAAGTTTACCCAATGCAAGCACTGCACTAAATTTATATTTAGTGCAGTGCTTTTTTAGTATCCAGTCTATAAAGTACATTTATTAATATAAAAAAATTAAGAGTGGATATATATATGATGAATACTTTGGATTTACTCAAGAAAATATAAATAATAATTATTATTAAAAGATAAAAATAGGGTTGTAATAAATGATTTTAAGTAATATAATAGATTTATAAAGTAAATATATACATTAAATAAATATATTTCACAATATGTAATAATATACAATATATTATTTAATGGCTTGTAAAAACAAAAAAAGAAGTAGATGAGTTATCTGAGTTTAAGAAATTTTGCTTATAGAAGCTCAAGATTGTGGTTTTACAGATTTTATGGAAGAGGATTTATGATAATGTATTGATTAAAAGGAGGGAAATATATGTTTTTTAAGACTATGGTACAACATGAAAATTTGAGGACAAAAATAAGAGAGTTTGCTGAAGAAGAAGTTAAACCTATTGCATTTATGTTAGATCAGGAAAATAAATTCCCAGAAGAAGCCATTCATAAGTTGGCTGATATGGGAATGATGGGGATACCATATTCGAAAAAGTATGGAGGAGCAGGTCTGGATGTAATCAGTTATGCAATTGCTGTTGAGGAATTATCAAGAGTGGATGGTGGTACAGGTGTAATTCTTTCTGCTCATACATCTTTGGGTTCATATCCAATTGCTGCCTATGGGACAGAAGAACAAAAAAAGAAATATTTAGTTCCTTTAGCTAAAGGAGAAAAAATTGGTGCTTTCGGTCTCACAGAGGAAAATGCTGGTAGTGATGCTGGAGGTACAGAGACTACTGCTGTCTTAGAAGGCGATTATTATATTTTAAATGGAGAAAAGATATTCATAACTAATGCAGGTAAGGCTGATATTTATGTGGTTTTTGCAATTACTACACCTAATATAGGCATTCGCGGTATCAGTGCATTCATTATAGAGAAGGGCTGGGAAGGATTTAGTTTTAGTAAACATTACGACAAAATGGGTATTCGATCTTCTGCTACTGCAGAACTGATTTTCAACGATGTAAAAGTTCCTAAAGAAAATTTGCTTGGTAAAGAGGGCGAAGGCTTTAAGATTGCTATGTCTACATTGGATGGTGGTCGTATCGGTATTGCAGCTCAAGCACTTGGTATTGCACAAGGCGCTTATGAGCATGCATTGGAGTATTCAAAAGAAAGAGTACAATTTGGAAAACCTATCTGTCAGCAACAGGTTATTGCTTTTAAATTGGCGGACATGGCTACAAAGCTTAGAGCAGCCAGATTGCTTGTTTACAGTGCAGCAGAATTGAAAGGAAATCATGAGAGCTATATTATGGAAGCAGCAATGGCTAAACAATACGCTTCTGACGTTTGTCTTGAAATTGTTAATGATGCACTTCAAATATTTGGAGGAAGTGGTTATCTTAAAGGTATGGAAGTTGAACGTGCGTACAGAGATGCTAAGATTTGTACAATATATGAAGGAACCAATGAAATTCAACGTCTTGTTATTTCTTCTCAAATAATAGGTAAAATGCCAAAGGCAGAGCGTCCAGGTAAAGTTTATCAACATGAACCCGAGACAGGTTATCGTAAAAAAATGATTTTCAAGAAAGGAACTCCAGAAGAGAGAGTTAAGGACCTTGTGGAAGCGCTTAAAGCAGAAGGTTATGATTTTACAGTTGGAATTCCTATAGATACTCCTATCAGTAAGGCTGAAAGAGTAGTCAGCGCAGGCTTAGGCATAGGGGAAAAAGAAAATATGAAACTTATAGAAGATTTATCAACACAAGTAGGTGCAGCTATAGGCTCTTCACGTCCAGTAGCTGAAACACTTAAGTATTTACCACTAAATCGTTATGTTGGTATGTCTGGTCAAAAATTCAGGGGAAATCTTTATATTGCTTGCGGTATTTCAGGCGCAGGTCAACATTTAAAAGGCATAAAAGATGCTACGACAATTGTTGCTATAAATATTAATCCTAATGCAAAAATTTTCAAGAATGCAGATTACGGGATTGTTGGAGATTTAAAAGAAATATTGCCATTACTTACTGCGGCTTTAGATAATGGAGAACCTAAGAAGGAAGCGCCTCCAATGAAAAAGATGAAGAGATCAATTCCAAAGAAAGCTGTTCCAACTTGGAAACATTATGTCTGCAACGGATGCGGGTACGAATATGATCCTAGCGTTGGTGATTCTGAAGGTGAAGTAGTTCCAGGAACACTTTTTGAAAATGTACCTGAAGATTGGACTTGCCCTGCTTGTGGTGAAGAAAAAAATATGTTTATAGAAGTATAATATACACAATTAAGTAAACAGAAAAAAATGTATTTAGTGTAAAGGAGGATTAAATTAATGTATTGTGTTAGAAAAATAACAGAAGATCTTTATTGGGTCGGTGGCAATGATCGTCGCCTTGCTCTTTTTGAAAATATTCATCCAATTTCACGGGGTGTTTCCTATAATTCTTATCTACTTTTAGATGAGAAGACTGTACTCTTTGATACGGTGGATTGGTCAATTTGTCGTCAGTTCCTTGAGAATATTAAAGCGGTTTTAGGCGATAGGCCTTTAGATTATATGGTAATCAATCACGTGGAACCAGATCATGCAGCGTGCATTGAAGAAATTATGCTTCGTTATCCAGATGTAAAGATTGTATGCACAGAAAAAGCTTCTATGTTTATGCGTCAGTTTGGTTTTGATATTGATGGTAAAGTAATAGAAGTCAAAGAAGGAAATAAAATGTCATTTGGAAAACATGACGTTATGTTTGTAGCTGCTCCAATGGTGCATTGGCCAGAAGCTATGGTAACATATGATACAACTAATGGGGCATTATTTTCTGCTGATGCTTTTGGATCTTTTGGAGCTCTGGATGGTAAGTTGTTTAATGATGAGGTTAACTTTGACCGTGATTGGATTGATGAAGCTAGAAGATACTATACAAACATTGTAGGAAAGTATGGTGCTCATGTTCAGGCACTGCTAAAAAAAGCTGGCGGTCTTGAGATAAAAATTATTTGTCCGTTGCATGGACCAGTATGGCGTAATGATTTTGCGTACTTACTAGACAAGTATGATAAGTGGAGTCGTTATGAGCCAGAAGAAAAAGGTGTCATGATTGTTTATGGAACAATGTATGGTAATACAGAGGCTGCTGCTAATGATTTAGCAACAAGACTAGTGGAAAAGGGAATGACAAATGTAGTTATGTATGACGTTTCCAAAACTCACGTTTCACATTTAATTTCTGAGACATTCAAATATAGTCATATAGTTCTTGCCTGTGTAACATACAATTTAAACATTTATCCTCCTATGTTGAGTTATATAATGGATATGAAAGCATTGAATCTTCAAAAACGTACCTTTGCTCTCATAGAAAATGGATCATGGGCTCCTCAATCTGGTAAGTTGATGCATAAACTTTTGGATGAGATGAAAGAAATGACTATTTTAGATAATGAGATGTCATTGAACTCAGCTATGAAAGAAGATGATACGAATTCCATGGATGATCTTTCTAACAGCATTATCGAGTCAATGAAGTGATTTTAGAAAAAATAAATTGTTAAAATAGTAAAGAAGCTATCTNNAGATAGCTTCTTTACTATTTACATTGTTTATATCTAATCTTTGTTCAAAATGTAGTTGTTATAATAGTATAATATATATACAATGGATAGTAAAAGGAGATGACAAAAACATGAACTTAAATACAATTCACCATATAGCAATAATAGTATCGGATTATGAAAAATCTAAAGATTTTTATGTAAATAAGTTGGGCTTTAATATAATCAGGGAAAATTATAGACCTGATAGAGGAGATTATAAGTTAGATTTAAAGCTTGGAGATTGTGAACTTGAGATATTTGGAATGCATAATAGTCCTAAAAGAGTATCAGGGCCAGAGGCCTGTGGCTTAAGACATTTAGCATTTAAAGTGGAATGCATAGAGGAGATAATAAGTGAATTAAATGAAAAAGGAATAGAAACAGAGCCTATAAGAATAGATGAATTTACTAATAAGAAAATGACATTCTTCTCTGATCCAGATGGATTACCATTAGAATTACATGAGTAAAATTTATTATAAAATATATTAAAACATAGCATTATATTAAAATATAATTAAAATTTATTGATTTTTTTACTGAATTGCTTATGATTAAATATGAAATAAATATCTAAATTTATACTATCTTAGAAGATTTATAGCTAAATTGTAAAAATAGTGTTGACAATTTATATTATGTATCCTATAATAAACAAGCAGTCAAGTTGCAAGGGATTTAATTCCTGAATAACTTAAGTATTAAAGTTTAAAACTTGATTATAAGATTAATATTTTAAATTATGCGTTTTTAGCTCAGCTGGATAGAGCAACGCCCTTCTAAGGCGTGGGCCAGGGGTTCGAATCCCTTAAAACGCACCATTTGGTTCACTAGCTCAGTCGGTAGAGCACATGACTTTTAATCATGGTGTCCCGGGTTCGATTCCCGGGTGAGCCACCAAAATATTGTCCAAAGTAGAAATGTAAATTTTTACTTTGGATTTTTTTATTTTGAAAGAGTTAAATATTGTTTAAACAGTACATAAAAACAGGAGCTTTTGGAACAGTAGAAATTAAGAAATTTGAACATGTTAAAAGTTATCTATTACCATGGAATTGGCAACATATAATAAAAAAAGCATATTAAAAGAATGGTGTTGAAAATACGAATTATTTATATTTAATATAGCACATTTGCAAAACTTAAAACATATGATAATTTTGAACTAATATAAAGGAAGAAACAAGATGAATAATTCTAGAATGTATCCATGGGATTATTATTCAGATACCCCATACCATATATATAATGATAATTGTGATTATAATAATCCTTATTTTAAGGCTGTTCCATATACTACACTTTTTGATGACACAGAGTGTAACTTAAGATTTGATTCCTCACAATTAGAAATGAGCAGTAACCAAATGGTATTGAAAGATTATGGTCCACAACCTTTAGTAATTAATATTGATAAAGCTACCAAGCAAAACAATAATTTTCGTACTGGTTTATGGACAGGGGAACATTTTCAAGTTACTTTGATGAGTATCAATGTTGGTGATGACATTGGTTTAGAGGTTCATCCAAACACTGATCAGTTTATACGTATTGAAGAAGGAGAAGGACTTGTTAAAATGGGAAGAAGCAAAGAAAGATTAGATTTTCAAGCAAATGCCCATGATGACTTTGCAATCATCATACCTGCTGGTATGTGGCACAATATTATAAATACAGGTAATAAACCACTTAAAGTATACGCTATATATGCACCACCTCAACATCCTCATGGTGTAGTTAATGTGACTAAACCAGCTGAATAATTTGCTCAAGTAACTATAAATAATAAGGAATGAGCAAATATTGTCTAACCATATATCAATTGATATTATAGGTTAGACTTTTTTTATTAAGTAAATATGATTTAGACACTGCTATAAAGTTTATTTCAGGTGCCGTAGAAATTGCTCCTGTATATTATGTTTCAGGTAATCATGAAGCTTGGTCTGGAAAATTTCCTTTAATAAAAGAAAAATTGATAGATATGGGTGTTTATATTCTTGATGATAAATCATTTAAACTTTCAAAGGGTAGTAGTTCAATACATTTATTTGGTTTATCTGATCCAGATTTTCTTACATCTAGCTATAGGGATGGTACAGATATAAGTAAAATGGAAGAACAATTAAAAATGTGGTCAACTGATAAAAATTTTAAAATCTTACTTTCTCATAGGCCTGAACTTTTCGATTTGTATGTTCAAAATAACATGGACTTGATTTTTACAGGACATGCACATGGTGGACAACTTAGAATTCCTGGTATAGGGGGAGTGATTGCTCCAGATCAAAGAATATTTCCTAATTATACAAGTGGAGGTTACAACAAAGATTTATCTACAATGTTTGTAAGCAGAGGGCTAGGTAACAGTATTTTCCCAATAAGAATTTTTAATAGACCAGAAATCATTCAAGTAACATTAAAAACACAATAAATTAAAGAGATAATTTCTGTAAAATATTACCGCTATATCATATAAGCTAGGGGGATAAAAATTAATTAAAAGTATTATTTTAAATACTCAATGAGGTTTAGTTCATATTATATAGATTATGATTATTTTAATATAAACTGTTTACAAGGGATGAACTACTAGAAAGTTATAAAATGTTTAAAGGAGTTATGTATATGGAAAATGATAATTCTTTACTTTATGCTTGTTGGATAAATGATATTAAGCTTATAAAGGAAAAACTTGTAGATGTAAAACCATCACAGTTAAAGAAAAGTATACAGGAAACTGGCACTGCCCTTCATGTGGCAGCACAAAACCACAACACACAAGCTGTTGATCTTTTATTGGCAGCAGGAGCAGATTTAGAGCAAGGAGATTTTTTAGGAAACAATGCCATGCTTGCTTGCATAGAAAAAGGAAAGTTAGAGATGGCAAGATACCTTATTGAAAAAGGTTCCAATATCAATAGAAAAGGATGTCAAAACAGAAATGCATTAAATCAGTTAATTTGCTATTCATGGAATAAAAGTTTTGCAGAATACCTTTTGAGCAAAGGATGCCTTATAAATGCTACGGCAAGAGATAAAGAAACTCTACTAGAAAGTGCAGCGAGCTTTAATAATAGAGAGGCGATTTCTTTTTTGCTATCAAATGGTATTGATAGCAGTAGTATGAATAAAGCACTCTGTTGGGCAATTATCTATAATTCTGTTGATGCAGTAAGATGTCTTTTAGAAAATGGTGCGAATTTAGAAGAAATGTACACTAACTGTAAAGGCATAGAAAGGTCTTTATATCATAATATTTTGGCACTGAATAATCGAGGAAGCCGCATGGACATAATTAAATTATTGTTTAGAGCAGGAGTAGATTTCAAAAAAACTCCTGTACGAGCCGTTACACTTGGATTAGAAAAAACAAAACTCAGTCCATATGACTATGCAAAAGAGAAATTACAAAAATACCCAGAAAGTACATTTATTCAAGAAAATCTTTCCTTTGTAGATAGGTTGGCAACTCAAAATAATATATAATGAGTATGTGTAGTTTATCGTTTAGAGATTGCTCTAAAAATAACATCAGGTGAATTTATATAAATGTACAAGGAGGGATCAATTCGATGAATGATAAAATGGTAAATTATGTTAAAATGAAATATAAAGCCGCAAAAAAGAATTTCTCAAAAATAATGGCAGATATCCAGTTAAAATGTGTGAGTACCGTTATCAGCAAAGGTGTATTATATAATGTACTTCCATATGAAAATGAGCTGCATGGATATAAGGTAAAAGGAAAAAAGATTGCTGAGCCAATATGTAAGAATAATTGTTACCGATATTCCTTTGACGAGCAAGGACGTATTATTCTCGTAGAGGAAATGAGTGAGTTTTTGGGACATTTTCACTATACAACTATGTATTTTTATCACGAGGATAGGGTAGAAACAATGTATTGGGATGCCGATATGCTCTATAATGTTACAGTTTACTTATTAGGAGAGAATGGTCCTACAGAAGTTTATTTTTGTAGTGATAAGAGTGAGGCATACAAGGAATATTATTATGAAAATGCCTGCCTTATGAAGATTGCATCCAAAACAAAAGGGGACACAACTGAGATAGGAATTGATTTTAATTTCTTTTATAAACCGAATGGTATTCTGCAAAAAATTATTAGAAGTTGGAACAGTGGTGGCACAGAAGTGGTTTACACTACTGATAAAATTAACTATAAAAAGTTAGAACAAAGGCTTTTGAATGAAATGGAAAAAGCTGTTTCAGATTTTACGGAACAAAATGCAGATAAGAAAATTACGTTAATGGCTTTCATGTGCTATCCTGGTCATGGATACCTTTCACTATCTGCTGATACTTGTGATTGTGTGGACAAGGATTCTCCTGCCGATTGGGAGTATGAGGATTTTGCCAGTAGTAATTTGGTAGATATACCATTAGATGATAAAGAAGAAGAAAAGGTGTTGACTACTATTGCGAAGGCCGCAGATGCTCTTACAAAGTTATCTGTCTTTTCAAAACTGTCTAAAGCAGACGGATTCTATTGTACTATGTTTAATCACGATGAAGAATATATTGATGAGGCTAATCCCAAATTGAAAAAACTGTTGAGAGATAATCCATACTTTAGCCAGGGTAAATAAGCATTAAATATAGTAATATATTGTGATAAAACAAAACTTATATTTTACATAGGAGGACATACATGGAGATTATAAAATCAATATTTTATTTTATATTAGCTGGAATATTTGAAATTGGTGGTGGATATCTTGTTTGGATATGGTTCGTGATGGAAAAAGCTTTTGGTATGGAATTATTGGAGCAATAGTATTAATTTTATATGGAATAATTCCAACATTGCAACCTTCAAATGCTAATTTCGGTAAGGTATATGCAGCCTATGGAGGCATATTTATTGTTTTATCGATTTTATGGGGATGGAAAATTGATAATGTAACACCTGATAAATTTGATTTAATTGGCGGGTTTATAGCACTTATTGGTGTTATTGTGATTATGTATGCACCTAGAGGGTAAATTTAATATTTAATTATTTTTAGAAGAATGACTATATGGACATTTGGTGCAAAGATTGAATCAGGAATAGATCAAGGTAAACTTAAAGTTAAAGCAAAAGATTCTGTAATTTTAATTGGACTTTAAGTACCAGTAGGATTAACAGATTAAGGGGGAGCAAGATTGGGAGATATAAAACAATGGTCATTTGGATTTAATGAATTAAAATATTTTTTATTTAAAAGAAAAATTTGTAATATATGTGGAACCAAAATGAAAAAAGTAACAAGTAAAAAATATATTGGAATGAAAAAATTTAATGGTATTATTACAGGTCCATCATGTGATAAAGCATATGAAGTTACAGTTTTTTATTATTGTACAAAATGTAATAAAAAATATTCTTTAGAAGAACTAGCAAAATGGAATAAATAATTATCCTAAAAGTATATCGATTATAACTAAAGATATAAATGAGCAGATTGTTTATGAATATAATAAAAATTTATAAAATGATATTTAATTATTTAAAATATGAATTGAATTTGTAATATTTTTTTGTTCTCAATCTATTGTTAATATGCAGAACAATTATTCTTCATACTGTCATACATTTATAACAAGGTAAAAGAATATTTTCATATTATTATAATGCAATATTAAAATAGAATTAGTGATAAGAAAGGTGAAATGATGAAAAGAAAATTATTTGGTTTTGGAGGATTTATATTAATTAACATAATGTTATATGTTTATATTTTAAAAGTGTTTTTGCCAGCTTTAAATAATATTGGTGGCTATGAAAGTAAGGCAGTAGGTCCCACAAATTGGCAGGTACTGCAAGCATTAAGCGTAATTGCACCTGCTATTTTGATTTACTTTGTTGCCGTTTATTTGTTTTATTACTTTAAAATTACAGGACTTAATAAATTTGTTTTTCCTATCCTTGTTTTTACATTTTATTTATTATTTATTTTTTTAGGTATTGTCGTATGTGGTGGAGCATTTGGGTGGATAGGATTATTAACATTTATACCAGCTATTATAGTATTGTTGTTGTCAGTTTTTTGGGGTTGGAAATATGATAAAAAGTATAAAAATCAACAAAAATATAACTTGTAATATTATCACAAACAAAATGTCATAATGCGAAGCTCATCAAATTACAACTATTGAGTTAGTTTACTTTGTTTCATTCTTAAATTATGAAATAATAGAACTATTGAAAAGGGGTTCCATTATTATATACTATATTATCAACACTATTCATTAACATAGGCTAAAATAAATATCACAGATATTAAAAGAATTGTAAAAGAAGATAACAAACAAAGATATTTCTAAATCAAGTAGAATTATGAGAATGATAAGAGTGGCTTATTATTTAGGGTGATTAATGGGGACTTATCATTGTGATGAAGGTCATACCAAGACAACAATAAGTTAATTAATAATACTAAACATTCTATTTTACCATGATTTAACCTTAACATGAGATGTACAATAAAATATCCTTATAGCTATAACGTTGATTTTGTAGCTAGAAGGATGTTTCTATTTTTAACGCTTAATAATGTTATAAAAATAGTTCCTAAGAATGTAACTAGTAATGTTACAAGAAATATTAATGAATTGAAATATTTTTAGAGAAGACAACTTCTTATATTCATATGTTGATAAAAAGATAACTTCTTTTAATTTTGAATACCAATTTTGATAAAGAATTTAAGATTATCTTAGGAAAAAAGAAAGTGATTAATATTTTTAGAAACACTTGGGATTTAATTAGCTTAGGTGTTTTTTATATGTAATTTGTAAAAATGATGGACAAAAATGTTCTTTAAAATTTGAATAATCGGATATTTACAGAATATGCTATAATTGATTCATAAATTAGATATTATGAAGTATGATAATTAGTATCTAAAAATAAAATTTGAACTATATTTGCGGAAAGGATATACATTTGAATGGATAATAATGTTTTGTGGTATTTAGAACAACAAATCCAGAGGACTATAAATAATTTAAGAAAACGCAATATTGCAGGTTTTTTCGTTAAGGATGATGTTGAATTAAAAGGACTTTTAAAAGAACTTATAGATGAAAATTCTGTAGTTGGTGTAGGTGATTCGATGTCACTCTTTGAAACAGGTACTATAGATTTTCTGCGTAAAGGAAATTACACTTTTTTAGATAAGTACAGAGAAGGCATTACAAGTGAAGAGAAAAAACAAATCTATATACAAAACTTTTCTTCTGATACTTTTATGTGTAGTACAAATGCATTAACTGAAGATGGAGAACTTTATAATATTGATGGGAATGGAAGTAGAGTTGCACCAATGATTTATGGACCTAAACAGGTTATTTTAGTAACTGGTATAAATAAGATTGTTAAAAATATAGAAGAAGCAGAAAAAAGAGTTAGAAGTTACGCTGCTCCAATTGATGCAAAAAGATTAGGGAAAAATACTCCATGTACTACTTTAGGGTATTGTGTAGATTGTAAAAGTCCTAATAGAATATGTAATGATTTTACAATAATTAGAGGACAGTTTATTAAAGACAGGATAAAAGTAATTATTGTAGGAAAACAGTTAGGGTATTAATTATTTATTTAGCAATATTCTTTCGTTATAAATTAATAAAAATAAGTAACATATTAAAAAGTTGTATTATTCAAAGATGAATTTAAGGTATTTTTTGTATGTAATTTTGAGAAAGTGTATAAGTTAACTGAGAATTAAATAATTTGGCATATCCTAAATATTATATAATTGATTAATAATTGTAATTATATAAAATATTAACGCGAATCAATTTAGAGGGTGAAAAATGTGAAATGTTTTTTTATTAATGAATTTGGACAAGAACAAGGAGAAAAAATATACAAACATCAGCAAGAGAAACTTAAAAGACTTATAAAACTAAGTAGTACAGGAAAAAGTAAAGAACAGTTAGAAACTCTAAAGAATAGTATTCTTCCTAGAATAGCACTTTACAAAGTTCTGCAAGATATTCTTCAATATAAGAGATTAGCTTTGCAAATTGTAGAGAAAGGATTTTTGCTAGATTTACAGAAAGTTATATTGAATCTTCAAAAGATGGAAAAAAACGAGCATTTTTTTGAAATTTTCCGTATGAATTTTAGTGAGTCATTAAAAAGTGATAATTGGGAAAGTACAATTGTACAAAACGATAATAATTCAATGGTGTTTATTATGAAAAAATGTATATGGAATGATACTTGCATAGAGATGAATTGTCCTGAAATGTGTCAAATTTTTTGCAAAGGTGATATTGAATGCTATAGTCATATAAAAAAGATAAGTTTTGAGAGAACACAAACATTAGGGTACAACGAAAAATATTGTGATTTTAAATTTATAAATAATGAAATAAAGTAAATAATATTTATTTTAGAGAATGTCTATTTTACTATGGTTTAACCTTAACATAGGATGTACAAGAAAATATCCTTATAGCTATAATTTTGATTTTGTAGCTATAAGGGTATTTTTATTTTTACTCTTAATAATGTTATAAAAATAGTTACTAAAAATGTAATTGCTAATGTTACGATATAGATTAATGAATTGAAATATTTTTTAAGAAGACAACTTCTTATCTTCTTATATTCATATGTTTATAAAAAGGTAACTTCTTTTAATTTTGAACATCGGTTTTAATAAATAATTTAAGATTATATTAGGAAAAAGAAAAGTAATTAATATTTTTAAAAGCGCTTAGGATTTAATTATCTTAGGTGTTTTTTCTACGCAATTTGTAGATTTGACGTTATCTTTAGTGATTATAGTATAGATAGTAAATTAAAAAAATGTTCTTTAAAAATTGAACAATGCATTCTTTACAAAATATGCTATAATTATTTAAAAATACAGAAAAGCTTGGGTTTGAATAGAAAATGAAACAATAATAAATTTCATTTGTTGAGATGAATGGGGGCATACGAAAATGTTAAAAAAGTCAAAAGAAGTTTATGATTTCTTAAATAGGATGGAGATTAGGTTTAAACTTATTGAGCATAAGGAAGTATACAATATTGAGGAGATGATGGAACTTAACTT
>NZ_JAMQIF010000020.1:0-39961 GCF_023845855.1 Clostridium sp. ZBS2
ACATTAACATGAGATGTATTAAAGTTATTAATATGTAAAGGTAACTTGAAAGAAATGTTAATATATAAATATTTTACAAATAAATAGGAGATGAAACCATGAGGTATACTGAATTAACGCTTACCACCTTGCTAAAAACAAACATAAAATTTACACAAAGTAGCGAAATTATTGGAAAAAACATAAGCTATGCAATGCTAAGAGATTCCAAATTAAAAGAATACCATGAAGAAAAACTATATAAATATGTTTTTGATAATTTCTTTCCTATTGAAAAAGATGGTATATATAAAGAAAATAGAATTTATATATTTAATATAAGAGGTTTTGATGAAAATATTATTAGTAAACTTAAGTGCTGTTTAGATAACTATGAAAGCAATGATTTAAAAATAATTTCAATAGAAATAAAAGAAATAGATAAGAAACAAATAACTTTTTTAAAAACAGTAACACCTGCTATTATAACAGTAGATAGTAAACCATGGTTATATAGTATGGATATTTTAAATTTAGTTAAACGACTTCATGCAAATGCTGAAAAAAAATACAGGTTTTTCTTTGGAGAAGAGATTGGAAAGACTGAAGACTATTTTATTGAAAAATTAAAGATATTAAATAATAAACCAATACCATATAGATATAAAGGAAAAACATTATTAGGAAATAAATTTAAAATAAAAGTAAATGAAGATCAAAAATCTCAAAAATTAGCTTTTACTATATTAGGAGCAGGACTTGCTGAAAAAAATTCCATATTGGGAGCTGGATATTCTATAACTGACAGGAGGTGATTATGGATATGAAGGAGGATATATTAGTAAAAGAATTCTATAAGAAAGATGTTTTTTATAACAATGGATTAGTAAATTTAAAATTATATTTGGATGAAGTTAATATAGAAGAAATTAAATATGAATTAACAAATAGCAAATTAGCTTTAAAAATACCTAAAAATCAGATTGATAATTATTACAATGAAATTTTCAAAGGATTTCTTACTAATAATGAAATAGTTTTTCAAACTCAAAATAAAAGATTATATTGGGATAAGTATAATGGAAATTTTATTTATAGTGAGAAATATGATATTAAGGGAAAGTCAACAGGGAATGATGTAAAGAACTTGTATGAATACATTACTCCAAAAGAATTAGAAAAAACAACAGAAGAATTATTTAATATTTATATGAAATTTGCTGAAAAATACCCACTAAATGAGTCAAATATTAAAGAGGATAGTAAACTATTTAGAAAAGGAACAGACTTTAAAGTTAATAGCAAATGTAGAATACCATTAATAATGACAAGAGATGAAGCTTTTGAACGTTATATGGATTATTTAATTAAGGGAGATAAATTAAAAGTTGATTCTAAAATACACCAATTTGAAGACGGTGGTAAATGTTTTAGAGATATGCTTATTAATAAAGATAATTATATAGATAAATGGGATGCACTTATTTATTGGTGTGGAGTAAAAGTTAAACGATTTTATAATTCATCATATTTCATATATGTAAATTCATTTGATTTATTATCATTATTAGAAATAAAAAGAGATTTATTTAAAAATATAACTGATAATCCACTGAAGGTTAAAGATAAAAAAGGTGGCAATTTTAAAACTATACCTACCAATGTGGATGTTTATGAAAAATTAAGTAATGATGGTATACAAAATCAGAATTTCTATATTTCAAATAGTATAGTAGAATTTGAATTAAAATTTTTTATGTATATAGAGTCATATGTTTTTAATATTGCAACAGAATATGAACTCTTAAATATAGATAAAATACAAAAACAGCAGAAAAAATTATATAACAGTATATCTAAAATGAATTTAGTTACGTATACAGAAGATGGAGATATGAAGTCGACTTTTGAAGAATATACAAAATCATACAAGGTAATTATGTTTTTAAAAAAATTAATAGAGACAAAAACTAAGAATGATTCTACGTTATTTAAATATTTTTCATATTTAATTACTGCAATTACAATGTCAAAAGCACCTAAAGAAAAAGTTAATTTATACATAAAAAGATTTTGTGAAAATATACTTAAATTTATAAATTTAAGAGATGTATATTATGAAGTTTCATTTAAAATTTTAAGAAACAATACAATTGGACTTGGAAATACGCTTTATGAATTTGAAAATTTATATTTACAGGAAATTGGAAGAGGTGGAGAAATAATGAGTTTACACAGCAAAGCAAAGGAAATAGGGGAAAAGATAGGGGTATTTTGTGGGACTATAGAGGATAAAGATTTACTATTTAAGTTAAGAAATATAAAAAATCATAAACAATTAATTAGTTATTTTAGAGATTTTAAATTTGCAGTATTGAAAAAGCAAGATGTTGCAAGATTTAAAAATGAATTTAATCAAATAATGGATGAAATATTTGTTGAACTAGAAAGAAAACCAGAAAATTGGGAAATTGTGAGAGATTATATTGCTATTTATTCCATAGATAAATATAAGTCAGTAACATATAAAATAAGTAAAGAGAAAGTAGGTAATTAACATGTTTTATAATATTTCGTATATATCAAAGGTAAATTTAGCCTCCTTAAATGGTAGTGAGGGAATGGGAGGAAACATAATTCCAATAAAGAAAATTATAGATAATCAGGGAGAAGAGTATGCGTATATATCAGGGCAGGCTCAAAGAAGATATTTAAAAGAAACATTGAGACAACTTGGGGAAAGAATAAGTGCAGTAAATGAAGAGGGAAATCCTAATTTTCTAGAGTTAAATGATAAAATTTATGATAAGAAGAAAGAGAAGTTTGATGATAAACAATTAATGTATAAAGAGTTTTGCGATCTTGATTTATTTGGATATATGTTACCTAAAGGAGGGAGAAGATGGTCACCAGTTAAGGTTTCACCTATGGTTTCAATACAGCCATATAAGGGATATTATGATTATTTAACAAGAAAGCAATATGTAAAAGATGAATCTAAAAAAAGTGGAAATATTGTTCAGGTAGAAATTGATACATTAAATTATATGAGAGGAAATATAATTATCGATTTAAAAAATATAGGCAATGAAGTGAATGAATATACGTATGAAATTACACCTATGCTTTCAGAAAAAGAAAAGATAAATAGAATTAATACCCTCATAGATGCAATAAGATTTTTAAATGGTGGAGCCAAGCAATCAAGAAACTTAGAAGATATTTCGCCTAAATTTGTTGTTATTGCAAAACAGAAGACTGGTAATCCATTTTTATTAAACAGCATTTATGTTGATAAATATAATTCTTTAGATTTTAAATCTATAATAGATGAAATTAGAGACAATAAATCTGTTATTGATAAAATTATAGTTGGAATTTCCAGAAACATATTTTCTAATGAAAAAGAAATTGAAGAAGGATTTTTAAGTGCAGATATTAAAATTTGTTCAATAACTGAGGCATTTGATTTTATAAAGATGGGAATTGATTAAGAATGAATGTTATAAGGTTTAGGATTGAAGGCATTTTTAATTCCTTTAGAATACCATTTTTTAGAACATACCATAAGACTTTTTTAGCACCACCTAAAACTACAATAGTAGGAATGATTACAAATATAATGAGAAAATCAGAAGCTTACTATTATGAATTATTAAATGAAGAAAAGATTCAGCTTTCAGTAGTAATAGACTCAATACAAGGCAAGGCAAAAGATTTATGGTCATATAAAACATTAGAAAATAAAAGTGGAATGCATGGACGTAGCATAATAAGAAGAGATAAATTATTTAAAGCAAAATATACAATATATCTTAAGATAAAAGATGATGAATTGAGTAATAAAATTTATAACGCTCTTTTAGAACCTAAATGCATTCCTTCACTTGGATTAGATGAGGAAATAGTAAAAATTTATGATATTGAAAAAAATCTGCAATTGAATATAAATAAATCTAATTTTATTAATTCAGTTTTTATGGATAAAGGTTATTATTATGAAGTTAAAATAAAAAATATACAAGAAAACATGGAAATGCCCACAGCTAATATTGTTCCATTAAAATACGAAGTTAAGTTTGATGAAAATTATAGAACTGTAAGAAAAAATAAAGATGAGTATAAGCAAGTTGAGTATATTAATTGTTTTGTTGAACTAAAAGAAACTGAAAGTTATGAGTGTGATCATAACAAAATAGTATTTTATTAAAGCTACATTATATGTGTTGCATGATATATGTTGCATGAATAAACATTCATAGAATCAAAATGTTTTATGAAAAGTTATATTGTAACATATATTTTTATTTTGGAAGAGGGGTCATTAATTATAAATGAAAGGAACAATTGCAAAACTAATAACAGATTCAAAAACAAATAAAAAAAGGTTTCAGAATTTAGAAGAACACACAACAATGGTTATTGCTGAAGCTTTAAAATTAATTAATGATGAACAACTAAATATCATTTCAGAAGAAAGTGGATTTAGTAAAGATAAAATTAAGGATTTAATATTCTTAATAGCTTATTTTCATGATATAGGAAAAGCAACAGAAGAGTTTAAATATGGGATTTTAAATAATAAAAAAAGTTATCATGCATTATATTCATGTAGCCTATTCATTAAAGTAACAGATTTTGAATTTAGTGAAGAAACAGAAATTAATATGTTGATGCTTTGCATATTGACACATCATTCAATTTTTAATAAATATAGTACATTTAAATATATAAATAGTAAAGAATTTAAGCATACATTTTTTAAAGAGGCTAAAGTATTTTTTTATAAATATAAAGAAATGTATGAGAAGTATATGAATAAAAAATGTATTTATAATTTAAAATACAAAGAATTTGGTTTATCAGAGTTACAAAAAGAAATAAAAGTTATCTATTATTATATTGAACGTATAAAAAATAAAGAGATGTTAGCTCTAAGATGGCTTTATTCATATGTTCTTGGAATTATAAATTTAGCTGACTGGATTGCTTCTGCAAAATTTAATGAGACACTTCCTAAAATTAAATTTGATAAAATACCAGAAAAAGAAGAAGTGAGAATTAAGTTAGCTAAAAAAAATGAAACTAAAAAATTTAATTTAAAAAATTTTCAACAAGAACTTTCTAAATATGAAGGAAGCCTGATGGTAGAAATACCAACAGGAGAAGGAAAAACAGAAGGGGGATATTTTTGGGCAATAAATAATTTAAAAAATTGCCATAGTAGAATAATATACACGCTTCCAACTCAAACAACATCCAATAAAATATATGAAAGATCTAGTGAAGTATTTGGAGAAAATACAGGACTAATACACAGTGCTTCAAAAATACTTTTAGAAAAAAAATATGAGTCTGAAAATGGTATAGTTGATGAGTTATTTAAAAGTAACATTTTATTTAATGCAACTTTTAACAAGGGAATGACAGTATGTACAGTAGATAGTTTATTTAAATACTTTTTGAATATAGGAAGATATAATATAGCTATGCTTAACTTTTTGAATTCTGTAATAGTAATAGATGAAATACATTCATATGATTTTAAACTCATGGGATTTATGAAAAGATTTTTAGAAATTTGCAGTGAATATAAAGTTGCATATTGCTTAATGAGTGCATGCATTCCAAATAAGATAAAAGAAAAGTTAGAAATACAAAATTTACATGTTATAACTGATAAAAATATGTTTAATAAAAAATCAAATTATATATATAAAATTGAAAATAGTCTAGATAACGATTTAAATAATATAGTAGATACTTTTAGTGAAGGAAAAAACATATTAGTAGTTAGGAATACTATTAAATCTTCAATAAAAACTTACATCGTTTTAAAAAGTAAAGGTATAGAGAATATAATTTTATATAATTCACAATTTAAGAAAAAAGATAGAGTAGAAAAAGAAAATTTAATATATGAGAAATTAAAAAATAAAGAATTTTTTATTTTAGTAGCTACTCAGGTGGTAGAAATTTCTTTAGATATAGATTTTGATATTTTATTTACTGATAATGCACCAATAGATTCATTAATACAAAGATTTGGAAGAGTAAATAGGAGCAAAATTAAAGATAAACTAGGCAAAATATATATTTATAGATATACACAAATTGTACCATACAATACATTGCCTAAAATATTAGATTTAACATATGAAATAATAGAACAAGGTATATTTTCCATAAGCCAATACACTAAATGGGCCAATAATGTTTATGATAAATTATTTAATGAAAAATTGGCATTAGATATAATAAATAGAAAATTTAAAGAGGGATATGAGAAATTTGATAAAAATTTAAAACAACTTTATGGAATAAGCAAAAGTGATGATATATATGATTTAAGGGATATAGATGATTATAAGCAAGATTATATCTTGTTAGAGGACTACAATAATGGAAATACAACCTACAATAATACTATTTCGCTTAAAAGGGTTTATGATGATAAAGATATATGTATAAAAAAGGATTATAAAAAAGGAATCTATTATGATGTTGTTGATAGAAAATATAATTTTGAAATAGGAGTAATTAGTCAAACTTAGTTCATGAAAATTACATTTAAGTATAAAAATAATATATATTTTACCAGGTGATTATACTAATTCAACTACTGTAAGACTATATGAGTACAGGGATAAGTGAAGTTTTAAAACAATTTAGTTAATATTTTAAAATCATTTGGTAAAATTTTTGTAATGTGTTACTATTACTGTATTACAGAAATAGTAACATTTTAAGAATGGCTTATTTTCAATGGATTAACCTTAACATGAGATGTATTTAAATTGTAATTCTTATGGTTAATAGTACTTATTTTAAAAGATTAACCTTAACATGAGATGTATTTAAATCCTCTTTGTTCTTCGTCCAATTTACATATTGTGAATGATTAACCTTAACATGAGATGTATTTAAATGCTAATGCTTGTACTGTAAATTTAACACCATGCATGATTAACCTTAACATGAGATGTATTTAAATATGATAATATAATATGTTGCAATGATAATGAGATATGATTAACCTTAACATGAGATGTATTTAAATGTAGATACTACATAAGCACTACTTGTAACTTTTAACGATTAACCTTAACATGAGATGTATTTAAATAAGTATGGTCAAAAAATATTGGATGATTCAATTTTAGATTAACCTTAACATGAGATGTATTTAAATAGGATAAAAATAGTTAAAGGGAAAGAATATCGAGAGATTAACCTTAACATGAGATGTATTTAAATCTATCTTGCGTAGCTTTCATCATTCTAAAATCATCAGATTAACCTTAACATGAGATGTATTTAAATCTTTTACTCAGTTCAATAGTTTTTATTTTTCGTTTAGATTAACCTTAACATGAGATGTACTTAAAAATATTATATAAATTCAATTTTTCTTTAAGATTTTAGTATTATATACTAAAATTTATTGTTTGTATGAATAAGGTTATTTACCAGATTAATTAAAAATATTTTTATCAAACATTTCTATAAAATTACGTGAAATATTTGATAGAGGTTTATTTTTAGTCCATATTAATCTTAAATATGACTCAATTGATGGTTCTATTATCTTTTTTATTTTTAGATTAACATTGGGTAAGATATTAGAAGCTGTAAGTGGTAAAATAGAAATTCCAATTCCAGCTTCGGCCCAACTTAAAGATGTAATAATATCATCATTTTTACATATTATCTGTGGTTCAAAGCCTGCTTTATTACAAGCACTTTTTATAACATCATCGTATCTTCGATTAATTATTAATGGCTTATCTTTTAATTCTTTAATGAGAATAGTGTTACTTTCTATGGAATCATAGAATTTAGATTTTGCAATTGTAACAAAATAGTCATTTAAGTTATTTTCAAGATTATCTTTAATTACAAATGAATTATATAGTGATAGATTAAATGGTTCTCTCACAAATCCAACATCAATTAGTCCATTATTTAATAGTTCCATTATTTTAAAACTATTGCCCTCATATATTTCATAATCTATTTTAGGATGTTGTTTACAAAATTCCTTTATTTTTTGTGGCAAAATATTAATCCCTGAAGAACAAACTGTTCCTATACCTAGTGTTCCTTCTATTCCATCATTAAAATTCTTTATTTCATTAACAGTTGATTTATACAACTCAAGGAGTTGTGAAGATTTATTTTGAAGCAAAATACCAGCATCTGTTAATTCTAAACTTCTACTCGTTCTATTGAACAATGTTACTCCAAGTTCTTCTTCTAGTAATTTAAGCTGTTTGCTTAAAGGGGGTTGAGAAATATTAAGTTTTTTAGCTGCTGCAGTTATATGACCTTCTTCAGCTATGGTTAAAAAATATCTAAGCTGTCTTATATCCATCATCATTCACCTATCTATTCATATCTTTTAAGTATAGATCTATTCCTAATATGTATTTTAAATATAGATTTTCTCTTGATATAATAATAAGGAATAAATTATATTTTTACAAGTAAAGATAAATAATACAAAATTACTTAAAAATATAAACTTACATGAAAAGAAGGTTTAATATGAACAAAAAATTTATAAGACTATTTGCAGCTGGACATTTAGTAACAGACATTTATCAAGGAGCATTACCAGCAATGTTACCATTTCTTATATCAGAGAAAAACTTAAGTTATGCAGCAGCAGCATTCTTAATTTTTGCAGCCAATGCAAGCTCATCAATAATACAACCTCTATTTGGAATTTATGCAGATAAAATTTCGCTTCCTTGGGCACTTGGAACAGGTGTACTGCTAGGTGGTATAGGAATTGGAGTATCAGGAGTTACAAGTAGTTATAATATGATATTTGCTTTAGTAGCTTTAAGTGGAGTAGGAATAGCATTATATCATCCAGAAGGTGCTAGGCTTACAAATAAATTTTCAGGTGAAAATAAAACAACTGCAGTGAGTCAATTTGCAGCAGGTGGAAATATTGGTTTTGCAGTAGGGCCAATAATAACAACAGTAATTTTATCAATCTGGGGCTTAAAGGGAACTATAATATTGTGTATTCCTGCAATAATAATGGGACTAATACTTTTATACGAATCAAGATATTTTTCTAAAAATGAAAATGAATTAGTTAATGAAGGCAATTGTATAAGAAATGAAGAAGTAGTAAAAGTTGATCAGTGGGGTGCTTTTGGAAGATTAACACTTACACTTCTTTGCAGATCCACAGTATTTTTCGGACTTAATACATTTTTAGCACTTTATTTTGTACATGTATTAAATCAATCAGAAGTACATGGAAGTATAGCATTATCTACATTAATTGTTGTTGGAGCAGTTGGAACATTATTTTCAGGAAAACTTGCTGATAAGGCTGGAAATAAAAAGGTGATAATAATGGGTTATTCTTGTTTATTACCACTATTAATAGCTTTTCTAAGTGTAAAAAATCCAATAATAGTTACTATAATATTGATTCCATTAGGATTTTTCTTATATATGCCATATAGCCCAATGATAGCACTTGGACAAAAGTATTTGCCTAATCATGTTGGACTAGCTTCAGGGGTAACAATGGGATTAGGAGTTACCATGGGTGGTGTTGTATCACCGATACTTGGATGGGTTTCGGATAACTATGGTATACACACAGCACTATGTACTTTAATAGTAATGCCTATTTTTGCAGTGATTTTGGCAAGAAAATTATCTGTATCTAATGAAGATATAGAAAAGGATGAAATACAAAAAGATGTGCAATCAAACACTAAAAAATTATCAAATAAGAGTTTAAATTTACAAAAATAATAAAACTTTCAAATAATATAAAGAATATGAGTTAAATAATGTGCTTTTGGGATTTTTAATAATTTGATATTCATAGATATGTTATAATCAATAGTAAGATAAACGGAATTTGGTTAAAGGAGTAATATTATATGAATAAAAAACAATTAAAGTTAAAAAGTATTGGAATAGAACATCTTGAGCAATATAACCAGTTATTAAGATATGTTTTTCAAGTCACTGAACACGAACTGAATCAAATTGGTTGGCAAGATAAAGAAATTATTCGTGCTAAATCACCAACATTGAAACAGGCAGATGTATTAGGGTGGTTTGATGGAGATAATCTGATTTCACAGGTGGCTGTTTATCCTATGAAAGTTCGTATTTTTAATTGCACATATGATATGGGTGGTCTTACTGGTGTTGGAACTTATCCGGAGTACTCAAATCAAGGGCTAATGCATAAACTATTGTATCAATCATTATACAATATGAAAGAACGTAAACAATTTATATCTTATTTATATCCATATTCTATTCCTTATTATCGCAGGAAGGGATGGGAAATAATATCTGATAAAATCACATATGAAATTAATGATTATCAGTTGCCAAAAAATCGGCAAGTAGCTGGAGATGTGAGACGTGTTCATATAGATAGTGACCAAGTGAAAGAAGCTTATAATAGATTTGCTTATTTGACACACGGTGCGCTATTGAGAGATAGTCTGGCTTGGAATGAATATTGGTTGTGGGATACAGATGATATAATGGCTGCAGTATATTACAATGAAGATGATAAACCAGATGGATATGTAATATATTGGATAGCTGATGATGTTTTTCATATTAAAGATATGATATTTGTTAATGAAGATGCAAGAATAGGATTATGGAACTTTGTAAGTGCTCATTTTTCTATGATTTCAAAGGTCGTAGGAAATACATTTACAGATGAGCCATTAGCATTTTTATTGGAGGATGCTGATATAAAAGAAATTATTTCACCATATTTTATGGCTAGAATTGTTGATTTTGAACATTTTATTGAAGAATATCCTTTTAAGGCTGATACTATAGAGCGTGAATGGACATTTACACTTAGTGATCCATTACTTGCTTGGAATCAAGGAACATTTACATTGAAAATTTCAAATGATGGAAAAGGTAAGGTAGTTCATTCAGTAGAAAAAACTACAGATAGAATCGATATTCAAACTATGACAACTATGTTATTAGGATATAAACGCCCAGATTATCTGCATAGAATTGGACGTATTGTGTGTAGTTCTAAGACTGTAGATATGTTGGAAGATGCAATAGAGCAGCAGTCACCATATTTTTCAGATTATTTTTAAAATTTAAGTTAAATTAATTGATTTCAATTTATAAATAATAACTTAATAATATATACCAAGATTGTATTATTAAAAAATATATGCTCTCCTTAAAGTAGAAAGATTAAAAATCTATAACTTTGAAAGGAGAGTATTTTTATGCAATCAATAACTAAGTATAAACTAGAGTGAAAATATAAAATCCCACATGATATGTTTAAGTATTTTAGTTGTAATTGCATACTGTAAAATAAAATGTATAATATAAGTTAGTATATTCTCTGAAATCTTATTCATAAGATAAAAAATATGTACTAAAAACGTTAATTTGGAGGAGTTATTGTGCAGGAAAAGAAAACTTTTAATTCTTTAAGAGGCAATACTCAAAGTATTGAAGAAGAGATTCCAATAAATACTTTATCAAAGAAGACAAAAAAAAGTCGGATTAAGATAAATAATTTAGATGAATTTAAAGATGCATTGAAAAAAGAAGGATATGAGATAAATAAGTTTGATGAAGAAAAATTTAAAGCGGATATTGTGAAAATTTTTCAAGTAGATAATAGTGTAATAGAGATTCTACATACATATATTAATAATCCTGAAATTACTTATAAAGTTTATGATACTAGCGATTTAATTGATTATATAAAAAAGATGATATTATTTGAAAATGAGCATAATAGGTTATGTGAAAAAATAAGTGCAATAAAAAAATTAAATATAGATAGAGTTGAATATGAACGAGAATCTAGCATTCAAGATAATGTTGAAGATATAATAAAGGCTATAGAAGAAATAAAAGATGATATATCTGGAATAATAAGTAGAGAAGGTAAGATTAGATTAGAAAATTTAGAAAAAGAAATAAATAAGGAATATCTTTATACAAAAGATATTGAATTATTGAAAAAAATGGTTCTTATTAAAAATGAAAATGTGAAACAAAAGTATAATAGTCAGTCTAAGATTAAAACAATATCTATAGAAATACCTAAAAAAATAAAGTATGAACATATTATAGCTAAGGAAGGTTCTGTAGAATATCATGATTATTTAAGTAGTAACATACCAAGAATACAACGTTTAATAAAGAATATACATAAATATATGAAAGTTGATGAAAAAGAAAAATCAACTTTTAACATAAATCAAAGTATGGCTTTACAGGATTCTATAAATATAGCTGTGGCAACATATGATAATAAAGAGTTTAAAGCAATAAGCGGAAGTAATGATATAAAGAACTATTGCAAGGTAACTTTATTAGAAAATGCAACTTTTAAAAGTAGTAAAGTTAATAAGCTTGGTAATTTAGGAATAGGATATAACAGAGTTAATGATAGTGAAAAAAAGATATTTGAAGAAATACATAGACAAATAGAGAAGAAAGCCTTGAAAGATGAAGGTACTCTTATTTTATATACTAAATTAGAGCCGTGTCCAAGCTGCTATTATGTAATTAGCCAGTTTTGTAAAAAGTATCCTAATATAAAAGTTGAAGTCAAATACAGCAAAAAATATGGAGAGTAGAAATTAGATGTATTTATAGAAATTAATTTTCTATATTTACCTCTTTATTTTTTTATAAAAATAATACATAATATAGTAAAAGTGTTATATATAGGAGATGGAGAGATGAGAGGAAAACATGCAATTGGAAATAGACCATTTGGTAATATACATTTAGACTATGTTAAATACAAAGACAGTGATAAAGATATTAGACAAATGTATGAAAGAGTAAAGAATGATTATTTAAAAAATAAAAATTTGGACATAGATTTAGAAAAGGCATATTTAAATGAGAGATTTATATCTTGTAGGGCATATTCAGAAAAATATTACTTAAATATATTTATGATAGCTGTAGTTGCTTTTTTGGGAGGAATTTCCACACAATATTCTAACAGACCAATTATGACATTAGCTATATTGCTTGCATTTATTATTATAGTAGTAAAGTCTTTTTCAAACATACATACAAAAGTAATGCTTAATAAAGAGAAATATGAACATAAGTATTATATTATATGTATTGAAGCTTTAAAAGAAATTGAACATGAACAAAACAGCATAATTGAAGTAGAAATCTAGATTAGAATAAAGAAATTATTTTAGAATATTAATTAGGTTTTAAATAAAAAATGGATTCAGATTACTTGAATCCATTTTTGTGATTTTATTTATGCCTTAGTTTAATTAGTTGTACATTCCATGTTGACTCATATAATTGTATAGTTGTTCACCATGTTCTTGTTCTTCTTTTTGAATATGATTTAACACTTGCCTCATATTTTTATCTTTAAATTCAAATATAGTTGTATTATAGGTAGAAGATACATATTTTTCAGTAGATAATGAATCTTGACATAACATTTTATCATTACTAATATCATTTTGAGTTAATTGAGAATTAGTAGCATTATTCATATTCATGTTTTGCATAGAAGTTTGATTTTGGTTAGCAGTTTGATTTTGATTAGATTGTTGACCTTGATTTACACTTGGAACACTTCCACTTAACATTTGATTAATAGTATCTAAATGTTGTTGTTCCTTTTGAGCTAATGTTGAAAATAAATTTTTTAATTCTACATCGCAAGCTTTATCAGAATATCTATTGTATTTTTCAACACATAATTCTTCATGACTTTTTTCATCTTGCAACAACATTCTTTCTTTCATACTTAGATTTACCATAAGAACACCTCCAAGTATAGTTTTACTAAAAAGTAAAATAATATTCATTTTCTTTTATTTATAATATATTCACTAAAAATTTCACTTTTATGTTAAAATGTAATTAAAAATTAAATACCAAAGTAGGTGTAGATGAAATGAAAGAAAACTTAAAAGATAAAATAGATAATTTTTTAAAGGAAAACAAGATAAATATAACAGGCGGAATTATAAAAACAGAAGAGGAACTTTCATTAGTTCTAAACAACATTGCTATGAGTGATTTAAAAAAAGGAAAACTTCAAAAGTCATTATATTTTGCGAGTAAAGCATTAGAATTTGATTCTAAGAATTATTATGCAATGTTTATAAAAGGACTTATTTACAGAGCTTCAAGAAATTTTAATGAGGCAATTAAATTATTTGATGAATATTATGAACTTAGCAAGGAGTCGTTGAGTCTTATTCACATAGGGTTTTGCTATGCAGAGTTAGGTGATATTGATAATGCATTAGATTATTTTAGAAAAGGTGAACAAGAATTTACAGAAGAAGAAAAGCATAATTATAGTAGTTTAATGTGTACTGTATATGAGTGTATCGGAAATATCTATATGAATAGAGAAAATGTTTTAGAGTTTAAAGAAAATGACAAGTTTAGTCTTAACTATAAGTTAGCTATTAAGTACTACAAAATGTCACTAAAAATAAACAAGAACAATCATTTATTACTTAATAAATTAGCAGCTTGTTATCATCATTTTGATGATGAGAAGAAAGCATTATATTGTTATGAAGAAGCAGTTAAGATTGCACCACAAATAGAAGAATATAAAGGTGCAATTGAGGAAATGAAGGAACAAGGAATTGTATCTGAGATTATAGAATTTTAATTTAATTATGAAAGTTTTTAAAGTTAGAAGTATATAATTTTCTACTTATATGTTTTGTTTTAATTTAAATATTGAGATTTTCAAATATAATAAAATCTTTGACAATGTTCATTTAGAGTATTGTTAAAGATTTTTTTTATAAAAATAGAAATAAGTACATATTAATTATTATTAAGTGAAACAATTAAGATAGACTAATTTTAATAGGAGTGATATGTTATGGAAGAAAATCCAATGTTTTGTTATCAATGCGAACAAACAGCAGGGGGAAAAGGTTGTACTAAATTAGGTGTATGTGGAAAGACACCTGAAGTAGCTAATCTTCAAGATTTACTTATATACCAATGTAAAGGTATAAGTGTTTATGCAATGGAACTTATAGAAAAGGGAGAAAACATAGATAAGAGTATTGTTAGATTCGTAGAAAATTCATTATTTACGACACTTACTAATGTTAATTTTGATGCAGAAGTTCATGTTGAAATGCTTAGAGATTCTCAAAAAATCAAAGAAGAATTGAGAAATAAAGTAGGGAATGATAAGGAATATCCAGAAGAAGCAACTTATGATTTAACTAAAACCAAGGAAGAAATGCTTAAAGACTCTAAAAAAGCTGGAATTATGTTTGATCAAAATATAGATGCAGATGTAAGATCACTTAGGCAAACAATTATTTATGGATTAAAAGGTATAAGTGCTTATGGTCATCAAGCTAGATTTTTAGGTTATTATGATGATCAAGTTGATAACTTTTATTTTAGAGGACTAGAGTGTACAACAAATGGTAATTTAAGTGTTGAAGAACTAATTAGAATGACAATGAGAACTGGAGATATGAGTGTAGCAGTTATGAAAAAATTAGATGAAGCTAATACTGAAACTTATAAAAATCCAACGCCACACAAGGTTAATGTACATATTAAGAAAGGACCATTTATAATTGTTTCTGGTCATGATTTAAGAGATTTAGAAATGCTACTTAAGCAAACAGAAGGAAAAGGAATTAACATATATACTCATGGGGAAATGATACCTAGCCATGGATATCCAGGACTTAAGAAATATAAACATCTTGTTGGTAATTATGGTGGAGCTTGGCAGGATCAACAAAAGGAATTCAATGGTATTCCAGGATGTATTCTTATGACTACAAATTGTCTTATGAGACCTAGGGAAACATATAAGGATAGAATATTTACTACAAGTGTAGTTGGCTGGGATGGAGTAAAGTATATAAAGGCAGAGAAGGATGGTTACAAAGATTTTACAGAGATAATAGAAAAGGCATTAGAACTTGGTGGATTTAAAGAATCAGAAGAACCACATGAAATATTAGTGGGTTTTGGGCATCATGCAACTTTAAGTAATGCAGAAACAATAGTAAATGCAGTTAAGGATGGGAAAGTTAGACACTTCTTCTTAATTGGAGGATGTGATGGGGCAAGGCCAGGAAGAAATTATTATACTGAATTTGCAGAGAAAGTTCCAAAGGATTGTATAATTCTTACTCTTGCATGTGGAAAATATAGATTTAATAAGCTAGATTTTGGAGAAGTTGCAGGACTTCCAAGATTGTTAGATGTTGGTCAATGTAACGATGCATATTCAGCAGTTAGAATTGCAACAGCACTTGCAGATGCTTTTGATACAGATGTAAATGGATTACCACTTTCAATAATTTTATCTTGGTATGAACAAAAAGCAGTTGCTGACCTTTTAGCATTACTTTCATTAGGCATAAAAGGAATATTTGTTGGACCAACTTTACCTGCGTTCTTTAGCCCTAATGTACTACAATATTTAGTTGATACATTTAATCTACAATTAATAAGTGAACCTGATGATGATTTAAGGACTTGTATGCAACAAGGAATTTAAATTATTAAAGTATAGTATGAGTTTTTAGAGATATATACAATAAAAAATAAGGATTGTTTTATGAAAATAATCCTTATTTTCATATGTAAGCTTAGAATATAATAAGTCGTAGCAATAAGATTATAAGTAACACTTATTTAAGTGTTGTTAAAAAAGTAACTTTAAAATATTAATAGGTAAAAAATTCTAATTATGTTATAATTAATAAAAGAAATAGAAAAGGGTGTGTGAAGTTATGAAGGCATTTATATTTGATATGGATGGTGTAATAATAGATAGTGAACCAATACATCGTCAGGTGCATGGCGAAATTATGAATACCTTGGGTATAAATATATCTAAGAGAGAATTAGCATTATATGCAGGTGCTACAAATGAATATATTTTTACAAAATTAAAAGAAAGATATGGAATAAAGAAATCTGTTAGTGAGCTTATGGAGTATAAATCTAAACTTATTATTAACAAAGTAAAAGAAGAGTCACTAGAACCTATAAATGGAATTAGAGAATTATTAAATGCTTTAAGAAAAAATAATATAAAGACAGCTATAGGATCATCTTCTCCTAGAAGTTTAATAGAAGCTGTTATAGATAAGTTTAATTTACATGGTGCTTTTGATTGTATAGTAAGTGGAGAAGAAGTTGAAAGAAGTAAACCATATCCTGATGTTTACATAGAAGTAAGCAAAAAGTTAGGTATAAGTCCAAAAAATTGTATAGTAGTTGAAGATTCTCATAATGGTGTACAAGCTGCTAAAAGAGCTGGAATGAAATGTATAGGTTTTGATAATGTAAATTCAGGTAATCAAGATTTATCAAAAGCTGATGTGATGGTAGATACTATAAGAAAAATAGATATATTTAATTTATGTAAATACTTTGAGTAGAATAAAGATTATTATTTTAAAATTTATTATTGACAAACTATAAGTTTTAAAATAATATAAAAATATATAGATTTCAGAAAAAGGAAGGTATTTTTGTGAGTGTAGTAAGTATTTAATTATAACTAATTTAATATTCATCAAAAAATGGGTTATAGAACCTTTATTTGTTGATGGAAAAATTAATTATTATAGATACACTACGAGTCATGAAATAACTTTACTTTAAAAGATATAAATAACTATATCTTTTATTAATGTTGATTTTTTAGCCGTGGAGATATCCATGGCTTTATTTATTTTGTAATTATATTTATAGGCTTAAAAACAATAATATTACTAAAATAATATAATTTAAATCTTGAAATCTATATAGATTTTCGTGACTTGAATTTAAAAAAAGAAGGACGAAAAGAATGAATAATATAACAATAGAAAAATTAAATTATGAAAATTTAAAAGAAATTGTAAAATCATATTGTATAAGCAATTTAGGTAAAAATTTAATAGATAAACTTATGCCAAGTAAGAATTTAAAGCAAGTAAATAGAATGTTAAATGAAACTTCAGAAGGAAGAAGACTTATAGATGCATCTTATCATATGCCTCTTGAAGGAATATTTGATATAAATCCATTATTGAATAAAATGGAAAAAGGGGCAGTGCTTGAACCCTCAGAATTAATAACTATTGGTGATTTTTTAAGAGGATGTAGAAAAGTAAAATTATTTATTAAAGACAAAGAAGGATATGCGCCTACATTAAGCAGCTATGGAGAAAATATAACTGAACTTCAATATATAGAAGAGGAAATTTCAATATCAATTAAAGGTACGATAATTGATTCTAATGCAACAAAAGAATTGAAAAAAATAAGAAAGCACATTGATTTATGTGAAGGAAAGATAAATGAAAAACTTGAAAAATTTATAAAAAGTCCATCTAATCGAGAATATTTGCAAGAAGCTTTTGTAAGTCAAAGAAATGGAAGGTATACTGTTCCAATAAAAGTTTCATATAAAAATCAAGTTAGTGGCAGTATTGTGGAAGTATCTTCAAAAGGAAACACTGTATTTATGGAGCCAAACATAATATCTAAATATACAGTTGAACTAGCTTCTTTAAGGGGTGAAGAAAGCATTGAAGAATATAAGATACTATCAACTTTAACAGAAATGATTTTTTCAAGAATTAGAGAATTAAAAGTTAATGTTGAAGTTATATCTGAATATGACATGATATTAGCTAAAGCAAAATATAGTAAGGATATTAAAGGCGTTAAACCTAAATTAAATAATCACGGCTTTATTAATATAGTAGATGGAAGATATCCATTGATTAAAAATTCAATACCTTTAAATTTAAAAATAGGAGAGGAATATAGAAGTTTAATAATTACTGGTCCTAATGCTGGAGGAAAAACAGTAGTATTAAAAACAGTGGGAATTCTTACAATGGCAATCCAAAGTGGATTTCATATAAGTGCAAATGAAAACTCTGAAATGGCTGTGTTTGATAATATATTTGTTGATATTGGTGATGATCAAAGCGTTGAAAATTCATTAAGTACATTTTCATCACATGTTGGTAATTTATCAAGAATTTTAAGAGAAAGCACTAAAAATACATTGCTTTTATTTGATGAAATAGGAAGTGGTACAGAACCTAATGAAGGAGCAGCATTAGCTATTGCGATATTAGAGGAGTTTTATAAAAAAGGATGTATAACAGTTGCATCCACTCATTATGGTGAAATTAAAAATTTTTCTTATAATCATCCACATTTTGAAAATGCTGCAATGGAATTTAAAAAAGATACTTTAGAACCTATGTATAGGCTTAATATAGGAAAAAGTGGGGAAAGTAACGCCTTATATATTGCAAAAAAAATGGGCATTGATGATGTTATACTTGATAGAAGTAAGAGATATTTTAAGAGTAAAGAATATAATTATGAGATTATAGATTCAAGAAAATTATTAAAGAATAAAACTGAAAATGAAAACTTAGAATATGAAGATATAATTAATGAGTATGACTATAAAATAGGTGATAAAGTTTTATTATTAGATAAAAAGGTTAGTGCAGTAGTCTATAAAACAAAAAATAGATTTAATAATGTAGTTGTATTTTTAAATAATGAATTTGTAGAAGTGAATTTTAAAAGATTAAAGTTGGAATTTACAGCAGAAGAATTGTATCCAAAAGATTATGATTTGAATCAATTATTTGTAAGTTTTAAAGAAAGAAAATTAGACAAAGATTTAAAAAGAGGCTCAAAGAAAGCAATAAAAAAGTTTAGAAAAGAAATTAACACAGTAAATGTATAACTAAATAGTATAAGTATCTATCTATAAAATGAACTTAATTTAAGGTGGTTTTATAGGTAGTTATCTTAAAGATATGAATTCAGTAGATATAGCTAAAATAATATCAGAAGGTGCAATAATGACAATTGAATTTTTGGATTTAAAAGCTGATATGACTGTAGTTGACAAAGAAGATAGAATAGTTGGAATAATTACAGCATTTATCCCTATGCTTATGGATACTGGTGGCAATGCAGGATCACAATCATTTACTTTAATAATTAAGGATTAGTGTTAGGTGATATAAGTATTAAAGATACAAATACTATTTTAATTAATTTAAATTAATGCTATAATACGGACAGGAATTAATAGGATATTTTATATAAACATATATAAATATGGAATTTATTTCAATATATATGTACTGAATTAATATCTCAATGTTGTTAATAAATTTATATATGAGTATGTGTTTTATATAAACAGAAAGAAAATACTTAACTTATTTAACAGGGGGGACTTTTAAAGTGCTGACGGAAGGGATAAAGGGGATTAACAAAAAGTTAATATTGCTTATAATAACAAATGTAATTAGCTTTTATATTATATTTAAATTGAATATTTTTATGGTTAATAATGTAGATTTAGCTGAATTAACTCTTGTTAAAGATATAAAAGGTATAAATTATATAATAGGATTTATATCAGTGTTTTGTTGTTTTTTATATTATTATTTATACGAAGAAAATTATTTTTTTATGTTTTCACTAATCTATCTATCTATATATTCTGAATTTTTAATAGTTGATTTTTTAACAAAACATATAAATATAAGTGTTCTTATGCATTCTAACTCATCATTTGTAGGTTTTGCATCAATATTTAGAACGCTATTATTATATTTAACTATATTCAATCAAAACAAAGTAACCAAAGGTATTTGTAAAAATAGATTTGCTACAGTAATATTTGTTTTGATTTCTAATGTATTATTTATATTAATGGAGTTAAATATAATGCAGTACTATTCACATGCAATTAATATAAATATTCTTATGATTATTAAGTGTATAATAAATTTAGCGACGTACTTATTAATATTAGAAGTATGTATAAAATACTTTAAAGAAAAAGAATTTAATTATTTTATAACTTTTGCTAGTTTAAGTGTTATGTTTTTGAGCAGAATTTTACTAGTTAAAAGTTTATATAAAGACGAAAAGATGATGTATGTATTAAATCGCTGTCTATTGGCATTAGGTTTTTTCATAATAATAATCAGTGTATTTATAGAAATAATAACTAAGTCTAAAGAAAACAAGGAGTTAAGTTATGAAGTGGTTAATCAAAAAAATGAAATGTATAAATTGAAGGAAGAAGAGGAAATGAGGAGTCAATTTTTTGCAAACATATCTCATGAACTTAGAACACCACTTAATATAATCATTTCATCTTTTCAACTTTTAAGAATGTACAATTATAATGAAGAAGAATTTTTAAAATACTACAATAAATATGAAAACACAATTTCACAAAATTGTTCTAGGATGTTAAGACTTATTAATAACATTATTGATGTTACTAAGTTTGATGCTGGATGTTTTAAAATGAATTTTGTTAATTGTGAAATTATTAGTTTGGTTGAAAATATAACTCTATCAATAGCAGAATATGAGAAAGCTAGAAAAAGGAATATAATTTTCGATACAGATTGTGAGTTCCTTGAAATAAAGTGTGATCCAGAAAATATGGAAAGAGCAATTTTAAATCTTCTTTCTAATGCTATTAAATTTACAAGTGATAATGGAAATATATTTGTGAATATTGAAAGTCAAAATAATGATGAGTATTTAAGCATAACTATAAAAGATGATGGAATAGGAATTCCAAAAGATTTTAGAAAAAGCGTTTTTGAAAGATTTGTACAAGTTGATAAGTCTTTTAGAAGAAATGTAGAGGGAAGTGGAATAGGCTTATCTTTAGTTAAATATATAGTAAATTCTCATAACGGAGAGATCAATCTAAAAGATAATGAAGAAAAAGGCTGTGAATTTATAATCAATTTACCTAATGTAAAGATAGAGGAAGAGTTAGATGATATTGAATTCAATTTGCATAAAAAAGATGAAATTGATAGTAAAATACTTATTGAACTTTCAGATATTAAATAAAAAATATAAAACCTTGTAGTTTTAGAATTACAAGGTTTTCTGTTATTAAAAATTTTCTATTCTATCAATAAGACTTTTTTTATAGGTATTTTTGTATATAATTCTTGGAAGTATAATTGAAATAACAATTAAAATTGAAGATGATATGAAAATAGGGGTAAGTTTAAAACAATAATTAATATAAGTTATATTATTAGTTAATGATTTAATTATAGTAGAAGAAAAATATATACCTATAGTGATTTCAAATATTATAGTTAAAATTGCATAATATAATCCTTCATATGTTAAAAGTTTTAATATTTGTTTTTTGGTCATTCCTATACTTTCAAGGATTGCAAATTCTTTTTCATAAGAAATTATTTCTGTAATAAAAGAATTTATAAAATTGAGTATTCCAATTAAACCAATAATAAGTACTAAAACATATCCAACTATACTGTAGGAGCGTTGTATTGATTTTAGTTCAGAAATATATGTGGCAGTAGATTTATATTTTATGTTGGAATCAATATTCATAGTATAATTTTCAAGAAAATTTTGCATTTCATTTATTTTATTATTATCTACATTAAAGTAATAACTTGCTAACAAAGGATTATCAAATTGATTTTTGAATTCATTATCTGGTAAAATACATTCAATATTAAAATCTGAATTTTTATCTCCATGAAATCCATTAGAATTTGAATGTAATTGATCAGGTATAGTGCAAAATCCTATAACCTCATAAGTTTTAGTTTTAAAATCATCATATTTTATAGTAATTTTGTCTCCTATTTTATAGTAACTTATTGTGTTATTATAATTAGATGTAGTAGGACAAATAAGAATATAATTACCTTCTTTAAATTTTTCTAAATTAAGATCTCCTTGAATTATTAGTAATTTTTGTAAAAGAAAATCATTCATTCCATATAATTTAATATTACATTTTCCAATTTTTTTAAATTCATCAAATTTTTCATTTAAGTAATATTTACTTTTAGGATAAGTTAAATTTAGTGTATTATTAATATTATTTAATGCGTCGATACTTACGGTATGAGGAACACCATCAAAATATAAATAGCCTCTCTCTTTAATATAATCATTGCCATTTATTAAACTTATAAGGCTATTTGGAAGTATATCCTCATTATCATATTGAAAAGTCAAATAGCTAAAAAAGTTCTTATTACTAACTTGAAAATCACATAATGAATTTTCTTGTAAATATATATTTATATTATAATTATTTACAATGTTGAATACAGCATTAAACAATATTAAACTAAGGGATAATGAAATTACTATAATTATAGATTTTTTTATATCTCTAAATAAATTTAAAAAAGCCATTTTATATATTTTACCGTTTGTATTTATGTTTCTTTTTAGGAAAATATTATTTTTACTAACATGAGAATACTTTATAGCTTCAATAGGTGTTATGTATGCAGCTACTTTACTAGGTTTAATGCAAGCGATAAAAACTGTAATAAGAGAAAAAATTGTTGTTAAAATAAATATATTTGGGTGCAAGGAAAAATGAATATTTTGATAAGCAAGTAAATTATTCATTAAAGTTTTATTAATTATAGGTAAAAGAATAATACTAATCATATAACCTAAAAATATGCCTATGGGTATACCTATAATTGAAAGAAAAAGAGCTTGTATAAAAAGAATTTTCTTTATTTGTTTTGATGTTGTCCCTAGAGTTTTTAAAAGACCCCAAAATTGAATATCTTTAACTATTGATATATGAAAAATATTATAAATAATTAAATATCCTGTAAAAGTTATAAATAAAATTACAAGAGATAAAGAAAAAATTATTTCGGGACTACAAATAAAATCATATGACCAATTAATACGTAGATTTATATCAGATTCTATATTACAATCCTTTAATATTCTATTAATTTTTTTGTTAACATTAAAATTATTTTTTAATATTATATCAGCAACAATTATTTTATCAGAATTTAATTCATTGTAATGTATGAAATTATTTTTTAAGAACTCTTCTGAAACATAAATTTTATTATTACTTTCAACATAAGAATTATCATAAAATCCTGTTAATACAAAATCTTTACCATTTAAAGATAAATATGCACCTATATTATGAGGAATATTAAACATATCTAAAACTTTTGTACTAGTCATTATTTCATTTGATTTTATGGGCATAGTTCCAATTTTAGGATAGGAAAAATTGCACTTGGCATAAATTTCATTACAATATAACATTTGAATATTTGAATTAATAAATTCTTTATTTGTAATTTTAGATATAGGTATAGAAATACCTATATCTTTTACTAAAGGATGCTCTTTCATTTTGTTAAAATCATATTTTGTTATATATTGTAAAGTGAAATTTGATGAATTACCTTGTTCAAGCATTGTTGAAATTTCAGCAGATTTGCATATACTAAAAGCTAGAGTAAATAAGCTTGTAAATAACACAGTAGTTAATATTATAGAGAAAATTGCAAGTACATTTCTGATTTTATTAGCTTTAAAGCTTTTTTTACAAAGCATAAAAATAACTTTTTTATTGTCATTTTCAAATATAATTACCCCTCCTTTTTTATTTAGTCTATGTTTTAATATTTAGATTATAGCTCTAATTTATTATTTTTCCATCTTCAAGACGAATTATAGAATTAGCAAGTTGAGCTATTTCTTCATTATGTGTAATCATAACAATTGTTTGATGAAAAAGTTCACTTGAAATTTTTAGTAATCCTAAAACTTCTTGACTTGTTTTACTATCAAGATTTCCTGTAGGTTCATCAGCAAGTATAATTGTTGGTTTAGTAATTAATGCTCGTGCAATGGCAACCTTTTGTTGTTGTCCACCTGATAGCTGGTTAGGAAGACAAGAAAGTTTTTCTTTTAACTTTAATATAGTAACAATTTTGTTGAAAAAATCAGTATCGATATTATTCCCATCAAGTTGAAGAGGAAGTAATATATTTTCACAAACGCTCAACATAGGAATTAAATTATAATTTTGAAATATAAAACCAATATTGCGACGGCGAAAAATAGTAAGAGCATCCTCAGTAAACTTAGAAATATCTTTATTATTAACAAAAACTTGCCCAGAAGTAGGTCTATCAAGACCACTTAACATATGAAGTAAAGTAGATTTTCCACTGCCGGATGTACCTACTATAGCAATAAAGTTTCCTTTCTCTATTTTTAAATTTATATTGTTTAAAGCTTTAACAATATTTAGACCTTGTTCATATTGTTTACTTAAATTAATAGTTTCTAATAATGACATATTAAAACCCCTTATTAAGTTTAGTATATTTATTGCAATAAATATTGAGAAAATCTTATGTCTATAATTTTAAAGTCCTGAAGATTTTTATTTATTACATCAAGTAATTCTTGTTTAATTTTCTTTTCATTATTTAAATCATTTAAATAATCATAATCTCTATTTCTAAAATAATTATTTACTATATCTTTTACAATAGGAAGTTTATTCTCTTTTGTTAATTGATTTTTAGCAATACTATCTTTTTTATTATAACCTACAGAAAGTTTACCTTTAAAATATCTATTTTTAGAAGTATCGTTTAAACCAACAGTAAATTCTCCTAAATCAACATATACTTCATGTATTTTACTTTCTTTAAAAATTATCATATTATTACTATGAAGATACCATATACTAGTCAAGATTATAACTAAGAACATTATTAAAATTAAAGAAATTACTTTAGTTTTTGATTTTTTATTAGATTTAGACGAATTTTCATTACTCATATAATTACCTCTTTCTAAAATGTATTTTCAATATATATTTTAGAAACTAAATGTAACAAAAATCTCACAGTTTAAAAATATAATGTTACAAATTTGAGATAATTTGCTTATGATTTATATTAAAATATAAATACTACTTTTAAATCACATCTCTATCCAGTTTTATTTATGCATATATCAATATTCTGATAAAAAATTGACTAAATCAAAAAATAGCTATTGATTTAATAAGAATATTGAAAAAGTAGATCCGTTACCTTTACTTGAACTTACTTTAATATAGCCACCTTCTTTTGAAATGATTTCACGAGAAAGATAAAGACCGATGCCAATACCAGAAATGTCATAAACATCTTCTTCTCGATAAAAACGATTAAAAATTTTACATATATTTTTAGAATTTATACCAATGCCATCATCGCTTATATCTATTTTAGTAAAGATCTCTAAAGGAGTAACACTTATAGAAATATTACCTTCACAGTGAGTATATTTTACTGCATTATCTAAAATATTAAAAATAGCTTCACTTGTCCATTTGGCATCATGTTTTACAATTAATGAAGAATCACAAGATACATTAATATTTAAATTTTTCTTTTCTGCTGTAAATATTATATTGCCTAAAGAAGATGCAATCGTATTACAGAGAAGAGAAGACTTTATATTTAAAGATATTAAACCAGTTTCAAGTCTAGACATTTTTATTATTGACTGCATTAAAAAGTCTAATTTATTTAATTGATTGTTTATTAATAATAAAAATTCATTAACTTTTTCTTTAGAAAGTTCTCTTTCAATTAAGGTAGAATTATATAATTTTAAATTTGCAATAGGAGTTTTAACTTGATGAGAAATATCAGAAATTAAACTTTGAATTTCTATTTTTTCTATTTCACTTTTATTTCTACTCTCAAGCATTAAGTTATATAATTTTTTTAATTTATTTTGAAATTTAGATACCAAAGTTTCATCTTCAAGATTAAAAGCAATATTATCCTTTCCAGAGATCATATCATCGATGCAATTATCTATAGTTTTAAATGTATAGATAATTCTTTCTCTTATTAAAATAATAAAAATTAATCCAAGAAAAATATAAGATAAAGCAAATAAAAGAGTTAAAATTTTCACGTTGAAATTTTCTATTTTGATAAAAATAAAAGCTGTAAAACTTATAAAAAGCAAAATTAACAGTGATATAGTTAAGTTATAAATTTTATTGAATGATAAATTAATTTTCATTGTATTTTCCACCTACCCACATATACCCCATACCATAGATGGTTTTTATGTATTTAACATTTTTAGTTTCAATTTTATTTCTTAGACGATTTATATTAACAGTTAAAGTATGTTCATCTACAAAGTTTCTATCACAATCCCAGAGCTTTTCAAGAAGAACTTGTCTAGTAAGAACTTGTCCTTTATTGGAAATTAAGATCTTTAGCATTTTAAATTCTGTTGGAGTAAATGAAATAGCTTTATTATTAACAGTTGCTGTCATTTCATTGAAATCCATTGTAAGATTAGAATCTTTATAAATACAAGAAAATAAATTTTTATTACATCTACGAAGTATTGCAGCTATTTTTTGTCTAAATATATTTATACTAAAGGGTTTTGTTATGTAATCATCAGCGCCAAGTTTAAATCCAGAAAGTATATCATCTTCTAAATCACAAGCAGTTAAAAAAATTATAGGAGTATCTTGAATTTGTTTTATGCTTTTACATAAATCAAAACCATTACCATCAGGTAAATTTACATCCAGAATGATTAAATCAAAATTTTCTATATTTAGAATTTTTAATGTTGAATTTATGTTATATTTTGGTGTAACAACATAGCCATCTAATTGGAGATTATAGCATAATCCAGAATTTAAGATAATGTCATCTTCTACTATTAGTATTTTTTTCATCTTTTCTCCTTATGTAACATATTTATTATTTACCTTTATTAGAATACATTTCTATATATTTGTATAATATCAAATTGAAATGTTAAAGTCTAATTTTAATAGAAGAAAAGTTATGTTGTTAAGAAGAATTTATAGTAGCTGTTTTAAATAAAGGAAATATACTAAACAATATTAAAACTAATTTTATATTTGTGTGATAAAGTCACAGATTCTAATAAGCTTATTATGGTATAACTTTATTAAAATATAAGAAATAAAGACTTGTAGCATTTAAATAAATACAGAAAGCAATATTAGAGAATACTATTTCATAGAAATGTTTATGTTAAAAATAATAAAGTAAGGAGAGATAAAATGTCTAAAAAAGTTATCATTGTTGGTGGAGTTGCAGGTGGAGCATCTACTGCGGCTAGACTTAGAAGGCTAGATGAAAATTTAGATATAATTATGTTTGAAAAAGGTGAATATATATCATTTGCTAATTGCGGACTTCCATATTATATAGGAGGGACCATTAATGATAGAGAAAAACTTATAGTTCAAACTGTAGAAGAAATGAGTAAAAAATTCAATTTAGATATAAGAAATTTAAGTGAAGTTATAAAAATAGACAAGGAAAATAAAAAAGTTAGTATAAAAGATTACAAGAGTAATGAAGTTTATGAAGAAGACTATGATATTTTAGTATTATCTCCAGGAGCAAGTCCTTTAAAACCTAAAATATCAGGAATTGATAAATGTGATAATTTATTTACACTTAGAAATATACCAGATACGGATAAAATAAAAGAATTTGTTGATAATAAAAATCCTAAAAAAGCAGTTGTAATAGGTGGAGGATTTATAGGACTTGAAATGGCTGAAAATCTAAAGGAAAGAGGCATTGATGTAACTTTAGTAGAAGCTAGTGATCAAGTAATGGCTCCAATTGATATAGAAATGGCAAGTATAGTACATGATCATTTAATTGATAAGAATGTAGAATTAATTTTAAAAGACGGTGTAGAGTCTTTTGAAGACGAAGGAAAGAAAATCGTTTTAAAAAGTGGAAGAAAAATTAATACTGATATGATAATTTTATCAATTGGTGTTAAACCAGAAACTAGAATAGCTAAAGAAGCAGGCATTGAGTTAAATGAAAGAGGAGCTATTGTAGTAGATAAGCATATGAAAACTTCTGATTTAAACATTTTTGCACTAGGAGATGCAATTGAAGTTATGGATTTTGTAAATAAGAAGCCTACAATGATTCCTCTAGCTTGGCCTGCAAATCGTCAAGGTAGATTAGTTGCTAATAATATAATTGGAAAAAATGAGGAGTATAAAGGAAGCCTTGGTTCATCAGTTGCCAAAGTATTTGACTATACAGTAGCTGCAACTGGTAATAATGAAAAAACGCTTAAAAGACTAGGGATTGATTATAAAGCAATTCATATACATCCAGGTTCTAATGCAGGATATTATCCAGGGTCTTTTCCAATAGCAATTAAAATGTTGTTTGATCCTAAGGATGGGAAAATATTTGGAGCTCAAGCTGTAGGAATGAGTGGAGTTGAAAAACGTATTGATATATTAGCTACAGCAATTAAAGGGAATTTTAGTGTTTTTGATTTACAAGACATTGAGGTGTGTTATGCACCACCATACAATTCAGCAAAAGATCCAGTTAATATGTTAGGATACTATGCAGCAAATATTATAGAAGGAATAGTTGATACAATTCAATGGGATGAAATAGATAATATAGATAAAAGTAATTCTATAATTTTAGATGTAAGAGAAGAGTTTGAATTAGTTACTGGAAAGTTTGATAATTCAATTAACATTCCTCTTGGTGATTTGAGAAATAGATTAAATGAGATAACAAAAGATAAACATATATATGTTACATGCCAAGTAGGGTTACGTGGATATGTAGCTTGTAGAATATTAAAACAAAAAGGAATAAATTGCACTAACATAGATGGTGGTTTAAAGACTTATATGTATGTAAAAAGAGCAGAAGAAAACTTAAAGAATCAACATGAAAAACTTAACGAGATAAAAGAAGAGGTAGCAGCTATGAGTTTAGAAGATTTAGATATAACAGAAATAAATGCAAAAGTTACGTTAGATGCTTGTGGACTTCAATGTCCAGGACCGATAAGAAGAGTATTTGAAGAAATTAATAAAATGGAAGAAGGTCAAATTTTAGAGGCAAAAGCAAGTGATGTTGGATTTAGTAAGGATATAAAAGCATGGTGTGAAAAAACTAATAATACTTTACTTAAATCAGAATTTAATAAAAGTAAAAATGCTTTTGTAGCTTATATACAAAAAGGAACAAAGAAAGAGGAAGTACTATCTTCAAATGCGGCTGTAGATAAAAATGGAGCAACTTTAGTAGTATTTAGTGGAGATTTTGATAAAGCTATAGCATCATTTATAATAGCTACTGGAGCAGCTTCTATGGGAAAGGAAGTTACTATGTTCTTTACTTTCTGGGGTCTTAATATATTAAAAAGTAAAAATAAGCCAAAAGTAAATAAGGATACTATGGAGAAGATGTTTGATATTATGTTGCCAGGACATCCAGAAAAATTACCATTATCTAAAATGAACATGATGGGAATGGGACCTGCAATGATAAAACAAATAATGAAAAAGCATAATGTTGACGATTTAGAAAGTTTGATAACTAACGCAATAAATATGGGGGTTAAGGTTGTTGCATGTGCTATGAGCATGGATCTTATGGGAATAAAAAAAGAAGAATTCATTGATGGCGTTGAAATAGGAGGAGTTGCATCTTATCTAGGTGCTACTGAAGATTCAGGATTAAATTTATTTATATAATTTATATGAAAATTATTTCAAAGAAACGCATATAGGACTAGGAGAAATGTATGTATACGATGAACGATTTAACAAATTTTATACTGAAAATGTTGGCTGTGGTACAGCTGAGCTTTTAAAAGATGAAATTATTGAATTTTATAGTTAAAAAACAAAATAGATAATGTAAAATAACAGTATAGAAATTNNNAATTTCTATACTGTTATTTTTATATATTTAAATTAATTATCATTTATATCAAGTCCAGGAGAAAGAGGCATTTCCCATAAGTTGTGATTAGTATGCAAAAGCTTATGAGAGACATTAGATAAAGGTTTTTCTAAAAATTCTTTATATACATTTAAAATTGATGGATTTTCATGAGAAAATCTGATGTCAGATAATTCATCAAGCTCATAAAGCTTCTTTGATCTAGTTTCTGCAAGTTCTATACCATCTTTAATTGGTTGTCCGCCACCACCAGAGCAACCACCAGGACAAGCCATTACTTCTATAAAGTCATAATAAACATTTCCTTTTCTTAAATTTTTAATTAAATTTCTAGCATTACCCAAACCACTTACCACAGCTACTTTTAATTTAGTATTATTAATTTCAAAAGTGGCTTCCTTAATTCCATTCATACCTCGAATTTCTTTAAAGGCATTTGGATCAGGATTTTTACCACATGTTAAAAAGTAAGCAGTTCTAAGAGCAGCTTCCATAACACCACCAGTAGAACCAAAAATAATACCAGCACCAGAACCTATTCCTAAAGGTGTATCAAAGTCAGATTCGTTTAAATCTTTAGCTATAATATGTTCTGATCTTATCATTCTCTCTACTTCACGAGTAGTAAGACACAAGTCTATATCTTGACCGTATCCAGCATCATTCATAATAGGAATTTCAGCTTCATGTTTTTTAGCAATACAAGGCATTATAGAGATACAATATATCTTTGATGGATCTACATTTAAAAGTTTTGCATAATAGCTTTTGGCAATAGCTCCAAACATTTGTTGAGGAGATTTTGCAGTAGAAAGCATTTTAGTCATATCAGGATATTGAGATTTTAAGAATCGAACCCAAGCTGGACAACATGATGTAAACATAGGCAAATTTGTATTATTTTTTAATCTTTCTAAAAATTCACTACCTTCTTCCATTATAGTTAAATCAGCAGCAAAGTTAGTATCAAAGATATAATCAAAGCCAATTTTTCTAAGTGCAGAAACAAGTCTTTTTACTGTTGCTTCTTCTTTTGTAAGTCCAAGAGATTCACCCCAAGACGCTCTAACAGCAGGAGCGATTTGAAGTATTGTAATTTTATCTTTATTTGAAAGAATATCAAATGCTTTCTGGGTATTATCCCTTTCTCTTAAAGCTCCAGTAGGGCAGTGAGTTATGCATTGTCCACATAATGAACAATCTGAATCTTGAATTTTTCTATTGAGTGAAACGTCAACAGTTGTTCTAGTACCTGTATTTGAAACATCCCATATATTAAGACTTTGTATTTTATTGCAAACCTGAATACATCTCATACATTTAATACATTTTCTTGCATCACGTATTAAGGGGAATTGCTCATCCCATAAATAAGGCTCGATCATTCTTTTATATTGAATTGTAATAACGCCTAAATCATTAGCTATATTTTGTAGATTGCAGTTACCACTTCTTACACAAGTTGCACAATGACAATCATGCTGTGAAAGTATAAGTTTTATATTAGTTCTTCTAGTTTCTCTAACTCTAGGACTATTTGTGAAAATTTCCATACCTTCTTCAACTACATTATTGCAAGCAGGTAATAATTTATCTTTTCCTTTTACTTCAACAATACAAACACGACAAGCGCCTATTTCATTAATATCTTTTAAATAACATAAACTCGGAATTTGAATTTTAAAAGATTTAGCTGCATCTAAGATGGTAGTTCCTTTTTTTACTTCAATATCTATATTATCAATTTTAAGTTTTACCATTTGTTAATTCTACCTCCTTTAAATACTCCATATCCAAAGTGATCACATCTTAAACATCTATAAGATTCTTGATGAGCTTCTTCACATGTCATTCCATATTCAATAATTTCAAAATCATTTTTACGTATATCAGCATCTCTTTCAGAAGTATTAACTCGTCCACAAAGAGGTCTATCATCTAGTCTTGCACTTGGAATTTCAACATCAGAACTTATAATGTGGTTATAACCAAGATAAGTATCTATATTAGCTGCAGCTACTTTGCCAGCAGCTATTGCTCTAATCACAGTAGCAGGACCAGTTACACAATCACCACCTGCAAAAATTCCAGGACTATTTTCAACACCACTAGAGCTCATAGCTTCAATAACACCTCTTTTAACAGGAACTCCAGATTCAGCAAAATGATTAGACTCTATGCCTTGTCCAATTGCTACAATTAATATATCACAAGGGATTCTTTGATCTTCTTGGCATGATGATGTAGGACGTGGACGTCTAGAATCGTCAATTTTACCAATTATTTGAGGCTTAACAAAAAGGGCTGTTACATTACCATTTTTATCACTTTCAATTCTAAGAGGTGCTTTGAGCGTTATAATTTCACAACCTTCTGCAATTGCACCTTCAATTTCATCAGGTAGAGCAGTCATATCTACTTTTCTACGCCTATATACATTACATACTTTTTTTGCACCAAGTCTTATAGCAGATCTAGCAGCATCCATTGCTACATTACCACCACCAATTACTACAACTGTTTTACCTGAAAAATCTGGTGGATTATCTTCACCTATTGCGCGTAACATTTCTACTGCTGAAATAACACCTGTACTTTCTTCTCCATCAATACCTATTTTTTTATCAATATGTGCTCCAATTGCAATATAAACAGCATCATGTGAATTTTCAATATCAAGTAAAGATATATCAGTACCAATAGATATATTGTTTTTTACTTCAATGCCTGTTGATAATATATCTGAAATATCATTTTCTAAGTGTTCTATAGGAAGTCTATAATTAGGAATTCCATATCTAAGCATACCTCCTAATTTTTCACGTTTTTCATAAATTACAACCTTGTGTCCCATTAATGATAAAAAATAAGCTGCACTTAAACCACCTGGTCCACCACCAATTACTGCTATTTTTTTACCAGTAGGAGAAGCACATTTGGGTATTGGAACTTTACCAGCATTATCAACAGCAAAACGCTTAAGACCTCTAATATTTATAGAGTCATCAAGCATATTACGTCTGCATCTAGCTTCGCAAGGGTGTTCACATATAAAGGCGCATGCTGTTGGGAAAGGATTATCTTTTCTTATTAATCTAACAGCATCAGAATATCTCTTCTGCGAAATTAAAGCAATATATCCAGGAATGTCTACACCAGCAGGGCATAGGGCAACGCATGGAACAGGCTGATTTAAGTTACATATACATCTATTGTTGACTATGTGTTCAATATAGTCTGATTTAAAACCTATTACTCCTTTTAAAACCATATTAGCTGCTTCATATCCTATAGCACAATCAGCAGAATCAATAACTACCTTTGCTGTTTTTTCAATTAAATCAATAGTTTCTAAAGTTGCTTTACGATTTAAAACATCATCAATCAAATTTTCTAATTGAGCAAGTCCAATTCTACAAGGTACGCATTTTCCACAAGTTTGTGCTTGACATAATTTTAAAAAAGAAGATGCCATATCTACAGGGCACAAACCAGGAGGACTTGCAATGATTCTACGTTCTAAGTCTTTATAAAGTCCTTCTACAACAGTTTGAGCTCCATTAGGCGTTGTAATCTCTAGTCTACTCATTTTTCTCCTTTCTGTATGTTTTAACATACTTAACAAATGTTTAATTTAAATCTTTTCATAAGTATATTTAGATTAAGTAAAATTATTCTTAAATTTAAAATTTTATTATGTATTTTAGAGTGAATTTGTAGTTTTATTGTAAAAACCCTAAATAATTTCTTATTATAAGTTATAATAAAAAGTAATATAGAATATACTGAAAAATTAAATATCAAAATCAAATATAATTGTTAAAAATTTAGCAATTAATGATGATAAAGACTGAAAAAATATAATATTAAAATTATATAAATAGAATAAAAACAACTAATAAGAAAAGAGTGATTTTTTATGAAAAGTACATTAAACAGAATAAAAAAATTTAGAAGTGATAGGGACTGGGATAAGTTTCATACACCAGCTAATCTTTCAAAAGCTATTTCAATAGAATCTGGGGAATTACTAGAAAATTTTTTATGGGATGAAGAAAACTATGATAAAGAACATGTCCTTGAGGAGTTAGCAGACGTAATGATTTATTGCATACATATGAGTGATTGTTTAAAGGTTGATTTAACAGAAATAATAAATAATAAGATGAATAAGAATGAAAAGAAATATCCAGTAGAAAAGTGTAAAGGAAGTAGCAAAAAGTATACGGAATTATAATTAAATATTAATCTCTAGAATAAAAAAAGTGTATGTAACATTTGTTACATACACTTTTTAACTTAATAAGTATAATTAAAATATAGAAATTATACTTAATAATGTAAAAAGGATGGATTGATATGGATTTAAAAAACTTTAAAAGACAACATATAGAAATATGCGATATAATCAAAAAAATTGAGGAAATTATAATTAAAGATGATATAAGTGATTATTTTGATGAATTAGCAAGTAATATAAACAAACTTTCTGGTAAATTACAAATTCATTTAAACACAGAAGATAAATTTTTATACCCCAATTTATTAAAGGATGATAATGTAAAACATATAGCTCAAAAATATGTAGATGAAATGGGTGGGATATTGATACAATTTATAAGTTATAAAGACAAGTTTAACACTAAGATTAAACTTAAAGAAAACAAAAATCATATTGTTTCAGAAACAAATAGTATTCTTTTAAAAATAACAAGAAGAATGAACAAGGAAGAAAATGAGCTTTATAAATTGATATAATAAAAAGACGTGGTAATGAGGTCCATTAGTTTAAAGTTAAAATTAAAACACAAAATTTATTATATTTTTTTGATTTGAATCAGTTTAATATTTATGAAAATTACAAAAATAAACGATGTAGTAAATATACAATTTAACTACATCGTTTATTTTAAATATATTTATTTTATTTTAAATTTATTTACACCATCTTCAAGTTTTTCAGAAAGTTTTCTTAAATTATCTACGTAATTTTCCATCTCTTGCATTGTTGCAGTTATTTCTTCAGCAGAAGCAGAAACTTCTTCTGTGGCAGAAGCGGTTTCTTCTGAAATAGAAGATATGTTTTCTATTTGAAGAACAACTTTATCCTTTTTAGAATCAATAATTGAAGTATCATCTTTAACATCATTGATTTTTTCAGCAAGAATTTTTATATTCTCTATTATGTCAATAAATATTTTATGAGTATCATTTACTACTTTTTCTTGATCATTTACTGTAATTTCTGTTTCTTTCATGGCTGACACAGCAGTCAAAGATTTACTTTTTATTACATCTATTATTTTTTTTATTTCTTCTGTTGAATTTTTTGATTGATCTGCAAGTTTTCTTATTTCTTCTGCAACAACAGCAAATCCTTTCCCCGCTTCACCAGCTCTTGCAGCTTCTATAGAAGCATTTAAAGCTAATAGATTAGTTTGTTCTGTAATTTCAGCTATAGAATCAGACATAGCATTAATTTTTTCAGTACTTAAATTCATATCATTAACAATTTCACTAACTTGTAAAGTTGAATCTTTAGTTTTAGTAGATTTTTCAACTAAAATTTTCACCATATCTAAACCTTGTGAACTTAAATTTTCAGATCCTTCAGAAATATTTACAATATGATTATTAGCATCTGTTATTTTATTTATTCCATAAGATAAATCAAGAATTTCTACTGATCCATCTTGAGAATTTTGAGCGGTTTGTGTAGCACCTTGAGCTATTTCATCTATAGCATGAGAAACTTGTTCTACTGATAATGTTGTTTCTTGTGCCATTATTGCAAGACTTGAAGAAGTTTCAAGTATAACTTTAGATGAATTTTCTACTTCTAGCATAAGTTCTGATATATTTGTTAACATAGAATTAAAATTGTCTCCAAGGCTTCCAAATTCATCTTTACTTTTTATATTAACCTTAGCAGTTAAATCACCATCTGATGCTTTACTAAATGCAATATTTAATTTATTAGCATTATCTGATATAGATTTACTTAAAATATAAGCAACAATAATTGATAAAATAAATGCAATAAATGAAACAATAAAGATTAAATTTCTTATTGCACTGACATCATCACTTATTTCTGAATCATCCATAGTGGCTATAAGTTTCCATCCAGTAAGATGATTAGAAGTGAAACTTGCAAATTTATTAGTACCTTTATATAAATATTTTGAAAAACCCTTATTGTTAGAATTAATCATATTCCAAATTTCTAATTGAACAACATCAGTTGAACCTATAAGTTCACTATTTGGATGAAATAACATTATACCATTAGAATCACAAACATATACATATCCTGCGTTTCCTATAGTAATTTCTGATAAAGATTTAGAAATATTTTCAAGAGAAATATTCATAGACACAACACCAATAATATTAGAATCTCTTTCAACTGTTTTAGAAACAGAAATAACTAGTTTTCCAGTTCGTGCATCATTAAAAGGTTCTGATATAACAACTTGACCTTTGTTTTCTAATGCTTTCTTATACCATGATCTTTCTTTAGGATTAAAATTTTCACCCATATCTCCTTCAGGATAAATGGTAAATTTACCATTCTCAGTACCGTAGTAAGCACTAAAAATATTATTGTCACTTTGCACTACATCATTAAGTGTTTCTTGTGCAAAAGCAATTCTTTCATCGGATAAATCACCTTCATTAAAGTTAATATTATTAGACATCATTTCAATTGGATTTATAAAAACTTTAAGTTGAGTATTAAGAGATTCATCAACTTGTTGAAGCGTTTGAGCACTATTAACTTCGAAATTCTTTTCTAAAATTGACTTGGATTTAGAATAAGATGAAATTCCTAGGAATAAAATAGGTATTAAACAAATCAATATAAAGCTAATAATAAGCTTAAAACGAATACTTGTAAATTTAAATTTTGTTTCCATAATTTAATTAACCCTCCTAATATTTTTTCATATTTGCTAAGAAATATTGAGATTCTCTTTGTATGTTAGTAAAAAACTACGTTCATTAGTGAAAAAGCTACTTTATAATTAAGAGATTATACTAATATATAATGTTAAAGACTATATTACTTAACAGTAGATAAATATATTATAATTATCGTTATTTTTCAATTAATCTTTAGAAAAAACATACAAACTACAAAAAATATTCGGTGAATATAACAAATTTAATTATTAAATGACATTATATTTTTAAAAATGATAAATAAAGAAGACTAAAAGTGTATTCATATAAAATAATATTATATAAAAAATATATAAATATTATTTTATAAAAGAAATAAAAAAATAAAATCTACTTTTGTCGAATACGTATACAAACATATAAAGTTAAGTTACTATTTTAATATAAATATTAAAATAATTAATAAAAGTAAGGGGAAAGTTATGTCAAAAAAGAAAGATAAACAGATTATGTGGTATACATTAGCATTTATGGCATTCTCAGCTGTATGGGGATTTGGAAATGTTATTAATGGATTTTCAGAATATGATGGTCTTAAAGCGATTGTATCATGGATTATAATTTTTGCTATTTATTTCATACCATATGCTTTAATGGTAGGGGAATTAGGTTCAGCGTTTAAAGATTATGGTGGCGGAGTTAGTTCATGGATTAACGAAACTATAGGACCTAAGCTTGCATATTATGCAGGATGGACATACTGGGTAGTACACATGCCTTATATTTCACAAAAGCCATCAGGATTTATAATTGCTTCAAGTTGGGCTATTTTTCAAGATAATAGAATTAGTGCAATGAATCCCAAAGTATTACAATTAGCTTGTTTAGTAGTTTTTTTAGTTGGAATGTATATTGCATCTAAAGGATTAAATCCATTAAAAAAATTATCTGCACTTGCTGGTACATCAATGTTTGTAATGTCAATTTTATTTATAGTGTTAATGGTAGCAGCACCAGCAATTACAGATGCAAAGCTAAATACGATTGATTGGTCTTTTAAAACATTTATGCCTACTTTTGATACTAAATTTTTTACTAATTTAGCTATCTTAGTATTTGCAGTTGGTGGATGTGAGAAAATTTCACCTTATGTTAATGAAATGAAAGATCCAGAAAAAGGATTTTCTAAAGGTATGATTGCTCTTGCAATTATGGTAGCTGTATGTGCAATTTTAGGAACAGTTTCACTTGGTATGATGTTTGATTCAAATAATGTACCTAATGATTTAATGACAAATGGTGCATATTATGCATTCCAAAAGTTAGGTGAATATTATCATCTAGGAAATTTCTTCGTAATTATATATGCTATTACAAATCTTATTGGACAATTTGCAGTATTAATTATATCAATTGATGCACCTTTACGTATGTTACTTGATAGTGCAGATAAGAATTTCATTCCAGAAAAAATGTTCATAAAAAATAAAAATGGGGCTTATACAAATGGTCACAAACTTATATTAATAATAGTATCTATATTAATAATAGTTCCAGCTATTGGAATTAAAAATGTTGACGATCTAGTTAAATGGCTAGTAAAGCTAAATGCAGTGTGTATGCCACTTCGTTATTTATGGGTATTTATTGCTTATATTGCTTTAAAGAAAGCTGGAAAAAAGTTTAATAGAGAGTACTACTTTGTTAAGAATAATACTATAGGTATTATTTTAGGAGCATGGTGCTTTGTATTTACTGCTTTTGCATGTATTAGTGGTATGTACTCTACAGATATATTTAAATTAATACTTAATATTATAACACCATTCATATTAATTGGATTAGGTATTATAATGCCTTATATTGCTAAAAAAAATAATAGGCAAGAATTATAAAAATATAAAAATGTACTATACACTAAGTTATTAGTGTATAGTACATTTTTTATGATAAAATATTAATTTTGTAATACATTAATTAATGTATTATAAGAAAAATCCACTATTTCACCACAACTAATTTTATTTGCTTTCAATTCTCTACACATTTCTGTAGAATATTTTTCTTTGATTTTTGTTACAAACTCCCTAGAGTAATCTCTAGCCATATTGATTTCGTTATTATTATGTCTTCCTTTTAAGAAGCCTATAATTACAATTCCAGCATTTATAGCGCCGCAAAGACTTCCAATTCCAACGCCAGCCCCCATACCACTACCTAATCCAAGTGGAATACTTTCATTATATTCATCATTATAAAATTTAATTAATGATTCAGCACAATTATAACCTTGGCTAAGATATTTTGATGCACACGTCATTTACTTTGTCCCCCTAAAAATATTTTACTATATTGATATTATCATATTTTTCTATAGTGAAAAATGTTTTTTTATTCTTTAGGAA
>NZ_JAMQIF010000020.1:40051-40408 GCF_023845855.1 Clostridium sp. ZBS2
CTTAGCGATTTTGTTCTAAGTATAAATTATTATTTAGTAATTAACATGATAACATATCATAATATAATTTTTATTTTTGGCAGTAAATTTAAATTATTGTTTTTTGTTTTTATAGTTAATTACGATAAAATGTAAAATTTTTAGAAGATACACATATAATTTATAAAAAATACATTTTAAAACATATTTTTTCCATTTATAATAAAAAATATGACAAAAATAAAATAAAATTTCGCTATATAAGTCATATATGGTAAAATAAGTTATAGGGTTATTGTAATTTAATAATAAATTAGGAGAAGATATATGGTTAATAAAGATGAGAAAGAAAAACGACAATATACAATAGAAGATTTA
>NZ_JAMQIF010000196.1:0-515 GCF_023845855.1 Clostridium sp. ZBS2
TTTTTTTATATTATAATACTTTTTTTTTTTTTATTTTTATAAATATTTTTTTTCCTCTTTTTTTTTTATTCGTTAATAAAAATTTTTTTTTTTTCATTTGTTTTTTTTTTTTTAAGATTTTTTTTTTTTCCTTTTTTTTTGTTTTTTTGTTTTTTAAATTTTTTATTTTAGGATTATTTTTATTTGTTGCTTTTCTTTTTTTTTTATTGGGGACAAGCTAAAAGTGTAATTAAATTATTTTTTTTATTAATTAAATTAATCTATCCCAAATAAATTAGTCCGTAAATGATTTATTCAACTGTTTCTTATTGCAAATGAATTATGTTGCATTTTTTTTTTTTTTAATTTTTAAAAAATATTTTGTTTTAAAAATTTTTGTTTTTTTTTTTTTTTTTTTTTTTTTTTTTTTTTTTTTTTTTTTATCTTTTTGGAATCTATTCTCCTTTCTTTTTTAAAAAAAAACCCCCCACAAAACATTTTTTTTTTTTTTTTTTTCCAAAACTTAAAAACCCCAT
>NZ_JAMQIF010000197.1:0-227 GCF_023845855.1 Clostridium sp. ZBS2
CCATTGCAAAGTAATAAATAATCATATTCTATATCATACTTCTCCATTAAAGGTATTACCATGTCATAACTTCTACCTGTTGATACAATTAATTTATGTCCTCGTTCTTTAAGCTTATTAATTAAAGTTAAATCCTTATCATTTCTTAAATTGTTTCCAACTACTAAAGTTCCATCTAAATCACTTGCTAAAAGCTTCATATGTACCCCACTTTCAATTCTCAACTA
>NZ_JAMQIF010000021.1:0-169 GCF_023845855.1 Clostridium sp. ZBS2
CCTATTACAATTGCAGGATGTCTTTTAGCGCTTTTTGCATTATTTAATTTAAAAGCTCAATCACCTATTTATATTGCAATTATACTTATGCTTACATTTTCATATTTAATGATAAGCAATTTTAGATTAAAAAAACTTTAAAATTTAAGGGTGTATTAAGAACTATTTC
>NZ_JAMQIF010000021.1:283-50701 GCF_023845855.1 Clostridium sp. ZBS2
CTTGTCCTAATTTTATATTTCTTCGTACTCATCTTCATCTCTATTCTTATTATCTTTAAAATCCAACTCATTATCTATTTCTGTAAGTATAATATCCTTCTCTGATTTTACTGAAATATAATCACTTTTAATTTTACAATATTTTATATATCCACTTTCACACTTATCTAATGATACTATTAACTTATCAATCAACTCCCCTAATTCACTAATCCTGTCTAGTGCTTTTTTAACTTCACTTTTTTTGGCGATATTTACATTATATAATTCAGATGCTCCCCCTATAAGTAATCTATAAGAATCAACATAAGTTTTAAGCAATTGACTTAAAACAGTTATGTCTTGACTCTGTTCATTTATCAAATTTCTATATTTCATAAAATATTGACCTCACACAATATAATATTTTCAAATTAATATATTATATTAATTTTATTTTTAGTAAGTATTTTTTATGTCCTTGTTGTATAAACTCAATCCTAAAAGACTGTACTACATCTCTTAATTAAAAGCGGAGAGATACAAATTTATCATTATAATTTAAACTTTGCAAATTTGCTAAAATAGTATATTTTTGAAATTTCACTTTGAATTTTTACTAGCTCTCCACTTTTTCTTTATAATTTCCTATATAACATTAAATTTTATCATATTTTTAAATTTAAACTTTTATCATTTTTACTATTTCATCAATTGACTCTCTGAATATTCTTCATCTATTTCTTCCCATATTTTTTTATTTTTAATGTCTTTTAATCCTTCTTCGATAGAAATGCCTTCTTTTCTTTCTACTTCTTCTATGATTTCTTTTTGTGTAATTTTACATTCATCTGAAAAATCACATTTACTTGCTATAAATTCACTAAATTCCTCATCATTTATTACTTCATCAATTCCTTTTAATCCACGTTTACTTAAAAGTACTTCTTCTTTTTCTTCTTTAATTTCCTCTTCTATTACTTCGTTTATCTCTTCTTCAATTTCTTCACTTTTATCTGTTCTTAAATTTTCTATATCCAAATTATCTATTAAATCACTTACTGATTTAACAGGGATTAAAAAATCATTTGGAAATTTAAAATACATAATCAATTATCCCCCTATTTTTTCACATCTTTTTCACAGATTTTCTCAAAGTATGCTCTAGGATATTTACATAATGGACATACATTTGGAGCTTCATTTCCTTCGTAAATATATCCGCAATTTAAGCATTTCCAATAACATGTCTCTTCACATTTAAACAATATACCTAATTTAACTTTTTCAGCTAATTCTAAATATCTTTTTTCATGTGATTCTTCAACCTCTCTAAGTTCTTTATAAAAGTCAGCTATTTCTAAAAATCCTTCATCTCTAGCAGCCTCTTCAAATTCCTTATAAATATTTTTATTTTCATTTGCCTCTCCAATTGCAGCTGATACTAAATTTTCTTCTGTTGTTTTTACATTACATAAATATCTCTTAAAAACTTCTCTTGAATGAGCGTATTCATTTTCAGCTGTTTCATCAAATACTTTAGCAATCCATCTGAATCCCTCTAACGTTGCTTTTTCTGCATATAAGTTATAAGTACTTCTAGCCCTACATTCTCCTGCAAAAGTCTTATATAAATTTTTTTCTGTTTTACTCCCCTTTAAATTCATGCTTATCTCCTAAATATTATTTAGACATTAATTAAATTTCTAATGTCATACCTTATATTAAAATATTCATTTTGTTTCTTTTTGTTACAACATCATTATGTTAACTAAACTTATAACATTTATAATATCTTTTACAAATTTTAATTAAATATAAAAGTAAAAGGATATAAGAAAAAATCTCATATCCTTTTTGGGGAATAATTCAACTAATTGTAATTTCTTTATCCATATTACAAGTTATAATAACATCCTTTTTGTCAGAGTCTTTAGTTATTAACTTTACTTTTTTACCCCATAACTCTTGAATGTATTTTAACGTTTCCTTTGCATAGCTCAATTCTAATTCCCTTCCATCAAATACATGCTCTAAAGTTAGTGTATAATCCTTAGTATTAAAATCAATAACTCTAATATAGGGAATTCCACCTATACCACAAGTATAACTTAAATTGTCTCTAATTGCTTTCCATCCATCTTCATCAGAAACTTCTTCAATAACAATATCAAATGTTCTTTTATTATACTCAAATAAATTAAGTTCTTCACACAATTCTCTAGTCAAATATCTTCTCAAGAATGAGCTATCTCTTTCAATTTCTCTTACTTCAAATATTTTTTCTTTTCCATACTTTTTATCTAAATCTTTAAATATCTTAAATCCCACATAATAAGGATTTAATCCACCTACTATAGGAGCTATAACGTCATTATGCCTCTTTAAGAATTCAAAATGTAATCCTTCGGGTAAGTTTAACTCTTTTAATATATTATAATGAGTATAACTTGCCCAGCCCTCATTCATTATCTTAGTTTCAATTTGTGGAAGAAAGTATTCTGTTTCTCTTTTTACAATTCTCAAAATTGTTCTTTCCCATTCTTGTAAATCTCCGTACTTTATTATAAAATCCACTACATCATCTTCTGGCTCTATAGGAATTTTGTCTAAATCCGGAAATTTAATCTCCTCACCTTGATTTAATATTCCTCTATTATCTAATTTACTTTCATAATCTTTAATCATATTTTCTTTTATTTCTTCATCTGATAACTTTTTAACCCCAATAACTCTTCCAATCTGATACCTTATAGCATGAGCTGCATCTAATATTCTCTCAACTTTTTTATATCCAATACTTGGATTATTAATATATCTTCTTATAATATCAGCATCTAGTTTAAACATTTCAATGGCATATTTTGCATTAGTTCCTTCTTTAAATAACCTATTATTCTTAAAAAAATCATTATGTCCATATACGTGAGCCATAGTTAATATTTGAAGTAATAATGTATTTTCTTTCATTAAATATGCTAAACAAGGATCAGAATTAATTACCATTTCATAAGGAAGTCCTGTAAGATTTAATGAATACAACATTTTATTTTTTTCATAGGCTTTGCCATAGCTCCAATGAGGATATTTGGATGGCATCCCTACATACGATTCATAACCTAGCATCTCATTAAAGTCTATAAACTCGAATTCTTGACTATAAAAATCTAAGCCATATTCTATTACTTTTTTCTCTATTTTATCATTCCATTCTTCAATCTCCCTTAAAGTGTAGCTCATTTTACTAATCCTCCTTTAATTCCTGTTTAAGCATAGTCTTTAAAGCTTCCCATAAATCCTTTTTCTCTTTAATAACTACAGAAATAAAATTCTTTTCATTAATGTCTTTATTGAATTTATAGTACATAGTTTGAGTATAAGTTGATGGTAAAAGCTCTGCATATCCAAACATATTACTAATCTTACAAATTTCCTTTACTGATTCTATTGCTTTTATATTATCTTCAGACCAATTATCACCATCACTGGCATAAACAGGATATATATTCCATTCACTTGGAGGATATTTTTCATCTATTAATTTTATAGCCTCTACTATTCCACTAGATATATACGTACCTCCCGATTCAGATTTGTGGAAAAATTCATATTCACTTACTCTTTTAGCAACAGTAGTATGGTATATAAATTCAAATGCTATATTGTTATATTTTCTTTTTAAAAATCTAGATAATACAAAGAAATATGATCTTGCTAAATATTTCTTTGTTGAATCCATAGATCCTGAAGCATCCATAATAAATATCATAACTGCATTACTTGCTTTTTTAGGTTGCATTTTAACTTTATAATATCTAAGATCTTCTTCTCTAAACGGAAATCTTTCAGTTTCATAATCTCTGCCTTCTTCTATTAGGGCCCTTTTTTTACTTTGCTTTCTAGATATCTTAGCCATAACTGTTCTTTTTTTAGCAAGTCTTGGCCTTATTCCATGTCTTTGATATCCTTTTTTCTTCCCGCAGCTATCAGTTATTATTTCTGAATACTTCTTCTCATCTAAATTAGGTAAATTCAATTCATCCGATATATATTCCATAAGTTCATCAAGGGTAATTTCAGTTTCATAAACCTCATCACCCTCTTCATTGCCTGCACCCTTATTACCTTTTCCCATTGCTTTTTTAGAACCTGACTCTATTTTATCGCCACGTTTTTCCTCACCTGTTCCAGTAGCTACCCCTTTAGAATTTTTACCATATACAAATTGATATTCTTTAATACTTTTTATTGGTATTTTAAATTTTTTATTTTTACTTTGACCGACTATACTCTCTTCAGATAAGATATCGCCTAAATTTTCTTTAATTGATTTTTCAACTAATTGCCTATGTCTTCTTTTATCTTCTATTGCTCTATCGTGATCTACTTGTTTATCAGTTCTATCTCTAAAAATTGCCATATGCTAACTTAGTCCTTCCATAGGTTGTTAGCCGCATATTTTAATATTACATCACAACAATGAAGACAATAGCCATTTCGTTTCATTTCATCTACCATAGAATTATATTTCTCTGCTTGCTCTTCATTTCTAACTTTTGATTTTGTTATAATTCTAGACAAATCTTTAACTGAAGCTATAAGTTTCTTTTCTATTGCATCTTTAAGTGGTTCATATGAAGTATAATCAATCTTTCCACCATTTCTAACAACATAGAACATATATGAAGTGACATCACTTCTGAATCCTTTAGATGATGCATCATAAACTCCTATTTGCTCTTCGATACTTCTCATAAACTCTTCATCCGGATTAAGCTCTTCTCCAGTAGATACATCCTTAATTTTACTCTTATTTACAAAAGCCTCAGCATTATCTATATAATTATTAAATAAGCTTTCTGCTTGTTCTCTAAATGAAACTATAAATGCTTTTGTAATTTCTTTTTCTAAAACTTTATTATATTCTTTTCTTATAGTATCTTGAATAAATCCTAGATACATCTTCTTTTCATCAGCTGATATATCCATTTCCTTAACTGATCTTATTAAACTTTCCATTATGCTTAAAGGATTTATACAATCGTATTCTGAATCAGCAAGAGCATTATCTATAACCTTTATAATAAATCTAGTGCTAATTCCTTTCATACCTTCATACTGTCCAGCTTCTTCTCTTAACTCCAATATGTCGATTCTCTTAGTACTTCCCTTTTCTACAATCTCTTCACCATTATAAATCTTTAACTTAGTTATTGGATCAACTTTAGCTGATTGAGATAATCTTGATAAAATTGCAAACATAGCTGCTATCTCAATAGTATGAGGTGCTACATGAGCTTTGAAATTACTTCTATTTAAAATTTTCTTATATATTTTTACTTCCTCATCTAATTCTAAGCAATAAGGAACTTCTATTTTTACTATTCTATCTAAAATAGCTTCATTGGTATGATCTGATTTAAATTTACTCCATTCTGCTTCATTTGAATGTGCTAATATTACTCCATCAAAATAAAGCATTGAGCCTTTTCCTGGTGAAGGTATTGATTTTTCTTGTGTTGCAGTAATAATAGTGTGAAGATATTCAACATCATTTTTGAAAACTTCTATAAATTCTACCATACCTCTATTTCCAACGTTAAATGCTCCGTTTAAAGAGAATATTCTTGGATCATCCTCAGAATATAAATCCATTTTAGATATATCAATAGATCCATTTAAAATAGAAGTATCTTGATTATTAGGATCTACTGGTGGTACAACACCTATTCCTTTTCTAGATCTTACTGAAAAGTCTGTTGTTTCAATTGGGAATTCTTCATATTTTCCTTTAAACTCATGACTTAATCTATATTTACATATAGGACATAAGTCTCCTTCAATTTGAACTCCTAACATCTCTTCAAATTTAGGCCTTAAATGCTTAGGTATAAGATGCAATGGTTCTTCATGCATAGGGCATCCCTCTAATGCATATATAGGATCACAATCTTCAAGTGCATTTTTTATACTTTCAACCAATGAAGATTTACCAGCTCCAACTGGACCTACAAGATATAATACTTGCCTTACTTCTTCACCTTTCATAGCTGCTGATTTAAAATAGTTACATATTTTCATGATTACTTTATCAATACCATAAAATTCATCCTTAAAAAATCCATATCTTCTTATTACATCATTGCCATATATTTTTCTTATTCTAGGATTTTCATCCCCTTTTAGTTCCTCTACTCCTTGTTTTAAAATCATATCATAAACTCTTTTATGTGATAGTTTAGCAATATCAGGATCACCCTTTACCAATTCTAAATAATCTAAAAAAGTTCCTGAAAATTTATTTTTACCATTCTTTTCTCTATCTATTTGTATAAATTCTTTAAAGTCCATATCCCCGCCTCCTTTTTATTAAAATATATTCAACAAAAAGGTAACAGTATGACAAATTTTTGTAAATTCATTAATATACTTAATAAAAACAAAGAACTGTATACTGAATTTTTTCAAAAAATATCCAGATACAGTTCTCTTAAACTTATATTATTTAATTTTTATGCTCCTCTTTTCTTAGTAAATCCCATAAAATCCATTTGTAACATGAAAATATCAGATGCAGTAATATTATTTAAACAACCATTATTAAAGTATTTTTCTCCAGTTAACTTAACCTCATCTTTTCTAACATCTTCTCCCCATATTATAGTTGGAACCCCGTCTCCAGTATGATCTCTTGCTTCACATGGAGTTGAATGATCTGCTGTAAAACTCACATAACATTTCGTTTTATCTATATTGTCTAATACATATCCAACCATCTTGTCTATCTTCTCTATAACCTCAACCTTTTTCATAGGTAAATTATCATGACCTGCAAGATCTGTTGCCTTGACATGAACCACAACCCAATCATAACCTTTATTTATATATTCTATTGCCTTTTCAGCTTTTTTATCTATTCTCGTATCAAAATTCGCAGTAAAATCATCTTCAGTATATTTTTCCATTCCTGCTAAATTTGCAATACCATAAACTGTTTTATCTCCAGCTATACATACTGCCTTAATTCCAAACTTTTCTGTTATCTTAGACATGAATTTCTTTTGTCCAACACCTCTGGTCAAAATTGTATTTGCAGGTTTTTCTCCCTGTTCAATTCTTTTTAAATTAACTGTATGATTTTTTAATATTTTATTCGCTTTAATTGTAAACTCAAGAAGATTTTTTGCTGTTTTTTCACTTTTAATATCATTTTTATCTATTGCTGTTGGAATTACTAACTTCTCACCTTCACAAGCTGTTCCTGGATCTGTACAAATTATTTCTTTTCCCAAACCCTCTCCTCTTAATACAACAGCTACTCTATGATCAGTTAGTTCCTTAACTAAAACCTTTGTCCCATCTTCTAATAACATTCCATTTAATGACTTTGCTAATAAATCTGTATCTTTTCTAATACGTCCAGCTCTTCTATCAATAACAATATCATTCTCATCTATAGTTCCAAAGTTACCTCTAAAAGCAATATCTCCATCATTAATTTCTATACCAGCACTTACAGCTTCAAGTGGTCCCCTACCTGGATAGACTTTACTGCTATCATATCCAAATATCTCAAGATGACCTACATCAGTACCTACTCTTATACCTGGTGCTATTGGATGTACATTTCCACACATTCCTTCACTCACTAATCTATCTAAGTTAGGAGTATTAGCTTTTTCAAGTGGAGTTAATCCATTTAATTCTTTATTAGGTCTGTCACCCAAACCATCTGCTATTATTAATATGCCTTGTCTTTTCCTCACTTTATTCACCTACTTATTATATTATATATTCTTCATTTTTAAACTTTTGTTCTTTAATTTTTCTTCTTTAGCCTTTGTTAATAAATCCTTATTCTTAACCATAAACAATATTGAAATTATTATAGCCATTCCCCAAACTATATAATTAAAAGTTTTATTTTTGTTATATATATTAATTGCAAGTTTCATATCAGATCCACTTTTAATTTTTCCAAATGCATATTTACCAAAAATTTTTCCGTCTTTTTCAAAAACTTCATATTCTTTTTCTGGATCAAAGTTAACTATATTTAAAAGTTCATATCCAATAGGAGCTGCTAAATTAATTGTGTAATTTTCAATATTTAAAGGAGAATTATTTTTATCTTTAAATTCAATCATATTTATATTTTTAGGAAATGTACTTCCTATTTTAGCTCCCTTTTCTACATAAGTTTTTTCTTGTATAATTTCAAGATCAAATGTAACTTCTGTATTTTTTTCTTTGAAGTTTAATGAGTTATATTCTATATCTCCATTTTTTATAAGCTCAACATTTCCATTTTGTGTTCCATTTTCTATTGTAATTTTATTTATTTTGCTATCTTTATAAGATGGAAAATATATATTTCCATTTGAATCAGTTATAGCTTTTATACTTTCTTTTATATTTGCATTTTCTCCGTCTTTAGTAATTACATCTTCTATAGATACAAGCTTTGCATCTTTATCTGCTGCAAAAACTGGCACTGATGATGAAGTCACTAAAGTTAATACTAATACTATAGTTAGTAGTTTTTTCATATAAATTTCCCTCCTAAACTATTCCTAATACTTTAAACCAAGTAAATGAAGCACCCATTAAAATTGCCCATTTTACTAATAATACAAGTAATCCATAGATTAATTCTTGTAATACAGTAAAGTATCCTGTGTTGTAGTATATAAGATTAACCTTACTACTTGGCGGTAATGTAATCGTATCCGCAATAGTTAATGCTGCTGGTAATGCCAATGCTATTGGATTATAACCTGATGTTTTTGCTATTGCTATTATTGTTGGTATAAGTATTATTGTTCTTACTGTTTTTGATGTAAATACTAAATGACTAAAACTTGAAATAAACATTATTGTTGCAAATAAAGCATAAAAACTTAAATTTTCAATTCCCAAAGAAGTAAATATACTATTAAGCACCCATGATGCAACGCCAGTATCATTTAATGCAACTCCACCTGCATATGCTCCACATGCAAATATTAATAAGTTCCATGATATCTTGGCCTCTTTCCATTTTAATATTCCTATATAAGGCATAAAGAATAATGCTGCTGATAATATTGCAACCATAACTAAACTTAATCTAAATCCTAATATTTTAAGTTGTCCTTTATCTAGTGCCCACATAATAACTGTGAAAGCAAAAATAATAAGTGCCTTCTTTTCTGTTATTGACATTTTTCCAAGGCTTTTATATTGATCGTTCAGTTTTTTCATGTCTTCTACAGTTACTTTTTTATTATGAACTTTAAATAATGACTTACCTATAAAAAATGAAGCTATTAATGTAAGTATAGTTATTGGAGCTGATGCCATAAACCATTCACCCCATGAAATTTCATGACCTGAAAGATCTCTTATAAAGCTGACTGCAAGTATTTGTGATGATGTAGCTGTTAAAATAGCGGCAGTTGATAAGTTATTTGATTGAATTCCTTGTAATGCTAATAATCTACCAAAGTTATTTTTAGGATCATCTAAATTAACATGAAAAGCTTCTATTACTAGCATTACTATAGGGAACATCATCGCAGCACGAGCAGTTGTTGATGGAACAACAAAAGCTATTAGAAAATTTGTTGCCATAAGTAATGCTAATATATTATTAGTACTCTTTCCAAATTTAGTAATAAGAAATAATGCTAATCTTTTAGCAAGTCCACTCTTTTCCATACCAGATGCTATTATGAAGGCTGCAAAAGTTAACCAAATAACTTCATACCCTAAAACCCCCATAACTTGAGTCTCGTTCCAAGCACCAGTTAATGGTAAAAGAACTATAGTAAGTAGTGCTGTTACATAATTAGGTATACTATTTGTTATCCATAATGTTAATGCAAATAAGAATACCCCCATTGCCATCTTTCCTGAATAAGAAAGTCCGTTTGGTGTTGGCATTGTAAAAATTATTGCAAATAATATAAGTGCTATTGGTAAACCAAAAAATTGCATTCTTATCTCAAAAGGACTTTTTTGTTTTTTTATCTTTACTTCTTTTTCTGAATTGCTCAAAATACATTCTCCTCTCATTTTTGTATTAGTTTCCTCGAGAATTATTCTAACAGTAAATCAAGTTACATATCCAATTACAAATACTTATTAAAAATTTTCTTTTTACTTTTACTATAAGCATTTTTTATAGTTACTTGTTTATTAGATTATTAATGTGTAGTATAATTTTACTAAAATAAACATATATTAAGGGGTATTGAAATGAATATTCAAAATATAAAAACATTTCTTATTCTCTCTGAAAATAAAAACTTTACCAAAACTTCCGAAGAGTTATTCTGTACTCAAGCTGCTGTGTCCCTTAGAATAAAAAGCTTAGAATCATATTTTAATACAAAGCTATTTTCACGAGATAATAAAGATGTAAAATTAACTGAAGCTGGAAAAGAATTTTTACCATATGCTAGAAAAATATTAGAATCAACAAATGAGGCTAAACTCAAGATTTCACTATTAAATGATTTAAAAGAACAGAAAATAAACATTTCATGTTCTAGCACACCAGGAACTTATATACTTCCTGATATAATATATAAATTTAATTTAAAACATCCATACATCTCTATATTAAACGATGTCAAATACGCTAAAGATGCAATACAAAATATAAAAGATAATGTATGCTCAATTGGTTTAATAAGCCAACCTGAATTTTTTGATGATGATTTAATTTGTGAAGTTATTGGTGAAGACCCATTGGTGTTATTAGTAGGTAATAACCATCCTTTTACCCAAAAAAAATCTATAAGTATAAATGATTTAAAAAACAGTACTTTCCTAATATCAAATCCTAAAAGTTCAATAACTAAATATCTTGAAAGTATAGGTAATTTTAAATTCAATTCTGAAAAGATTTACACAATAGGTAATATTGAAGCTATTAAACAAGGAGTTATTTCAAACATTGGAGTATCAGCTTTATCTTACTACTCAGTCAAAAATGAACTTAATTATGGACTAATTAAATCTATTCCATTTAAAGAAAACATAAAAATTAGTAGAAAACTTTATCTTATAAAAAATAAAAATTATAAAAAATGTATAGCTGATGAAGTATTTATTGATTTTTTAAGGCATTCTTTGAAATAATTATAATAAGATTTTCTTATACACAAGTATTATTTTATTAACGGTAATGTTATTTTCTGCTAACTGCTAAACTCTCTCATAAATCATTAGTGTAACCAACATAATATTCTAAATAAAAACAAGTGAAGTCTATACTAATTTAGTTTAGTTAAACTTCACTTTCCTTTAAATACATACTAATATTTATTTATTATTTTGGTCTATTTTAAGTACATGTTGATATTGTAGTATAAGGGTGTAGTGGCGTTGGAATTTGCTTTTTAGAACTCTTAAGTGAGAATCTAAATTTTATATTTAGCTTTTCGAACTTACTCAGCGAAGTCGAGTTTCCTTTTAATATTTACAATTAATTGCTTGTCACAATGTTTCATTGGGAACATGCATTAATTAGACTAATATACATTTTTAGAGTTCTTAAAGTAAATTCCTCTGTCCACGAGCTTTATTCTACAATATCAACACCTTGCTTAAAACAGAGCGATTATTTTTAATATTTCTTCCCCATAATCATTTATTTTCTTTTCACCAATCCCTCTAATATCTAGTAGTTTTTCTACATTATCAGGTTTATTATTACATATATCAATTAAAGTTGTATCTGAAAAAATTATGTATGGTTTTTTATTTTCTTTAAACGCTTTTTCTTTTCTCCATTTTTTCAATGCCTCAAATAATTCTATATTTAAAATACTTTCTTCTTTATCTAAAATTTTAAATATAACTTTTTCTTTGTTTTTTAAGACTTTATATGAACGTTGATTAAGTTTTAACATTGAATATGTTCCTTCTTTTAAATCTACATATCCTTGCTTTAATAAGCTATTAATCAAATCTTTAATTAATGAACTACCATATTCTCTCATTATTCCATAAGTTGTTACTTTATCCAAATTATTTTGTATTATTTTAGGACCTTTAAACCCTTTTAATATATCTATAAGTACTGATATTCCATATTTTTCTCTTGTTCTAAAAACAGTTGATAAAACCATTTGACTTTCCTTTGTAAAATCTTTTAGCTCATCATCATTTAAGCAATTACTGCAATTATTGCAGTAATTTAGTTTTCCATAATTTCCAAAATAATTTAATATATATTTTCTATAACATTCTTTTAAATTACAATAATCAATCATATATTGTAATTTTCTAAGATGAACTTCTCGTGTTTTAAAAGATGAACTCTTATTTATTATATATTCGACTCTTCTTATATCACTTTCATAATAGAAAAGATAACAATCGCATTTTTCTCCATCTCTTCCCCCTCTTCCTATTTCCTGATAATAACATTCTATATTTTGAGGGATAGTAAAATGTACTATAAATCTTATATTTGACTTATCAATGCCCATTCCAAATGCATTAGTTGCAATCATTACATTAAATTTTTCAAATAAAAAACCTTCTTGAAAACTTTCTTTTTCTTCATCTTTAAGCCCACCGTGATATTTTCCGACACTATAGCCTAAATCATTTAAATAGTAATAAAGATTATCTACTTCTTTTTGTGAAGCACAATATACTATTCCTGATTGTTCTTCATGACTCCTTATAATATCTTTTAATTCTTCTAATTTATCAATTTCTTTTAAAACAGTTAATTTTAAATTTTCTCTATTAATATCACCTATGTATATATATGGTTTAAATAACCCTAAAAGATTTATTACATCATCTTTTACCTCTTTTGTTGCTGTTGCTGTAAAAGCAGAAATTATTGGTTTGTTCTTTAAAAGTTTATAAAACTCTAAAATTTGCAAATAGCTTTTTCTAAAGTCATGACCCCATTGAGATACACAATGAGCTTCATCAATGGCTATTTGAGAAATATCTAAATCTTTTATCATATTTCTAAATATATTTGATTCCAATCTTTCAGGTGCAATATATATTATTTTATATTCATTTATGGAAGCTTCTAATAATATGTTTTTAATCTCCTCAATACTTTGAGTGCTATTTATGTATGCTGCTTTTATACCACTTTCAACAAGATTATCAACTTGATCTTTCATTAGAGATATTAACGGTGAAATTACAAGAGTTATACCATTAAAAATTAAGGCTGGTATTTGATAACAAATTGATTTTCCTGCACCTGTAGGCATAAGGCAAAAGGTATCTCTACAATTAAGAATACTATTTATTATTTCATATTGTCCTCTTCTTAAAGTGCTATATCCATAATACTTCTTTAATACATAAAAAACCTTTTCTCTATTATCCATAAATTCCTCCCGTTAATAATTAATTTAAAGTGTCTCTAAATAAAGTATATCTTAAAAAATCCAAATAATAATGCATATATCTTTCCTCATTATATAGTATATACCAGAGATAATAATTCTCAAACCTAAGTTAAAGTATTTTTAAAACTAAAAAGTACTATTTAGATACAATTACATCTAAATAGTACTTTCATTATTTAATCTTCTTGTTGAACAATATTATAATAGGTTTTTGCTGTTAATTTATAGACTAATATATAAACTATAGCAAAAGTAATCATTGTTCCTAAAGTACATTGTAAAAATAGACTTGTATTGCTTATTGCAAATAAAGCTAACATTTTTTTCATTACTTTGAAGGCAAAAACAATATGAATTACAGCTGTAACTAGTGGTAAGAAAAATACCATTAATATTTGTTTACTAATAGTCTTTTTAACTTCTCTTTTACTCATACCAACTTTTTGCATTATCTTAAATCTTTCACTATCATCATAGCCTTCTGAAATTTGCTTATAATAGATTATTAAAACTGTAGCCATTGTAAATAATAATCCTAAAAAAACACCTATAAATAAGAATCCGCCATTAAATGTATAAAAATCTTCCCTTTCAGTATATATACTATGACAATTCCATTTAGCCACATTGTTAACCTTAGCCTTCAAATTATCAGAGAAATTCATAATAGAATTATTATTTTCTCCTTGAATATCAAAAGCAACATTATAGCTCATAGCCTCTAATTCTTTATGATTCATGTCTTTATATATTTCTTTTAGAATGCTTTCATCTTTTGCAATAATATAATATTCCTTAATCATAGGATTATCTTGCTTTTTTGATATTTTTAATTCATTTAATTCTTCTTTTATATTAAAATTTCTATTTCCAAGAGTTATAGAATTTTTTTCAAAATTATCTTCTACAGAAAATATAAGAACTTCATTGTTATCTAGAGAAACCTTTTGTCCTTCCAATTTATTATAATCATCTAATGTTAAAAATGCTAAAGACATCATATTTCCCATACTAGACATATTAGGTTCTGTAACTTCAAATGTTTCTCCATTTTCTCTTACCATCATATCTATAGAATTAAAAGTTAATTCATTTTTTAAATTTACATTATTAGCTTGTGATTCTTGATTTATCATCATATTAATTTTATCAATATTTTCTTTTGTTGATTTATCTAATGATATATTCACATCTTGAGTATATTTATTTCTAAGGCTGTCCTCTTGGCCTACATATAAACATACTGTAGTAGATACTGTTAATAGCACTGCTGTGCTAAGAATACATATATTAGCAAGTCCTATAGCATTTTGCTTCATTCTATATATCATTCCTGATACTGAAATAAAGTTATTTGTCTTATAAAAAAACTTCTTATTCTTTTTTAATAATTTTAATAAAGCTATACTACCAGCTCTAAAAGTACTATATGTTCCAGCCATTACTAAAAGTACAGCAATAAAAAATACTGTAATGGCAGCTATTGGAGATTCCACTGTAAGGGCTATACCATAGCCTACCATCAATTCAATAATTCCTGAAATAGCCAACAATTTTGATGTTTTTGGTACTCTTTCTCCCTTTTCTCCACCTTTTAATAATTCTATAGGATTAGAGATTTTAACTTCTATAAAATTTTTAATTAATATAGCTATAAAAGTTATAATAAAAATCTTGACTGTAGAAATTATTGCTGGAATTGATATTGAAAAAGATAATGTAACTTCAAATTTTATTAAATTAAGCAATATTAAAAACAATAACTTGCTTATTATAATTCCACCTATTAATCCTAAAACTAAACTTATAATCGCTACTATTAATGTTTCAAAAAAGAGTACTTTTGCAATATGCTTTTTTTCCATTCCAAGAATATTATAAAGCCCAATTTCTTTTTTTCTACGCTTTATTAGAAAACTATTAGTATAAAATAGAAATATTATAGAAAATATAGCTATTACATACGATGTAAATCCTAATAATGTTTTTAATGCATCAGCACCTCTCATTGTGTCTAATCCTTTGTTTAATACCATAGACTTCATAGTATAAAATGTAATTACTGCACAAATTGCCGCTATAACATAAGGAAAATAAGTCTTACCATTCTTCTTCAAATTAGTCAGAGCTAATTTAAAATAAAATGAATTATTCAATTTCAGCACCTCCTGTTGTTAAAACAGTAAGACTGTCTGAAATCTTTTGATACATTTCATCATTTTTCATAGACCCACGATAAATTTGATGAAAAAGCTTTCCATCCTTTATAAATAACACACGATTAGCATGACTAGCTGCTTTAGTACTATGAGTAACCATTACTATTGTTTGACCTGCTTTATTTATATCTGAAAATAAATTTAATAATTCAGTAGATGATTTTGAGTCCAATGCTCCTGTTGGTTCATCTGCTAATACTAATTTAGGATCTGTTATAAGTGCTCTTGCCACTGCTGCTCTTTGCTTTTGTCCTCCGGATACTTCATATGGATACTTTTCTAATAGATCTCTAATCCCCAATTTACTCGCAATTGGTTTTAATCTTTCATTCATCTCTTTATATTCTTTTCCTGATAACACCAAAGGTAAAAATATATTGTCCTTTAATGAAAATGTATCAAGTAAATTAAAATCCTGAAATACAAATCCTAAATGATTTCTACGAAAAGCAGAAATTTCTTTTTCATTTATATTAACAATATTATTTCCTTCTAATAAAACTTCACCACTTGTTGGTTTATCTAATGATGCTAATATATTAAGTAAAGTAGTTTTACCTGAACCTGATTCTCCCATAATAGCAACATATTCTCCCTCTTCCACTGAAAATGAAATATCAGATAATGCCTCTACCTTATTTCCACCAAATCTTGTAGTATATATCTTCTTTAAATTTTTAACTTCTAATAATGCCATTTATTATTACCTCCAAATATTTTTTAATGTACCTTATTACAAATTAAGTATAATAAAAAAAGAAATGTATTGCCTTAATATTGACTTACATTTCTTCTTTTAACCTTACATATGTGTAAGATTAGGCACATGTGATTGTCCCTTACTCTATTTCAATCTTGTTTCTTGAAAAATCAATAGCTACAATTGTTCCTTTTCCTACTTGTGAGGTAATAAATATTTTATGAGAAAGATTATTTAAAATATTCTTACATAAATATAGCCCTATACCTGTAGACTTCTTATTCATTCTACCATTATATCCTGTAAATCCTTTTTCAAATACTCTAGGTATGTCCTCTTCTTCTATTCCAATTCCAGTATCCTTAATTATTAAAGTATCTTTATTTTGTTTATCCATATAAATAAAAATTGTACCTTCTTTAGTATATTTTAATGCATTAGATAAAATCTGTTCTAATACAAATGTAAGCCACTTTTCATCAGTTATCACTCTATAATCTATTTCCTCTAAATCCAATTTAATCTTCTTATTAATAAACATTAAAGCATGTTTCTTAACTACTTGATGAAGAATATTTTGTAAATTATATTCTTCTAATCTTAAATCAGAAGACATACTTTCTAATCTAAGATAATGAAGTACCATCTCAACATATTGCTCTATCTTAAATACTTCTTGATTCATAAGTTTCTTGTTTTCACATGAATCCATAGATTGTAAAATCATATGTAATGCAGAAATAGGTGTTTTTATTTGATGTACCCACATTGTATAATAATCTATCATTTCACTACGATTATTATTAATCTTATACTCTAATTCTGCATTATTATTATATATTTTTTTAATAATCTCTTGGTAATCTTCTTCTATCAATTTATTATTTTCTGGCATCTTTTCTAATTTATCTTCTACTGTATTAAAAATATATTTTAAAAACATATGCTTATTATAAAATCTATAAAAATCATATAAGCTAAATAGAAACCCTAATGTAATTGTTAATAAACTAGCATATAAAACAGGTTCTAACGGAAGATGATATAATAAATATACAACTAAAAATATACTAATAAATATAAAAAATGTACAAATAATCTTTATTCTTTCTTTAAAATAAGAGAATATCATAAAAAAAATAGATTCTTTTTGCATACTAATCACCTACCATATAACCAATTCCTTTTTTAGTTTTAATAAAATCTTTAAGCCCTATATCCTCTAACTTTTTTCTAAGCCTAGTTACATTAACAGTTAATGTATTATCATCAATAAAACTGTCACTATTCCAAAGATGATTCATAATATCGTCACGAGAAACAGCTTTATTTTTGTTTTCTAAAAGTATTTGTAATATCTTAAACTCATTTTTACTTAATTCTAATTTATCATCCTTATAAGTAAGAGTTGTATCCCCTAAATTAAGAACTGCTCCATTACTTTCTAATATATTTACTTTTCCTTGAAATGAATAAGTTCTTCTAATTAATGCTTGTATTTTTGCAACTACTACATTTAAATCAAAAGGCTTGGCAATAAAGTCATCAGCACCCATATTAATAGCCATTATTAGATTCATATTATCACTAGCAGATGAAGCAAAAATTATTGGTACCTTTGATATTTTTCTAATTTCTGTACACCAATGAAATCCATTATAAAAAGGTAATGTAATATCTAATATTACTAATTGTGGATCATACTTAGTAAATTCTTCCATAACATTATTAAAATCAGAAATAATTTCTGCCCCATATCCCCATTTGCATAAATAATTTTTCAAAATACTTGCTATAGTTAAATCATCTTCTACAATTAATATCTTATACATTATGTCTACTCCTATATCTTAAATTTTTTCTATTATTATTCTGTTAAATGCTCTAACATTTCCTAATTATACCTTATTATTAATAATAAGATAACTCTTTTCTAATCTATTAAGCAATATTAAATAAGAACTAGTAACATTAAGCATAATTTAAGTTACTAGTTCTTATATGAGTTATTTATTTTCTTTTCTTTTTAAATATTTTTCCTAATGCTTCAAAACAATTTATAAAATTAATGCTCTCTTTTGCATCTTTTATAGACTGTCTAAATTCTTCATCTCTATAGTTGCATTTTTCTGCTTTATAAACATCTTTCCCATCAATAGAAACAGTAAAATTATATATATTATTCTTTCCATCTATTTTTATTGCTTCACCTTTTCTAAGTTGAATAATCAAATTAAATGTATTTACTTTCTTATTATCTTTTGTAATTTCTTTTTGTTCAGATTTTAGTATTATCCCTATTTTAGCCCTACTTACATAGTGCTCTATATCCTTAATTACTTGTGAATTATATTTACTAAAGTCCATTGTAGCTCCCTCCAATCAATATTCTGTAAGTTATAACCTTTTTACAAATATATTCTGTTAAGTATATTTGTATTACAGATATATGATATTAAAAAACTTCAATAGAAATATCGCTTTATTTTAAATATATCTATACTTTATTTATATATAATTTTTATCTAATTTGTATAGTTATTTGTATAGTTATTTTTAAAATAATAGTAATAATATTATCTAAATAAAGAACACTACTAAGGAAAGGATGTGAAATATATATAATGAAAAAATTACTTATTTTTATTTTTATTATTTTTTGTATAATCATAAATACACCTTTAAAAGCCAGTGCATATAAAAGTGAACCAGTTCCTACTGCAAAAATTTACACTGAAGGTATATATCATTTTGATAGAAGTATTGGACAAAAAGTAACATTAAGATTAATCACACCTGAGAAACCAATAACTGTAATAATAATAGAAGATTCAAATGATAAATTAAAATACTATTTTAATCTTAATAATAATATTAATTTGACAAATGTATTCTTAAATATTCCAATAGATAAACATACTGTAATATTAAAAGGTGAAGGTCAACTTTCTCTTACATTTGAAGAATAATTTTTATTAATCTAAAATAAAAAGCCGTTATGGACTAATGACATAACTCATTCCATAACAGCTTATTTTTTGTATTACAGATATATATTACTCTTATAGTATTATTATTTTATCCATCTCTTATTTAACAATTCTTTAAGCATTCTTATATTTTCCTCACCTAAAACATCAGAAATTTCTTTTTCTATACTCTCCTTTAATTCTTTGCTTCTTCTACAATAATCTTTACCTTTCTCTGTTAGATCTGTATATTTATTATTGCTTTCATCTATTACAAATTTTAAGTATCCTCTTAGCTCTAATTTTTTAGCACATTTATACATGGCTTGACGAGATATATTAGCTTGCCTAGCAACTTCAGCAATAGATATCTTACCCATTTCAATTTTAGCTAAAAAAAGTGCTTCAGTATGAGAAATCTCCTCATCTTCTACAGCTTCCCATCTATCTTCCACTTCACGTCTGAGTACAATATGTTTTTCGCTTATTAAATCTATTATATTTAAATTACTCTTCATCATTCTCACCTTATTCTTCATTTTCATATATTGTAACATATATTTTTCTGCATTTCAGATTTAATAAGTACCGCATCAAGTCAACTAAGTTGACACAATGCAGAATAATTGTTATAATTCATTTTGTCAACTTAGTTGACTTTAAAATATTTAATATGGGGGAAAATTTTTATTATGGGACAAACAAAATTACAAAAATTTATTTTTACTTTAATGATGTGCTTCGGTATGGTTTTAGGTATGACCATTTATAATATGATATTAAATGAAGGCTTTCATAGTCAATTCTTTAATAATCTTTTAAAAGATTTTTGGCTTGGATTTATTGTTGCACTTTTATTAGATGTGTTTATTGTTGGTAAAATTGCAAAACCAATTGCACTAAAAATTGTGAAACCTAATAACGAAACTAAACCAATTAAGGTTATATTAACTATCTCATCATGTATGGTAATAGGTATGGTGATTTGTATGTCTATGTATGGTGCTATAACAGCTGTTGGCTTTAATAGTGGAGCATTAAAAATTTATCCATTATGTATTATTAGAAACTTTATTATGGCGTTACCTCTTAATATGCTTATTGTATCTCCAGTTGTAAGATTATCATTTAATAAAGTATTTTCTAATTAATCAAAAAAGACTATTACCATTTTATAATTAACAATAAATAGTAATAGCCTTTTTTAATTTAACAATCTTTATTCAAAAGGTGAATTTTTAAATGGAATAAAAAATCCTTTAGGATGCACACAAACAGGGCATACTTCTGGTGCTTCTGTTCCTTCATAAATATATCCACAATTAGTACACATCCATTGTTCATTATTAATTTTCTTAAATAGATTACCACTTTCTAATTCATCGGCATATTTTTTGAATCTATTAGAATGAATTTTTTCGATTGAAGCTATCTTATCAAATAATGTTCCAATTTCATCAAATCCTTCTTCTCTTGCAATTTTTGCAAAACCACTATAAATATCATCATGTTCAGCTGCTTCATGCTTTTCTGCTGCTCTTAAAAGAACTAATGTACTTGTTTCTACTTCTGCTGGATACGCTGCTGTTATAGTAATGTCTTCTCCTGAAAATTCTTTTAATCTTTTCATAAATTCTTTTGCATGAGCTTTTTCTTGATTTGCTGTATAGTTAAATAAATCTTGTAAAATAGAATATCCTTCTTTCTTAGCCACTGATGCAGCAATGTTATATCTATTTCTTGCCTGACTTTCTCCCGCAAATGCTCTCATTAAATTTTCTTTAGTTTGACTTTCGTTAAAATTATTCATAAATATATACCTCCTTGTATGATCTAGTTTTAATATTTGATAGAAAACTATTTATCTTTCTAACGAACATTATACTTCTTAATATTTTTAATATTCTTATTATTTGAAGATTAAAAATAATTATTCTTTACTTGTGTAATAATAAAAATAAATGTATCAACCAAATTAAAAGGAGCGATCTCAGCTAATGATTTGAAAAATCATTCTAAGATAGCTCCTTTTATTTTCATTGCTATTTCTTTAACTAAAATTATGCTCTAACTTCAAATACAGATTTTTATGCTGCATCTCTATAATTCTTGACATACTTTCCAAAATCCCATTCTTTTAAGAACTTTTCAGTGCTATCATATCCAGATTTATATAATGCTAAACTCTTTTCTTTTGATAAGTCAAAATCTGTTGTGCTCACTCCAAGTGTTGGTATATCTATTGTTCTAACTAAATCCTTATCTCTAATATAATTATCTTCACTATTATGACTAAAAATGCAAGTGCTTAATACATCATATGAATAGTATAAGAAATTAGTCTTACCTTGTGCTGTATAACTTAACTCATTCTCATCAAGGTTAAATCCAAATGTAGGATATTCTGGTTTACCTTCCGAATCAAATATCCATATAGGATAATTAGATAAAATTCCACCATCCACAATAAAATTAGTACCTTTATCAGTATTTAATTCTACTGGCTTAAAGAAGAATGGAATACTCATGCTCATTCTTACAGCTTTTGATATTTCAAATTCCATAGGATCTATTCCATATTTTTTAAGATCATCAGGCAATATTAACATAGTGCTATTAGTTATATCAGCAGCGATTATTTTTAATCTTGACTTACCATTGACACATACATCCTTAAATTTAGTTTTTGATTTTGCTTTAAGAAGCTTGTCTATCCATTTTTCAAAGTAATCTCCACTATAAAAACCTTTTTCTGTAAATAAATTGTACATATGAGATGCTTTTTCTAATATATTGCCAGTACTTAATATAGATATATTTTTATCTAAGAAATTATTATAATCTGTATTAAGCATAATCTCTTTTACTTCTGCTGCTGTATATCCTACTGCTAAAAGTGCTGATATTATAGCTCCTGCTGATGTTCCTGCACATCTTTCTATTGAATATCCGTTCTCCTCAAGTTTAGCTATGGCTCCTACGAAAGCTACACCTTTTACTCCTCCGCCTTCAAATACAGCATCAAATTTCTTGTTATAATTATTCATATTTATCATCCCTTCTTATAAATTAAGTTTATTTTTGAAGATTTTTTCAATCGATTGTGTTGTCTTCTATATACTAAAAGATCTCTTCAATTCAAAATGTAAACTTTAATTTATAAAAATTTAAAATATGAAATGTAATAACTTATCATTTCTTTTATATATCTTATAAACTATTTTCGCTAATAGATAAATTACAGGTTGTTATTAATCTTGAGATTAAACGCAAACAAAAAGATGCCCCATCCTCGCAAGATTAGCATCCTTTTTGTTAACATATTCCGTTAAATCCAATATCCCTAAAACAAAATAAGCACTATGCGAAAGCGACTAACACCAAATGTAATATTTGGATTATCTGCTTTTGTTTTAAGGATTGATTAGTGTTATCATCACTAGGCTTTTTTTATTTATATTCTTCTAATGTCTTTAATATAGTCTCAGTATCGAATGGTTTCTTAATATAACTCTTAGCTCCCAATTCAATACATTCATCTTTAAAATTTTCGTATCCCGACGCTGATACAATAATTACAACTGCTTCAGGATCAATACTCATTATATCAATTAATGTATCAATACCTTCCCTCATAACCGCAGAAATATTCAAATCTAAAGTTACAATATCTGGTTTCTCAGTTTTAAACATCTCTATTGCATCATCTTTAGTTGATGCCTCAAATATCGTATACGAACCTCCTTTTTGAATAATTTTTTTTAAAAACATTCGCATATATGATGAATCATCAATGATTAATACCTTTTTCATACTAAAAACTCCCCTATATCTCTTATTTTTTTAAATTTAATTACTAAATTTTTGAGTATCACCTAATGCATCTACTTAATAAAACAACTCCTTTATTTTAATAAAAAGCCTAGCACATTCATCTATTTCTCTTTTCGTAGTTTTTTCCTCAAGCTTTATTGCTAATTCATAAATAGACGTTATTCTTAAAGTTCCAGTGGAACCTTTTAACTCATGAGTCAACTTTGCTAATTTCTTAAAATCATTACTTTCAATGGCATCATTAATACCTGCCAATAAATTTGGCAAATATTTTATATAGTCTTCAAATATTTCTCTCGCATCATCTTTTTCAAGTCCTGTGATTTCAACAAAATGATCAATATTATTATCTATTATACTAATATAATCAGCTCTAAGCTCCCTCTCTTTAATATTCACTTCTATCATATTAAACATAGTATCAAAATTAATAGGCTTGCTAATATACTCGTCCATTCCAGATTCAATACACTTTTCTGAGTCACCTTCCATGGCATTAGCAGTCATTGCAATAATTGTAGTATGCTTTTTATCTCCTTCAATCAACCTTATTTTAGATGTACATTCATATCCATCCATTATTGGCATCTGGCAATCCATAAAAACAACATCATAATCTTTTTCTGACACTGCTTTTAATGCTTCACTACCATCTACAGCCACATCACAAGTCATATTACGAGATTTAAGCATACTTATAACAATTTTACGATTCATTTCATTGTCTTCAACCAATAAAATCCTCGGTTTTAATGCATTCTTAACTTCTTTAACTACATGTTTCATTATAACTTGATGTTCTTCTTTATCTTCTTTTTTCAATCCCAATGCCATAGCAATACAAGCAAGTAAGTCGTCTCTTCTTACAGGCTTACCCAAATACGATGAAAAGCCATATTCCTTTGCAACTTTAGCCTCTACTTTTTGAGCTACTGAAGTTAAAAGTATTAGTTTAATATCCTTTGCAAAAGGTATTGTTTTTAATGTAGTTGCAAGTTCATAAGCACTCATATCAGACATTTGGTAGTTTATAATAGCAACACTTATTTTGTTTTCTGTATTTGCATTTGAAAAAATTGTGGTCATAGCACTAGTAGCATTTTGGGCTTCAAATACCTTTAAACCATTTCCTTGAATATATGAACTCATAATTTTCCTATTATTCGTATTATCATCAACAATCAAAATATTCACACCATTAAGCTTTTCAAACGCAAATTTCTGCTCTGAAGCTCTCTTAGTAATCTTCAATCTCACATTAAATTTGAAAGTAGATCCTTCCCCTAGTACACTTTCAACATGAATTTTACCACCCATCATTTTGACCAATTCATTAGATATCGCAAGTCCGAGTCCTGTTCCTCCATACTTTCTAGTTGTAGAAGAATCCCCTTGGCTAAAAGATTGAAAGATTGTATTAATATGGTCCTTATGAATTCCAATTCCAGTGTCCTTTACTTGAAAATTAAGCATGGCTGTTCCATTCTCTTCTTCTAAACAATCAACTGTAACAGAAATCTCACCACATTCAGTAAATTTTACTGCATTACTTATAAGATTATTTAATATCTGGCTAAGCCTTGCTGGATCGCCAACAACCTCTTCAGGAACACCTAGGTTAATCATAGTATAAAGTTGAACTCCTTTTTCTGCTGCCTTATGAGCAAGGAGAGAAACTGCATCTTCAATAATATTTCTTAAGTTAAAACCAATATTCTCCATAGTTAACTTTCTAGCTTCGATCTTTGAAAAATCCAATATATCATTAATAATATGTAATAATATCTCTGAAGCGGCTTTTGCTTCACGTATAAATTCTTTTTGTTCTAAAGACATATTAGTTGATTTCAACAATTCAAGAAATCCTAATATTCCATTCATTGGTGTTCTTATTTCATGAGACATATTGGCAAGGAACTGACCCTTTGCTATATTGGCTGCTTCTGCCTGTTCTTTTGCCTTGTATAGCTCAGTTTCTGCTATCCTCTGCTCTGTAATGTCGTCAGCAGTACAAATAATAAACTTAATATTACCTACTTCATCTCTCTGGGGCTTACTTTTAATTTTAAGTAACCTATTTTCACCTTTCCAATTCTTAATCTCAAGTTCTTTTTCTGCCGGCTCATTTTTTTGAAATAAATCCCAGTTATTTTCAGACAACTTATTTGCAGTATCTATATCAAATATATCGTATAAATCTTGATACTCTAAGTTCTTTTTCTTCTTTCCAAAAAATTTTGCATGAGCTTCATTAACAGTTGCATAAGAAGTAACATTCCTCAAAGCCCAAATCTGTGATTCAGAATTATTGAGTAAAATTGCTTGTCCATTAAGAGTTGATTCATACGCTTTTTCATTTATAATTCTTGCTCTTGTATATGAAAAAGCTCTTGAAATATCTCTTAATATTTTTACTTGATCCTCTTCCCATATAATAGGTTTTGACAAACTTTCATAGCCTATAAACCCAATTAATTTGTTTTCATTTTTTAATGGAATTATAAGAGAAGCTTTTATTCCTTCCTTTAAAAAGGCTTCTTCTTCAAATACCGCTTCAGCAGGAAGCTCATCCATATTATTTATTGCAACAAAATCATTATTCTTAATCTCACGTATAAGCCATGGAAGAGCATAAACTACCTCATCTTGTTGTATTTCTCTTTTTGGTTTTATATCTTTTTTATTCCATTGACATTCTATTTGCATAAAAGTAGGGTCTTCAGAAAAATAATAGATATAAATTCTATCCAATTCAAAAAGCAAACCAATTTCTTCTAATGATTTTTTTAACTCAATCTGATAATTAATACTATCTACATCTAAAAATTTCTGAAAAGTATAATTAATTAATTTTAGACAATCATATGAATGTCTAATATTTGTGTACTTATCTTCATAACTCATAAAATCCCTCCAAAAATCTAAATTTCACAAGTTTTTGTAATAAAAATAGTTAATTCTTCTAATAAATCAATTTCATAAGGTTCTAAAAGCATATTTCCTACTTTATCATATATAACTTTTACCACAGGTCGCATTGGCATTGAGTTATTTTGCCTTACAACTAAACCCTTTTCATTTGAACTTAAAATAACTCCACAACCAGTTGGAAATGCAGCTATATTACTAGTAAATTTTTCCACTATTTCTGCATCAAAATAAATGTTACTCATACCTACAAGATATTCAATAACCTCAGATATAGTTTTACTTTCCTCCATATTTCTACCTGATATCAAATTATCAAATACATCACATATAGATACTATCTTTGCAATTTGATTTATTTCATCACATTTTAATTTTAAAGGATAACCACTACCATCACTTCTTTCATGATGCATTAAGGCAACTACCTTGACAGATGCATTCCAAATATACTGCTCTCCTAAAAAATCATATCCAACCTTTGGATGCATTAATCTAATATATTTATCTAATTCTTCCTTAGTCTTAAACTCTGCTAAAAGTTTCTTATCATTCATAATTTTTATCTTACCTATATCGTGCAGTAATGCACCTGCTGCTATATCTTTAAGCTTTAACATACTGTATCCCATATGAGTTCCTATTATTGTAGACAATACACATACATTTACCGAATGCGAATATATATTGTTATCACTTGTACTTATTTCTCCAACATTTATCAAAACACTTTTATTTAATAGTACATCTTCAATAACTGAGTTAACTGAATTCATAACACTTCTATTATCAGTCTTTCCTTCACGACAATATGTTTGAATCATTTGCTTAACAGCATGTTTGCTCATTTGCCTTGTTTTTTGAGAAATGCTTTCTTCAATAATAACATCTTTTGATATATCATCATTAATGTACACTGAATTAATTCCCATTTCTTTAATTTTTTCAATATAATAAGGTTTTAATTTTACTCCAACATTAAGTAAAACCCTGCCTAATTCATCATAAATCTGCCTTCCTAGAATTTCATCTCCTTTGAGGCTCGAGACATTAACAACTCTCATATATCCCTCCAACTTAAATAATTAATTTTTTACTGAATAGTGAAAGTTTCTTATAAAATATACATATCTTTCACACTAAAAATATAGTAATGCTTTAATCACTAAATACAAAAGAAAAACATTATCAGTAACGATTATTATTTAAATATACTAGCATACTCTTACATTTTTAACTACATAAAAAATGTATAAATTACTAATAATATTCTTTCTAACATTATTCTAAACTTTCATACAGTACATTTTATATTTCGTTCTTCTATCCTTCTCCTTGAAGCCTTTATCCTTAATTTTCAATTATTCATTGTATATTGTCAACTTTAAAAACATCTAATATCAGACTTTATCAACATTTCATGGTTCAAAAGTCCTATAAATTCCTATCAATATAAAAATAGCCTTAAACAAGTATTTTCAATGTTTAAGACTACTTTTTGTATTTACTTATGGTATGATTTTATATAAATAATTCTAAACTATCTAATTTTTAAAAATTCTTCTTTTAATTCTCTTGTGGCTTTTTCAATATCTTTTTGTGCTATAATAGCCGATACTATAGCTAATCCGTCTATATTTGTTTCCTTAAAATCTTTAACTCGTTCTTTATTTATCCCACCTATTCCAACTACAGGTATTGATACTTTTTTCATTATTTTCTTTAATTCATTCATAGTTGTTGACGTTGCATCTTTCTTAGTTCCAGTTGAATACATTGCTCCAACCCCTATATAATCTGCGCTATCTTTTTGTGCCTTTAAGGCTTCATCTAAATTACCAGCTGAAACTCCAAGAATTTTATCTTCTCCAATTATATTTCTCACAATAGTTGCTGGTAAATCGCTTTGTCCTATATGAATTCCATCTGCATCAACAGCTAAAGCTATATCAACTCTATCATTTATTATTAATGGTATATTGTATTTTTGTGTTATTTTTTTTATTTTTAATGCTGTTTCATAAAAATCATGCGATGAACATTCTTTTTCTCTTAGTTGAACTAATGTAGCTCCTCCAAGTATTGATTGTTCTACAGCCTCCTCTAAAGTTTCAGTGCTCATTAAATCCCTATCTGTAACAAGATAAATACTGTAATCTATTTTATTATTCATAAACTCTCCTCATTTCAATAACATATTTTTAAATTCCACAATTGAATTTATTCCTATACTATCAATTTTCAATTCTCACTTCTCAATTAATCTTTACCCTCGCCTTTTCCTTTATAATATTTTCATTCATCATACTAATAGCATCAATAAGTGAAATGTGGAAAGTTCCCATTCCAATTCCCTTAGATTTTTCATACGCAATTTCACCACTTATACCCATTGTTAAAATTGCACATATGGCTGCTATAAAATAATCATCACTAGCTCCAGCAAAGACCCCACATAATGCACTACTCATGCATCCTGTCCCAGTAACATTTGCAAGCATTTTATGGCCATTAGATAAAACTACATTTCTTTTTCCATCTGAAATAATATCATCTACTCCTGTAATTGCTACTGTACAATTTAATTTTTTTGCTAACTCTTGTGCTACTATTACTTTTTTATCATTACTCATGTTCATATCACTTTCCGAAGCATCAACACCTTTTGTTTCAGAACTTAATCCACATATAAATTTTATTTCAGAAATGTTTCCCCTAATTATATCTATCTTCACTTCACTCAATATCTTTTCTGCACTTTCATTTCTAAAATTAGCTACTCCAGCTCCAACTGGATCAAAAATAACTGGCACATTATTTTTATTAGCACTCTTTCCTGCAAGAATCATAGCTTCAACCATATCATCACTTATAACTCCCATATTCAAAACTACTGCTGATGAAATACTTGCAATTTCTTCAACTTCTTTAACATAATCAGCCATAGTTGGAGAACCACCAACTGCTAAAATCACATTTGCACAATCTGTAGCTGTTATATAATTAGTTATGCTATGCACTAATGGTTTCTTTACCCTAACCTCTTCTAATAAACTTCCAACCTTATCTAATATTTCATTAATCATTAATTTCACATCCCCATTTCTTAATCATAGTATATTTCTAAACTCAATTACACAAGCAACTTCTCTTTTTAATATACAGACATTATATTTTAATAGAATTTATAAAAATGATGTGTTGGACCTACACCATTTCCTATTGAAAAACCATTTTCTATTGCACCTGTTATATATTCTTTTGCATTTATAACTGATTCTTTAATATCTAATCCCTTTGCTAAGTTTGCTGCAATTGCTGATGATAAAGTACATCCTGTCCCATGAGTGTGAACTGTATTTATTCTTTTTTGTGGAAGGAAAACAAACTCATCTCCATAAAGCAATAAATCAGTTGCATCATCTTCTAAATGTCCACCTTTAACCAACACATACTTTGGCCCTAATTCCTGTAATCTCTTTGCAGCTTCCTTCATTTCATCTAAATTACTTATTTTCATTCCTAATATCTCTTCTGCTTCTGGAAGATTTGGAGTTACTAAAGTTGCTAATGGAAATAATTCCTCAATTAATGCCTCTTTAGCATTGGGAGATAATAAGTTAAATCCACTTTTCGAAATCATAACTGGATCTAAGACTACCTTAGGTAAATTTTCAATTTTTCTCAAACCTCTTGATATAGCTTTTATAGATTCAATTTTTGAAACCATACCTATCTTTATTGCATCCACAATAATGTCATCAAAAATAACATCTATTTGTGATTCAATAATTTCTGGATTTATATCTTGTATTCCAAAAACCCCCATTGTATTTTGTGCTGTTATTGCTGTAATAACGCTCATTCCATATACTCCATTGGCTGAAAAAGATTTTAAATCAGCTTGAATACCTGCGCCTCCACAGCTATCTGATCCTGCTATAGTTAATGCCTTAAACATTTTTATTCATCCTCTCTTCATTACCTATATTTAACCCAAAAAAAATGTAGCCCAAGGGCTACATAATATAAACTATTTTGTCTTATATTTATCCTTCCCTCCGTTGGTACTAGCCAAATCAGGTTATAAGGGTCTAGGAAATCACTTTTTCCAATCTCAGCTGATATATCAGCACCCCTAGTTATTAATTCAATATTTTGTTTTCTATAATATTTAGATTATACCATTAATGTGAAAAAATCAAGAAAATCTATTATAATAAATTAATCTATTCCTCACCAAAAACTTGTTTTTTAAGTCTTAATGCAGTAGGTGTTGTTGCTATTCCGCCCATTGCAGTTTCTCTTAATGCTGGTGGTAAGCTTTTTCCTACCTTGTACATAGCAGTTACAGCTTCATCAAATGGTATTTTAGCTTCAATACCTGCCATAACCATATCTGCAGTGCAAAGTGCTGTTATTGCTCCTTGTGCATTTCTTTTTGCACATGGTATTTCAACTAAACCTGCAACGGGATCACATACTAATCCTAATATATTTTGAAGTATTATAGAACCAGCATCCAAGCTCATCTTTGGAGTTCCACCCATCATTTCTACAACTGCTGCTGCTCCCATGGCTGATGCTGAACCACACTCAGCTTGGCAACCTCCTTCTGCTCCAGATAATGTTGCATTAAGACCTATAATAAGCCCAACTGCTGCTGCCGCTAATAATCCTTTTATAAGTTCATCTTCATTTAATTCAAGAATTTCCCCTGCTGCTAAAATAACAGCTGGAAGTATCCCACATGATCCAGCTGTAGGACATGCTACTATTTTACCCATAGATGCATTTACTTCTGATGAAGCAAGTGCCATTGCCATAGCTATTGTAGTTGCTCTACCAGTCAATGTTTTCTTAGATTTTGAATACTCATATAACTTATGTCCATCTCCACCAATAAGACCACTAACAGAATATACTTCTTTTTCTGTTCCTTCCTTTGCTGCAGCTATCATAACATTTAAATTTTTTCTCATTTTTTCTATTACTTCTTCTCTTGTCAACCCTTTTTCTTCAACTTCACATCTTATAGCATATTCACTTAAAGATATATTATTTTCCTTACAAATTTTTAATAGCTCTTCCCCTGTTCTTGCAAGCATTTTTACTCACCTTCCTTTGCTGGACTTATTGAAATAATCCTATTTACTAACTCTAACTTTTCTATTTCTTTTATAGCTTTTTCACTAACTTTGTTATCCATTTCAAAAATCATTGTAGCATCTTTACCTTTATGGTTTCTAAAAACTTTCATAAAAGCTACATTTATATTTTCCTTTGATAAGATACTAGTTACACTATGTATAACTCCTGGTAAATCTCTTTGAGAAACTATTAATGTTTCATAATTTCCAGTAAACTCAACTGGATTACCATTAACTTCAGAAATTTGAATATTTCCACCACCAATAGATGATCCAACAACTTCACAATATGTATCCTTTACTGTATTCATTAAAAATTTAACTGTATTAGGATGTACATCACCTAAATCAGCTTCTTTAAATGAAAAATTCATTCCTCTTTCTCTTGCTATTTCCATAGAATCTCTAAGTCTTTCATCACTTGGTTCCATGCCTAAAATACCTGCAACTAAAGCCCTATCTGTTCCATGCCCTTTATATGTTTTACCAAAAGAACCATGTAATAAGAATGTTACTTCCTTTATTTCATTACCAGCTATTATTCTTGCAATTTTTCCAAGTCTTGCAGCTCCTGCCGTATGAGAACTAGATGGACCTATCATTATTGGTCCTAAAATATCAAAAACACCTAAACTTTTCATAAACATTACTTAGTAAAATATAATAACATTTTACTAAATACCCCCTCTCATTAACATTTTATTTAAAAATTTATTTATAAAAATTAAAATTCAATTTATTATCCATATATAGAATGCATAATTTAATTAATATAGTCAAGGGGTAAGAAAAAAGATATGTTTTTAAATTTAAAACATATCTTTTTAAGGTAAGGCACATTTAAATAAATAACTAGTTAGTATGATTGTTATTTATTTTCATATGCCTAATATATTTAATACTCATAGAAACAACTTCCGCCTATAAATTCCCTAAGTATTGAATTCATAGGTACATAACTAGAATCTACTTCTTTAAAGAAATTTAATATAGATTTTAATCTTGCTGCTTCTGTATATACTGGACTATCTTCCTTAACCTTATTTAATTCTTTTAATGCATAAGGTTTTAATAATCCTAATTCATACACTAATGTTGAATTAAACATGACATCAGCTTTATCTTGATAAACAAATATATTATTTTTTTCTCCTTTTTTTATTGAAGGCCACATTTTAAGGGTTGCTTCTGCATCATGCCCTCTACTTAATGAGTCTCTAACTATTCTTCTAACTTTTCGAACATCTGTTGTTGATATTCTATTATGATTATCTAAATTTAATTGAGTCAATGCTGAAATATATACTTTGAAAATTTTATTTTGATCAACGTCTGATGTTAATATAGGATTTAATCCGTGAATTCCTTCTAATATTAATACACCATTTTCATGTAATTTTATCTTATTCCCATTCCATTCTCTTTTTCCTGTTAAAAAATTATAAGTAGGAATATCAACAACTTCGCCATTCATTAAAGCTGTAAGTGATTTATTAATTAATTCTAAATCTAACGCATAAATAGATTCATAATCATAATCTCCATTTTTATCTTTAGGTGTATTTACTCGCTCTACAAAATAATCATCTAATGACAATGATTGAGGCACTAATCCATTAACTTTAAGTTGTATTGCAAGTCTATTGGCAAATGTAGTTTTTCCTGAAGATGATGGGCCTGCAATAAGAACTATTTTAGAATCTTTTTTGTTCGCTATTTGATCTGCTATATTAGCAATCTTCTTTTCATGTAATGCTTCTGAAGTTAATATTAAACTTTGTACTTCATTACTAGAAAGTTTTTCATTTAAAGTTCCTACTTCTCCAATATCTAATATACTAAGCCATTTTTCTGTTTCAAAAAATATATTTCTTAACTTTCTTTCTTCTTTATATTGTGGAAGTTCATTTAAATTTTCTTTTTCAGGGCTTCTTAATATAAATCCTGATTCATAATAAATTAAATCAAAAGCTTTTATAACTCCTGTTGAATATGCCATATGACCATAAAAGTAATCATATCTATCTTCTAATTCATATAATCTTACCTCATTAAGATTAGAATATTGTAAAAGTGAAATTTTATCTTCCATTCCATATTTCTTAAATATATTAATAGCTTCATTTTTAGAAACTTTTATGCTATTTATAGGTACATCTGTTGAAATAATTTCCTTCATTTTCCCTTTAATTAAGTTTATATCTTTGTCGCTTAAAGGATTTTCTTTGATTATTTCTCCAAATAATCCCTTACTGATTGAATGTTCTATCTTAATTTTTGAATTTGGAAATAAATCTAACGTAGCTTTAATAAATATGAATTGTAAAGTTCTCGTATATATATTTAATCCAATTTCTGTGTTAAATGGTATTACTTCTATTTTTCCACATTCGTCAATAATTTCTCTTAATTCATGATATTTTCCATTTAGTTTACATAATGCTATATTATTAACTTCTAATATATCTTTAGATAATATATCATAAAAAGTATTAGTAGAATTCAGTTCTTTATTATTGATATTATAGGCTATTGAATTCATTAATTATCTCCTCCATAAAATTCTAGTTGTCCTATATTATATTATATCTAATTTCCCATAAAAAGATAAATTTATTTTCTATTTTGTATATTCCAACGAAATATTACAAATATTATCTATGCGAGGTGTTTTATATGTTTATCATTTTTATTAGAACTACAATCTTATATTCTTTAGTAGTTGTAGTAATGCGTTTAATGGGAAAACGTCAGATAGGTGAACTTGAACCTTATGAATTTGTAATAACTATTATGATTTCAGATTTGGCCGCTTTACCAATGCAAGATTCTAGACTTCCATTATTACTTGGTATAATTCCAATTATTACATTACTATTTTTAAAAACTATGCTTAGTGTAATAGACTTAAAGTCCCAACGTGCTAGAAAAATTATTGATGGTGAGCCAACTATATTAATATATAATGGCAAAATAAATTATATTGCACTAAAAAAACAACAATTAAATATAGATGAATTATTAGAAGAATTAAGAATTGCAAATTATTTTAATCTTGATGAAATTCAATGTGCCATTTTAGAAAATGGAGGGCAACTATCAATTTTGCCTAAAGATTATAATTCACAATCTCAATCAAAATCTAGTGACAATACTGCTAAAACAAAGGAGGTAAAATTACCTAAGGTATTAGTATCTGATGGAAAAATAAATAACAATGCTTTAACAAGTATAAAAAAAGATAAAGACTGGATACTTAATGTCCTTAAAAATCATAATATAAATTCAATTAAGGATGTTTTAATAGCTATGTATGATACTGAAGGCAATTTTAAATATCAACTTTATAATGATTATGATAAGGAGGGTAATTAATGAAGAATGTTAAAGCTTCAATACTACTTTTTCTTTTTATAATGATATTTGTTTATTTTGCTAATGTCTCAATATTAAAATTATGCGATAATATTGAAAATGTTACAGAAGAAATAGAACTTAATATTATTGAAGGTAAAAATGAAGATGCTTATATAAAGTCAATAGAATTAATGGATATGATTCAAAATAAAAACTTTATAACTTCAGTATATCTTAGTCATCAAGAAGTAGATATACTTGTTACTGATTCAGCCAAACTTTCAGTGTATTTATCTCATAATGATACATCTGAGGCAAACGCTACATTACATGCATTGAAATACAGTTCTAGAAATATGAGAAAATTACAAATTCCTAATCTAGAAAATATATTATAAAATATAATTATTATGTAAATTAATTATAATAATTAAAATATATTCCAAAAAACACTGCATATATAATGATTTTTTTTAATTTTAACTCGTTAAATGTAGAAAATACAAGCAGTATAGTTTATAATTGATTTTATACGGTTAACTTTAATCGTGAACCATAATTTGAAAATTTGAAAGGTGGTACAATTAACATGGCATTAGTTACTACAAAAGAAATGTTTAAAAAAGCTTACGAAGGTGGATATTCTATCGGTGCTTTCAACATCAACGATATGGAAATAATCCAAGGTGTTATTAATGGAGCAAAAGCTAGAAATTCAGCAGTAATTCTTCAATGTTCAACTGGAGCAATTAAATATGCTGGAGCTAACTACTTAAAAGCAATGGTAGATGCTGCTATAGCTGAAACTGGAGTAGACGTTGCTCTTCACTTAGATCACGGTCCAAGTTTTGAAGCTGTTAAAGAAGTTATAGATGCTGGTTTCACATCAGTAATGTTTGACGGATCTCATTTTGATTATGAAGAAAATGTTAAGAAAACAAAGGAAGTTGTAGACTACGCTCACGCTAGAGGAGTTGTTGTTGAAGCTGAACTTGGAGTATTAGCAGGAGTTGAAGATGACGTTGTTGCTGATTCTCACGTTTATACTGATCCAGATCAAGCTGTTGATTTTGTTAACAGAACTGGAGTTGATTCATTAGCTATAGCTATCGGAACTTCACACGGAGCTGTTAAATTCCCACCAGATGCTAAACCAGAACTAAAGTTCAACATATTAGAAGAAATTCAAGCTAAATTACCTGGTTACCCAATCGTTCTTCATGGTGCATCAGCTGTTGACGCTAACACAGTTGCAACTTGTAATGAATTCGGTGGAAAAATAGCAAACGCTAAAGGTATTCCAGTTGATATGTTAAGAAAAGCTTCTTCAATGGCTGTATGTAAAATAAATATGGATACAGACTTAAGATTAGCTATGACTGCTGCAATAAGAAAAACTTTCGGAGAAAAACCAGAAGTTTTCGATCCAAGAGCTTATCTTGGTGCTGCAAGAACTGCAATCCAAGAAGTTGTTGAATCAAAGATTGATAACATCTTAGGATCAGCTGATTCTATGAAATAATACTTTTTTTAAAAGATGAGGGTTTATACCTCATCTTTTTTTTATTTGGCTCTGTTTTAGTAGAGTGTTGATATATGCATAAGCAAAGTGGGCGGAGCAATTGAACTTTTCCTATTGCATATATTAACACACATTTAAAACAGAGCCTTTTATTTTATACTATATTTTAAAGTGAATATTAATATTAATATTAATATTCACAGCAGTAATATTTTTAAATCTACTTAAGTTAAATCTTGATTCTTTAAATTCTTCATTAAAAGTTAAGTTAAATTATCCCACCTATGTAATAATAACATTATTATCATCCTCCTATTTTATATTTATGCATTTATTATGAATATTTATATATTCCCTTTGTATATTTTTACATATATCTTTATAATTATTAATTTAGTATTTTTTTCATTTTATCATTTTTATAATTACTAATTGAATTTATATTACCATTTTATATTATTTCATTAAAAAACACCCCTATTTTTTAATATTTTTATAAAATAATTAAAATAAAACTTTTTAAATGAATCTTTCTAAATAATTTTGTCATTATTTTTATGTTATTTTTATTCATAAAGCTATTGATTATTTATGCATATGATTGTATAATTATAAAAAATGTTTTTTTGAACACAATATTTAATATACATTTCAATATTAATTAAGGGGGCTTTTAAATGAGTAAATTAAATAAAGTTGTTTTAGCATATTCTGGAGGATTAGATACTTCAATAATTATTCCTTGGCTTAAGGAAAATTATAACTGTGAAGTTATCGCAGTCTGCGGAAATGTTGGCCAAAAAGATGAATTAGATGGATTAGAAGAAAAAGCAATAAAAACTGGGGCATCAAAATTATATATAGAAGATTTAACTAAAGAATTCGTTGAAGATTACATCTTCCCTACTATTCAAGCTGGAGCTATCTATGAAGGCAAATATCTTCTTGGTACTTCTTTCGCTAGACCACTAATAGGAAAAAGATTAGTAGAAATAGCAAAAGCTGAAGGTGCTGATGCAATATGTCACGGATGTACTGGAAAAGGTAATGATCAAGTAAGATTTGAATTAGCTGTTAAAGCCTTTGATCCAGATATGAAAATAATTGCACCATGGAGAACTTGGGATATTAAATCAAGAGAAGAGGAAATTGCTTATGCAGAAGCAAAAAATGTTCCTATAAAAATAAATCATGAAACTAATTATAGTAAAGATAAAAACATATGGCACCTAAGTCATGAAGGATTAGATTTAGAAGACCCTAAAAATGAACCTAAATATGATGAAATTTTAGAGCTTTCTAACTCTTTAGAAAAAGCACCTAATGAACCAACATATATTACTTTAACCTTTAAAAAAGGTAACGCCATTGCATTAAATGGAGAAAAAATGGATGCTGTTGCTTTATTAGATGAATTAAATAAAATTGGTGGCAAAAATGCTATTGGTATAACAGATATGGTTGAAAATAGACTTGTTGGTATGAAATCAAGAGGTGTATATGAAACTCCAGGAGGTACTATTCTTTATAAAGCACATAAAGATTTAGAGGAACTTTGTTTAGATAAAGAAACTTCTCATTATAAAGAACAAATATCATTAAAATTTGCTGATTTAGTTTATAACGGTCTTTGGTTTACTCCTCTTAGAGAAGCTTTATCTGAATTCGTTAAAAAGACACAAGAAACAGTAACTGGAGAAATTAAATTAAAATTATATAAAGGAAATATTGTTAATGCAGGTATGACTTCTCCTTATTCATTATACAGCGAAGAATATGCTACTTTTGGTGAAGATGCAGTTTATAATCAAAATGATTCCGCTGGATTTATAACACTATATGGTCTCCCTACTGTTGTTAGAGCTAAAATGTCTAAAATGTTAAAGAAAGAGGTTAAATAATTATGAAGCTTTGGGGTGGACGATTTAAAAAGGGTACTGATAAATTAGTTAATGATTTTAATTCGTCTATAAATGTAGATTCAAGAATGTATAGAGAAGATATTGAAGGCAGTTTAGCTCACGCTGCAATGCTTGGAGAACAAAATATAATATCAAAAGAAGCTAGTTTAAAAATCACATCAGGTCTTTTAGAAATTTTAAAAAGAATGGACAATGATGTTATTAATGTAGATTTAACCTCTGAAGATATTCATAGTTTTGTAGAAAGTACTCTAACATATTACATTGGTGAATATGGAAAAATGCTTCACACTGCAAGAAGTAGAAATGATCAAGTAACATTAGATTTAAGATTATATCTAAAAAAGGCACTTGTAAACTTAAAAAAAGATATTTTATATTTAGAAGAAGTTTTATTAGAAAAGTCTAAAGAACATATAGAAACTATAATGCCAGGATATACTCACATGCAAAAAGCACAACCAATAACATTTGCTCATCATCTTTTGGCTTATTCTGAAATGTTTAAAAGAGATATTGGTAGAATAAATGATGCTTACAAAAGGGTTGATGAAATGCCTTTGGGTAGTGGAGCTTTAGCTACTTCTACTTATCCAATTGATAGAAACATGGTTGCTAAAAATCTTGGCTTTTCTAAAATTACATTAAATAGCTTAGATTCTGTTTCAGATAGAGATTATGTAATTGAAACTTTATCTGTACTTTCTCTAATAATGATGCATTTATCTAGATTTTCTGAAGAAATTATTCTTTGGTGTACAGGAGAATTTAATTTCATTGAACTTGATGATGGTTACAGTACTGGAAGTAGTATTATGCCGCAGAAAAAAAATCCAGATGTTGCTGAATTAATAAGGGGTAAAACAGGTAGAGTTTATGGTGATCTCATAACACTTTTAACTGTAATGAAAGGTATTCCTTTAGCTTATAACAAAGATATGCAAGAAGACAAAGAAGCATTATTTGATGCTTTAGATACTGTTACCTTATCACTAAAAACTTTTTCTGGAATGATTAAAACCATGAAAGTAAATAAAGATAACATGAAAAAAAGTGCAGCATTAGGTTTTACTAATGCAACTGATTTAGCTGATTATCTTGTAAAAAAAGGATGTGCTTTTAGAGATGCACATGAAATAGTAGGAAGAATAGTTCTTCAGTGTATAAAAGATACTAAAATGATCGAAGACTTAACTCTTAAAGAATTAAAATACTACTCTCCTATTTTTGAAGACGATGTATATAAAGCTATAAATTTATATACTTGTGTAGAGGAACGAAAAGTAATAGGTGGTCCTTCTAGTGAATCAGTAAAATTTCAAATAATGGAACTAAAAAAATTTATACACCAATTCAAAGGGGATGAAATGTATGATTAAAGTTGGAATAATTGGGGCAACTGGTTATGTTGGTGTTGAATTATTAAGAATATTATTAAATCATCCTAAAATAGAAATTGGAGCTATAAGCTCCGTTTCTTTTAATGGAGAGGAAATTGACACTATATATAAAAATTTTTTAGGTAAAACTAATTTAATATGTACAAATATGGATGAAGTTATTGAAAAAAATAAGGTTATATTTACTGCATTACCTCATGGATTAAGTGAAGGTATAGCAAAAAAAATAATAGGGAATAATAAAATTTGTATTGATATGGGAGCAGATTTTAGATTAAGTAATGAACATGAATATAAATATTGGTATGGAAAAAATTTTTCTGAGCCTGAGCTTCATAATAAAAGCATTTATGGACTTCCTGAATTAAATAAAGAAAAAATAAAAACTTCTTCATTAATTGCTAATCCTGGATGTTATCCAACAAGTATAGAACTTGGCTTGATGCCTTTATTAAAAAATTCTTTAATCGAACCAAAAGGAATAATATGTGATTCCAAATCTGGTACTACTGGTTCTGGAAGATCATTAAGTTTAAATACACATTTTCCTGAAGAAAATGAAAATTTTGCTCCATATAAAATTGGTGAACATAGACACACTCCTGAAATAGAAGAGATACTTTCAACTATTGCTAAAACTAATGTAAGCATTACTTTTACTCCTCACCTACTTCCAATAAATCGCGGAATAATATCTACAATTTATTGTACTCCTAAAGAAAAAGTTGATATTAATTCTATTCATAACTTGTATACAAATTTTTATAAAGATAAAGAGTTTATTCAAGTGTTACCTTTAGGAGATATTGCTTCAATAAAAAATGTGAAATTATCAAACAACTGCCATATTTCACTTCACTTAAATCACAGAAAAGATCAAATAATAATTATAAGTGCAATAGATAATATGATTAAAGGGGCTGCTGGGCAAGCCATTCAAAACATGAATATTGTTTTAGGCTTTAAAGAAAATGAAGGACTAAACTTAATTTCACCAGCATTTTAATAGATTAACAATATTTTTGAAAAGTATAGATATATGCATAAACAAAGTGGACTGAGTAATTGAACTTTGCATATTGCATATATCTACACAATAACAAAATATAAATTAATAATAAAATCATGATGGGCTGTAATCTTCGTTAGAATTGAATTAAGTTTTCTATCAAATATTATGGCTACATTATACAAGGGGGTTATAAAATTGGAATTTAATTATATTGATGGCGGAGTTACTTCTCCTAAAGGATTTTTAGCTTCTGGCATACATTGTGGATTAAAGAAAAGTACTATGAAGAAAGATTTAGCTTTAATTTATTCAGAGGTTGATGCTAACGGAGCTGGAGTGTATACAAAAAATAAAGTAAAAGGGGCACCACTTTATATAACTAAAGAACATTTAACTAATAAAAAAGCAAGAGCAATAATAATTAATAGTGGTAATGCTAATACATGTAATGGTGAAGATGGATTAAAAAAAGCAAAAAAAACTGCCACTCTTCAAGCCAAAGAATTAAAACTAAAAACAGATGAAGTTTTAGTTGCTTCTACTGGTGTAATTGGAGTTCCACTTAATATAGATGCAATAAAATCTGGTATTCCTCTTCTTACAGAATCATTATCTAAAGAAGGTTATCACGATGCTGCATCTGCTATTATGACAACTGATACTTTTCAAAAACAATTAGCTTTAGAATTTTATATAGATAATAAAAAAGTAACTTTAGCTGCTATGGCAAAAGGATCTGGAATGATTGAACCTAATATGGGAACTATGCTTTCATTTATAACTACTGATTTAAATATTTCCCCTAAGCTACTTGATGAAGCATTAAAAACTAGTGTAAATTTAAGTTATAACAGAGTTAGTGTAGATGGTGATACTAGCACTAATGATATGGTTCTTATTTTAGCTAACGGTCTAGCAGAAAATAAAATTATTAGAGAAAAAAATAGTAATTATGAGCTTTTCTTAAAAGCACTAAATGATTTAAATATAAAACTTGCGAGAAAAATAGCTAAAGATGGCGAGGGAGCTACTAAATTAATAGAATGTAAAATATTTGGTGCTTCTACAGAAGAAGATGCTGTAAAACTTGGTAAAAGCGTAATAAATTCTAATTTAGTTAAAACAGCTATTTTCGGTAGTGATGCTAATTGGGGACGAATTTTATGTTCCCTTGGTTATGCAAAAGTTGATTTTAATCCTGAAAAGGTAGATGTCTATTTCGAAAGTTCGTCTGGCTCTATAAAAGTTTGTGAAAATGGGTCTTCTTTGCCTTTTGATGAAGCAAAAGCAAGAGAAATTTTATTACAAGATGAAATTATAATTAAAGTAAATTTATTCTTAGGTGACTTTAATGCATGTGTTTGGGGATGCGACTTAAGTTATGATTATGTAAAAATAAATGGTGAATATAGAAGTTAAAACGTGATTGCATCATATTTTAATAAACTTAGATTGTATCACCTTTAAATCTTGAAAATTTCTATAATTTCTTGAACATTAAAATATAGGGGGCGATTTTAAGTGAATCATAATGAAAGAGCTGAAATATTAGTAAATGCATTACCTTATATCCAAAAATATTATGGAAAAACCATAGTTGTTAAATATGGTGGAAATGCAATGATAAGCGATGAACTAAGAGAAACTGTTATAAGCGATATAATTTTAATGAAATGTGTTGGTATAGATCCAGTTGTAGTTCATGGAGGCGGACCTGATATTTCAGACTTCTTAAATAGATTAGGTGAAAAAAGTGAATTCATAAATGGATTAAGATATACAGATGAAAATACAATGGAAATAGTACAAATGGTATTAGGCGGCAAAGTAAATAAAAACTTAGTTTCTTTAATTGAAAAATTTGGTGGCAAGGCCATTGGACTTTGTGGTATGGATGGCTCTCTTATAAGAGCTAAAAAAATAAAAAAAGATGTTGACTTAGGTTATGTTGGAGAAATAACAAATGTAGATACTAATATATTAAAGACTGTATTAAATGCAGGCTATATTCCTGTTGTAGGAAGTGTTGCTTTAGGCGAAGATGACAATAAGGCATATAACATAAATGCTGATATATGTGCATCAAAAATTTCTTCTACATTAAATGCTGAAAAATTAATATTACTTACAGATGTTCCTGGGGTACTTAAAGATTCTAAAGATCCTACTTCTCTACTTACTGTACTTAGGTTACATCAAATTCCAAAACTTTGTTTAGAGGGTATTGTACAAGGCGGAATGATACCTAAAATTGATTGCTGTGTTGAAGCAATAAGAATGGGAGTTCAAAGAGCTCATATAATTGATGGACGTGTTCCCCATTCACTTATTTTAGAATTATTTTCAAATGAAGGTATCGGAACAATGATTTATTAAAATTACTTTAGGGGGCTATTACTATGAATTATAATTTTAATGAAGCAAAAACTCATTTAGTAAACTCTTATAACTTTTTAGAACCTGTAATGTCTTATGGTGATGGAGTTTATCTTTATGATACAAATAATAATAAATATTTAGATTTTACAAGTGGAATTGGTGTAAATAGTTTAGGCTACAATCACAAAGATTGGGTTGAAGCTACAACTTCTCAATTAAAAACACTTCAACATAATTCAAACATATTTTATAACAATGCTACTATTAAATTAGCAAAAAAATTAACTGAAATATCTAATATGAGTAAAGTATTTTTTGCAAATTCTGGTGCAGAAGCTAATGAAGGAGCAATTAAACTTGCTAGAAAATATAGCTACGATAAATACGGTAATGGTAGGAATAAAATTCTTTCATTAGTACAATCATTTCATGGAAGAACTATAACTACATTAAAAGCTACTGGACAAGAAAAATTTCATCAGTACTTCTACCCTTTTACAGAAGGATTTGATTATGTAAAAGCTAATGATATAGAAGATTTTAAAAATCACCTTACTTCTGATGTTTGTGCCATAATGCTTGAAGCAATTCAAGGTGAAGGTGGTGTTCTTCCTCTCGATAAAGGTTTTATACAAAAAGTTGTAAAAATATGCAATGAAAATGATATTTTAATTATATTTGATGAAGTTCAATGCGGAATTGCTAGAACTGGTAAAATGTTTGGATTTAATAATTTTGATGTTAAAGCAGATATAGTTACTGTTGCTAAAGGTTTAGGCGGAGGACTACCAATCGGTGCTGTTCTTTGTTCTAAAAAAGTTGAAAATGTTTTTACTCCAGGTGATCATGGTTCAACCTTTGGTGGAAACCCAGTTGTCTGTTCTGGTGCATTAGTTGTATTAGATAAGCTTTGTAATAAAAATTCATTTTATGAAATATCTGAAAAAGGAAATTATGTTAAAGATATATTAAAACAATCTAATAATTCTCATATTTTATCAATTAGAGGTATGGGATTAATGATTGGAATTCAAACCGATATTTTACCTTCTTTAATTCAAAAGGAAGCTCTAAAAAAAGGGCTTCTTGTATTAACTGCTGGAAAAGATGTAATCAGATTATTACCACCTTTAGTAATCTCTAAAAGTGAATTAAAAAAAGGATTAGATATTCTGCTTGATGTATTAAATATATAACTACTTCTATATTTTAAATATGTGTTGATATATGCATAATCAAAACGGACTGAGTAATTGAACTTTGCCTATTGCATATATCAACACTCTCCTGAAACATAGCCAAAAATTTATAATTATTAAACGGAGGTATATTTTATATGAAAAAAGATTTATTGAAAATGGATGATTTATCTAAAGAAGAAATTTTAGAAATTTTAAATTTAGCAGATCAATTAAAATATGAACAAAAGCATGGAATAGAACATAAGCATTTAAAAGGGAAAAGTTTAGGAATGATCTTTGAAAAATCTTCAACTAGAACTAGAGTTTCTTTTGAGGTTGGTATGTATCAATTAGGAGGAAATGCATTGTTTTTAAGTAATAGAGATTTGCAAATAGGGCGTGGGGAACCTATTGAAGATACTGCACGAGTTTTATCCAGATTTCTAAACGGAATAATGATCAGAACTTTTTCTCAAGATGGTATTGAAACTTTAGCTAAATATTCATCAATACCTATAATAAATGGCTTAACTGATAATGAACATCCATGCCAAGTATTAGCTGATTTAATGACAATTAGAGAATATAAAAATATTCTTGAAGGTTTAAATGTTGCATTTATCGGTGATGGAAACAACATGGCTAATTCTTTAATGATTGGTTGTCTAAAAGTTGGAATGAATTTTTCAATTGCTTCACCAAAAGATTATACAGTAAATGATACTTACTTATCTAGAGCTAAAGATATCGCAAAAAAAGAATATGTTAATTTAAATGTTACTACGTCTCCTTTTGAAGCTGCAAAAGATGCTGATGTAATAATTACAGATGTTTGGGCAAGTATGGGACAAGAAAATGAACAAACTTTAAGGCTAAAGGCATTTGATGGATTTCAAATTAATGATAGATTAATGAGTTTTGCTAAAAATAATGCAATTGTTCTACATTGTTTACCTGCTCATAGAGAAGAGGAAATTACAGCAGAAGTTTTAGAAAAACATTCAGCAGAAATATTTGATGAATCTGAAAATAGACTACATGCACAAAAAGCTGTACTTGTTAAATTGATGAAATAATTATTAAAAATATTTTTTACTAAAAGAGATAGTTAAGTTTTAATAAGCTTAGCTATCTCTTTTAAACATACTATTTTCTATTATTTTACATTTCCATTGCATAATTATGTACATTTGTGTATACATGTATATTACCAAATATGATATAATTTACTATATAAGTAATTTTTATAATAATCTAAGAAAAACATAACACACTAATAATATATTAAAAAATTCATACTAAATTTATATACGTTATAATAAACTACATAAGTTTATATTAATTAAATTAATGTGGTGTTAGGTGGTGATTAAATGAAAAAATTTATTAATAGGAACATTCTAAATAAAAAAGTAACTTTAAACTTAATTGTTTTTTGTTTGATTATATTTTTTTTATCAATTGTTTCATCATTGCGTTTTAAACCAGATTATAAAACTAAATACATTGATGATAATGCAATAACTTTATCAGATAATTGGAATTTAAAAACTTTACATAACAATACTAAAACTATTGTTAATTTTCCTATGAATCTTAAATATCATCACAATAATACTTATTCTTTTTCTAAAGTATTAACTGAAGATTTAGATGAAAACTTTGATACATTATGTTTACGTATAGGTTTCTCTAATGTAAATGTATTCTTAGATAATAATTTAATATATACTTCTAATTTTGGTGATTATGAAAAATTAAGCAATAAAGGCTCTAACACTATATATATGATACCTTTAGGTGGCAATCTAAAGGATAAGGAACTTAAATTTGTTGTTGAAATGAAATCAAATTTTTCATTACCTTATGATATTAAAACTCCAATAATAGGTACTAAAACTTCTATAATTCATAATTTAATTTCTTCTCAAGTATTAAATTATGTAATTATTTTTTTGCTTATAACTTTTACCTTATCAATATTTGTTATATCCGGAATTGCATTTTATAAAAGTCATAAGAATATATTTCACTTACTATATATAGGTATATTTGCATTGCTATCTTCTATATATGCAATTTCAGAAACAAATATTATGCAAATATTAATTCCAAATACTTATTTGCTTAATAATCTAACATTTATGTCTTTAATGTTAGTTGGAATTCCAATAGTCATGATAATGATAGAAACTACAAATAAAAAGTATACAAAACCCTTATTAATAACTACTTATTCAATGATTATTAATTTTATTATGCAATCATTGCTTACTCTATTGGGTATATTAGATTTAAGAAGTATGCTAGTTATTTCTCATATATTAATAATGTTAAATGGTATTTTATCACTTTATATTATGATTTTATCTTGGCATGATAGATCTTTTAGTAGTAAATGTTTTACTATTTCAATAGTTCCTATGATAATTGGTACGTCAATAGATATAGTATTATTTTATGTTCATATACCACATTACTACGGTATATTATTCCAAGCAGGTGTGTTGATATTTATAGTAATACAATTATGGTATGTTATTAACAAATACTTTCATTATTATAAACTATCTATTAAATCTAATGTTTATGAAAAAATGGCTTTTACAGATACAATTACAGAACTTGAAAATAGAGCTGCTTTTGAAAAAAAGATTACTTTTATAGATAATAACATCACTGACTTTTCTTCAATTTGGTGTATATCAATGGATTTAAATAACTTAAAGTTTGTTAATGATAACTTAGGCCATGATAGTGGAGATACCGTTATAATTTCATTTGCTAAGATTTTAAAAGATACATTTAATAGTATTGGTAGTTCCTATCGTACAGGTGGAGATGAATTTATTGTTATTGTAAAGGATATTTCTCAAAGTTCCTTGGAAAATAAAATAACTGATTTATATAATTCTATTAATAAATTCAACTTAAACTCCAATTTAAAAATAAGCGTAGCTTTAGGATATGATAATTTTAAAATTAATGAAGATAATAAAATAACTGATTTGTTAACAAGAGCTGATAAATTAATGTATATAGATAAAAGAGAAACAAAAAAAATTTTATATAATAAATATTTATTTTAATATATTGTGTGAAAACAAAGTGGCTACACCACACTTTGTTAGTTGAGGGTTGAAAGTTTTGCTTAAAAGTCATCAAGACTTTCTAAAGAATATGTATTTTTTTAATCCAATTACGGAGTTTTTTCTTCAACTCCCTACTTTCCACTTTCAATTCTCAACTAAATTTCTTCTAAGCTTAAATTTGATTAGTTTTCTAAACTATAAAAATTTTATAACTTATTTTATTTCTTGTAAATTTAATATTACTTTTCTATATAATTCATAACATTTTTTACAACTAAATTTATTGTTCCATCACCATTTCTTTGAATTTCAAATTTACTTTCATCATGATATACTTCCTCATTTAAATATATATCAATTTGTTTATCTATATTTAATCTAACTCTTTTTAATTTTTTTTCTACCCAAGTCTTGTCAACTACTACTTCTCCATCTAAGCCCTTTCCTTTAACAAAGCTAGAAAAATTCACTTTTTCTTCTGAGTTTTCCTTAAAAAGCTCTTGTGATAATTCATCTATATTAATACTATCTTCTTCTTTTAGTTTACTTTTAACTGTTGTTCTAATTTCCTCTGCCTTTGATGCATCATTGGATATATTTTTTCTAGTCCAATCCTCTGTGGCTTTTAAAAATGTCTTTGTCATATCTCTTTCATTAGTAATAACTTTAGCGTATAAAAAATCATTAACAAAATAGTTTATTCCAAGTTCATTATCTTCTTTGCTTTTTCTTTGTTTATCTAATATCATTAAGTTAAATCTATCGTCATCTCTAAAAGGCTTTATGAATGCCGCTTTTTGTATTTTTTGACCGCCACCTGGAAGTCCAGCACTTTGAGGCACTATTCCTATTCCTATTTTTTCATCTATAAACTGAATTTCATGGGTGAAATTCTTTATGTAATCCAATTTAAGAACACCTATCATAGGACCTTTATCTGTAGTTATTGATACTATTATCAAATCACATGATTCTATATTTTCATCCATCTGCATAATTACAAATAGCTGTCTTGCCAATTTTTTTGATAAAGTAATAAAATCATCATCTATTCCATTTAAATAATCTTGTACAGATTCTCTAACACTATTAGTTCCTTGAATAAATACACCTGATTTTAATTCTTCATCCTTAAAACATTTTTCTAAATGCTTATATAAATATTTATATATCTCATCATTTAATTCCAATGTAAATTCATTTAGGACAGGTTCCGATGCATTTCTATCCAATATATGTATTACTGCTTCATTTATATTAATTTCATTTATATATTCCATGATTATCTACTCCCTATATAATTAATTATTAGCATAAATATCAAAATAATTCTTATGATACTAGCATTACTCAGAATTATATTATAACATTAAATTATAAAACTAGATTTTTAAAACATAAATTTTAATTTGCATTAAAATTTTAATATAGGAGGAGTATATATGCAAGAAATTGAAACTAGAATTATGGATATAGATATAGACAATATTAGAAAAATTCTTATAGACAATGGAGCAGAAAATATAAAGAAAGAAGATCAAATTAATGATATTTACGATTTTGAGGATGGAAAACTTTTAAATAATAAAGGGTATGCTCGTATAAGAACAGTAACTGACAACATAAATAATAAAGTAGTTTATTATATGACAACAAAAAAAATGCTTTCACAAGAACGCTTTAAAGTCATGGAAGAAAATGAAGTTATAGTTAATGATAAAAAAATGGCAGAAGGTATTTTTTTATCTTTAGGATTAAAATTAAAAGAATCTAATAAAAAATATAGAGAAAGCTATAAAATATTTAATTCATTAGTTGAAATAGATATAAATGAAAAGAAATTTTGCCCTTTTCCATATTTAGAAATAGAAACAACTTCTGAAGAAAATTTAGATAAAGTAGTTAAATTACTAGGTTATACTCTAGAAGATACTACTTCTCAAACGATTTACGATATTTTAGCAGAAAGAGGCTTTACACCAAATTCCCCCAAAGGAATTTAAAAAATAAGTCCAAGCTGGTGACAGTCACCAGCTTGGACTTTTATTTACTGATTGTCTCAATTTGACATTAGAAGCAAGCTAAAATGGGCTATACTCATTTTAGCATTCCTAAGTTTAATTACTTAGTCCATTTTACTTATGTATATATCAAAACCTTACTAAAACACAGCCTTATCTTTTTATTACACTTAAAATTTCATTTTGTTCTTTTTCTACATCTGGTACATAGCTCTTTAATAATGTGAAGTTTCCCATTAATTCATATTCTCCCATAGTTGCAGGTATGAATATACTATCTCCCATAGCTATCTTTTCTTCACCATTTTTATATTTTATAGTTCCACAGCCATCTACGCATGTAAATAAGTAAAATCTATTTATATCACTTTCCTCTTTTACATAATTATTTATTTCATATTTTTGAATTGTGAAATAATCACTTAAGCAAAGATAAGTTTTTTTATAATTTTCTTTTTCTATTAAAATTCCTTTTGAGTTCTTTCCTTCTAAAGAAAAATCAATAACGTCTAGAGCTTTCTCTACATGTATTTCTCTGCCTCTATTATAATCATAAACTCTATATGTAATATCACTACTTTGTTGAATTTCTGCTATTAAAACACCTTCACATATAGCATGAACCAATCCACTTTGTACATAAAAAAAGTCACCTTTTTTTACAGGTATTTTATTTAAATATTTATCTAAATTTCCGCCTTTAATAGCTTTTTTAAATATTTCTTTATCGCAATCCTTTGTGCCAACTATTAAGCTTGCATTTTCTTCAGCATCAATAACATACCATGCTTCAGTTTTACCAAATTCATTTTCTACTCTATTTGCATATTCGTCATTTGGATGAACTTGAACTGATAGTTTATCTCCAGATGTAATTAATTTAATTAATAAAGGGAATTTCTCTATATCTATTTTTTCGCCAATAAGTTTTTCTTTAAATTCATTAATTATCTCATCAAATTTTTTACCTTTTAAGTTTCCATTTTCTACTTCACCAATTCCATTTGGATGACATGCAACATCCCAGCTTTCCCCTATCACTCCATTTGGAATATTGTTTCTAAATTTTTTTAGAGCATCTCCGCCCCATATTCTATCATAGTATAAATTTTTAAATTTAATTGGATACATATTGTCCTCCTATCGAATATATTAGTATTTCTAATCATTATAATTATATTATATACTAACTATAATATAATAAAAATTTCTTATATATTAAAAAATGTGAATTCCGAAGAATTCACACGTTCATTATATAATTAGGCTCTGTTTTAAATGCGTGTTGATATATGCAATATGTAAGGTGGCATTGTAATTGGACTTTGAGAATTCTTAATGAGTATTGTCCTATTTACTGCTTGTCTTAATTTT
>NZ_JAMQIF010000021.1:50727-100170 GCF_023845855.1 Clostridium sp. ZBS2
CTTATGTATATATCAACACTCTACTAAAACATAGCCTATAATTAAACTATTTTGAATTACTCAGAAACTCTTTTATTTAAGTGCAAAAGCAATTCAATCCATTTTGTATAGTAAAAAATATTTTAACATTACACTATAATTCTTTAACAGTGATTTTATTAAATAATTTCTCTACTACATCCTTATTTACAAACCCCGTTTCTTTTTCCATTGCATTTGCAGTTCCACAAGCTGATGCTAATTTTAAAGTATCTATAATATCATAGCCTCTTTCAAGTGCTACTGCTATGCCACCAACATATGCATCTCCTGAACCTACAGGATTTATAACTTCTACTTTAGGAATATTTATTTTATAAATTTTATCTTCAAATCTAACAATTGATCCTTCTGCCCCCAATGAAATTGTAATGAAATTTATTCCTTTTTCACTCAAAATCTTTATTTCATTTATAGCATCTTCTTCAGACAAAATCTTTCTACCAGTTAAATCTTCTATCTCATCTTTATTAGGTTTAATAAAATAAGGTTTTGCTTCTATACCTTCTTTTAGGGGTTCACCACTAGCATCTAATAAAAATTTTTTTCCTTTTTTATTAGCATATTCTATTAGCTCTCTATAAAATTTTTTTGGTACATTTTGGGGAAGACTACCTGATGCTACAATTATATTTGCTTTTTCTATTAATTTATTATACTTATTTATAAAATTATTTTTTTCTTCAATTGTAATCTCTGGTCCAGGTTCAAGTATTTCTGTTTGAATAAAATCATCTGTAATAAATGCCAAGCACTCTCTTGTTTCACCACTTATCTTTACAAAATCATTCTTTATTCCATAATACTTAAGCTTCTCTTCAATAAATTCTCCACTCTTTCCTCCAAGAAAACCTGTCGCAACACACTCTTCATTTAATATATTAACTATATTAGCTACATGTAATCCCTTTCCACCTGGAGTATTCTCTACATGCCTAGCCCTCATTACCTTTCCCTTTTGTATATCTGCTATCTCATATCTTTTATCTATAGAAGCATTAAGATTTATAACTAATATCATATTATTTTGCTCCTTTTTAAATAAAATTCATTTATTGGGCCGTATTTTAAATATAAGTTGATATATACAATAGGCAAAGTGGCATTATAATTTGACTTTGAGAATTCTTAATGAGTATTGTCACATTTATTGCTTGTCCTAATTTTATATTTGGAACAAGCTGAAATGGGACTATACTCATTTTAGTATTCCTAAGTTAAATTACTCTGTCCATCTTTGTTTATGTATATATCAACATTTCACTTAAAACATAGCATACACCTCAATATCTATTGGCACTTCCACAAACTTTTATTTTATTTTCTACTATCTTTTCCATAGCTTCTTTACCTGGAGTCATATACTTTCTTGGATCATTTGCATTAGGATTTTCCTTAAAATATTCTTTTACTGCATCTGAAAATGGTATTTTCAAATCTGTAGCTATATTTACCTTACATATTCCAAGTGAAATTGCTTTTTTCACTAATTCATCAGGAACATCTGATGCACCATGCAATACTAAAGGTACCTGAACTTTGCTTCTTATCTCTTTTAATCTTTCAAAATCTAATTTTGCTTTTCCTTTATACAATCCATGTGCTGTTCCTATAGCTACAGCTAAAGAATCTACCCCTGTTCTTTTAACAAATTCTGCTGCGTCCTCTGGATTTGTATACATTGAATCTTTTTCAGATACTATTAAGTCATCTTCTTTTCCACCGAGTTTTCCAAGCTCAGCTTCAACAGTTGTATCATATTCATGTGCATATTCCACGATTTCTTTTACTTTTTCAATATTAACTTCAAAATCTTCTTTAGATGCATCAATCATACATGATCTAAATCCAATATCAATATTCTTTTTTATTTCATCTATATCCTCAAAATGATCCAAATGAATGGCTATTGGTATATCATACTTCCTAGCTGCTACTTCTGCCATTGCTTCTATATAAGCTGCCCCTGCATACTCTATGGTTGATGGTGTTCCTGCTATAATTACAGGTGATCTCATTTTCATTGCTGTATCAACAACTACTTGTAATGTCTCTAGGTTGTGTATATTAAAAGCTGGTACTGCATAACTTTCCTTTTGAGCTTTTAATAACATTTGCTTTGTTGAAAGTATTTTATGCATAAACCTATCTCCTCTCATATAATCTTAATTTAACTTTTTAGCAATTATATTCCATCATCATTTTCCACTGTTTCTTTAATTTTATTTTTCTTATACTCTTTAATTCCTATAGTAGCAGCATTTTTCACCGATTCAACTAATTCGTCCATAGTATAATTATTTCTTGATAAAGATGCCTCCAAAACCATAGGTAAATTCATACCAGAGATAACTTTAATATTCTTATCTTTTCTTTTTTCACTAATAATAACAGATACATTAAAAGGAGAACCCCCTGCTAAATCTGCCAAAATTAATACTTCATCTGTATTAAGATTATCAATTGCATTTTCAATATTTCTCTTTAAAATATCTGATCCTTGTCCACATTCAAAATTCACGCCTATAACTTCTTGTTGTTCTCCAGCAATTAATTTTACTGAGCTAAGTATTCCTTCTGGAAAAAATCCATGTCCAACAATAACCAACCCTATCATTGTTACCCTCCTCATTATCATATTTATCTAATTTATATATTTAAAATCAGTCTCTGTTTAAAAACAATGTTGATATATAGTATAGAGCGAACTGGCATTGGAATTTGCTTTATCTATAATCTCAACATTCACTTAAAATATATGCAAAAATTATATAAATTAAAATCTTAAAAACTAAAAGTTTTCTTTATGAATGTGTACCCCTTTAACAACCCTATTAACAGTCCCATCTGGTCTTGGATTGTCTGGAGATATTTTTAGTTTTATTGAGTTAAATAACCCAAACATTTGTCCAAATAAAATATAATTAAATACTGTATAAATTTCTGGTACACTTGCTCCATTTATTTCAATGCATTTATCACATATAGCTTTTAATTTTTCATTATTTTCATAGCTTATTACTGCAAGTTTATGATTTCCCGAATCATTATATATCTCATTTATTAAATCTAAATCATAAAGATTAGTATATTTATCTGTAGAATTCATAATAATAATTAAAGTCTTATCATTAATTATTGACTTAGGACCATGCCTAAAGCCCATAACAGACTCAAATATTGTTACTATCTTTCCACTTGTAAGTTCTAATCCTTTTAATGCCATTTCCTGAGACAAAGCTTTTAGTATTCCTGAGCCTAAATAAACAACTCTATTACATTCATAATTAACTAAATCACAAACATCATTCCAATTATTTTCGAGAATATCTTCTCCTTGTTCTGACACTAAATCTACAAAAGTTTTATTATTTTCTATATTATCTATATCAAACATTAATATTGTTGCTAGAAGCATACAGCTAAAAGAACTTGTCATAGCAAATCCTTTATCATTTGATTCTGTTGGCATAAACAATACTAAATTATTATTATTTGTAATAGCCTTCTTTGCTAATTCACCGCCTTCATTACAGGTAATTACCACTTGTGATATGTTGGTGATATCTTTTTCAAATAAATCATATGCACCAACGCTTTCTGGTGAATTTCCTGATCTTGCATAGGATATTAAAATAGTTTGAGTATCTTTTTCCATATATTCCTTAGGATTTGATACTAAATCAGTAGTAGCTATAGCTTCAATTCGTGCATTTATTTTACTTCTAAGTTCTAATAAAGCTGTTTGTCCTACATAATCAGAAGTTCCAGCACCTGTTAATATTATTCTTGTATTCTTTGATATATTTTTCTTTAAAAATGATTTAATTTCATCTCTTTTATCATAAATTATCTTATATGTCTCTTTCCATAAATCAGGTTGTTGCATTATTTCTTTTGATGTGTTTATTGCTTTTAATTTTTCTAACTCTTCAACAGTTTTTCCAAAAATCATAATACCCTCCCATACTGGCTATATTGTAATTACCAGTGCATATAAATTTTTACTAATTTTTTAAACATACTCTATATTTAAATTTATCCCCTCTTGCAATACTTACTGTATATTCAATAACTTGCTTATTTTCATATGTTGTTCTTTCAATTTTTAACCCTGGTTCTCCTTGTGATACATCTAAATAAATACTTTCCAATTTATTTATTGAAACACTTTCAAGCACTTCTTCAGCCGATGTTATATGAACTTTAAAATCATTCTTAAAAATTTCATACAGAGGATTTTCCTCTAAATCTTTTTTAGTCATACCATTAAACTTATCATATGGTAAATATGTTACTTCATATATCATTGGAATATCGTCAGCTATTCTTATTCTTGTTATTTTATATACAAGCTCATTTTCTTTTAACTTTAATTTTCTTAATATTTTACTATCAGGTTCTGCAATTTCAAAGTTTAACAATTTTGAAATTGGTTTTTTCCCAAGTTTTCTCATTTCATCAGTAAATGAATAAACTTTTATCAAGTCCTGTTCCACTCTTCTTGATGATATGAAATTCCCTTTTCCGTGAACTTTATATATATATTTTTGCTTTTCTAATTCATCTAATGCCTGTCTTACAGTTGTTCTACTGACACCATATTTATCACAAATTTCTCTTTCTGAATCTAATTGATCATTTTCTTCCATATAATTTTCTATTTGATTAATAAGAATATCCATTAATTGTGCATATAATGGAATTTTAGAACTTTTATCAATTTTATTCATGTGAATATACCTCTTTCAATTTAACCTAATTTTTTCTAATTATAACATACTCTTATTAATTATAGAAACTGATTTTAGTACTCTTTAATGATTGTTATCCCTTTATTTATAATACTTTTATAGATATTTTCTATATCTAACTTAATAACTTCTAAATTTTGGACAGAGCTAATACTCCATCCAAAATTCAGAAATTTATCTATTGAAACTTATCCATTATAATATAGCAAAACCTGTTTTTACTTCTATAAATTTTGCAATTAAACCTAAACAAATTGTAATTGTTATTAATTTAATTGGTGAATATCCCTTCTTTAATAACTTATACATTAAAAATGTATATCCTAAAGCTAACATATTAGGCATTACTTGATCTAAAACGCCTTCTTGTAATTTTATTGCTGAATCACCACTAGCAGATCCTGCTGAAATTACCATTGTTGTCTTTAAATTAACCATTGATGCTATTAATCCACCAACAACTGTTAAACCTAATATTGATGCTGCATGAGATATTTTCTTTGTTTGTTCTTTTAATGAAGAAAGTGCCTTAACTCCTGTCTTATATCCATATTTCATTAAAAAGAACCTTAAAAAGAAATGTAGTGCATTAAACATTACTAGGAAAACTATAGGTCCTGCTACATTTCCCTCCATAGCCATTGATGCACCTATACCAACGCAAATTGGTAATGCTGTTAACCAAAATAATGCATCTCCAATACCACCTAAAGGTCCCATGGTTGCAACCTTTATTGCTCTTATTGTACTTCTGTCTTCTTTATTTTCTTCCATTGCTAGTACTAATCCCATAATGAAAGTTACTAAGAATGGATGAGTATTAAAAAATTCCATATGATCTTTCATTGCTTGGGAAAGGTCTTCTTTATTTGTATGAATTTTCTTTAATCCTGGTATTAATCCATAAAGCCATCCACAACCTTGCATTCTTTCATAGTTAAAAGATGCTTGTAAAAAAAGTGAACGCCAAACCATATGATTTAAATCTTTATTAGTAATTACCTTTTTAGGGGTAGGTTCTTTATATGCTACATTAGATTCCATCTTCATATTCCTCCTCTGCAACTTTTACTACTTTCTTATTACTAGCTGAATAATAATCATATAATGCTATACTTAAGCCAACTAAAGCTAATCCTAAAATTGAAATATGACCGTATGTTACAAATAAGAAACCAATAATAAGAAATGCCATATATTCTTTCTTTAACATGATTTTTAATAACATTGCAAATCCGATTGCTGGCATTACTCCACCTGCTACTTTTAATCCATCAATAAACCATTCAGGTACTGCTCTTACAATCTCTGCTGCTTTGTCTGCACCAAAGAATATTGGTAAAAATGCAATTACAAAGTAGAATACAAATAAGCAAAGCATTCCCATATAATTAATTCTATCTATACCTTTTGTATCTGCATTTTCTGCATAAGTATCTGCCTTATGCATAAAGAATGAAAATAATGTGAAAATAAATGTTATAGCAGCTTGTACAGCTACAGCAAATGGTATTGCTACTCCAACAGCTGCTTGTGGTTCTAATTTACCTAAAATAGCTATACTTGTTCCAATAATACCTCCAATAACTACATTAGGAGGTTGTGCTCCTGCAAGCGGAACCATACCCATAAATACAAGTTCTAATGCGGCTCCAACTATAAGCCCTGTTTTTACATCGCCTAAAATTAAACCAACTACAAGTCCTGTTACTATTGGCCTGTGTATATGAAGTAATCCATCATATAAATCTATACCTGCAATACCTGCCCAAATAGCAATTAATAAAGCTTTAACAAACATAATGTTCCTCCTTCATTAATATATTTTTTGATAATAAAAATATTTTTAATTTTATGGATTTATATGTGTTTATAAATATCTTCATCTATTGCTTCATCAGGTACTCTTCTTATTTCTAGTTGAACTCCTAATTCTTTGAGTCTTCTAAAAGCTTGTCTATCACTTTCGTCTATAAAAACAGTAGAAGAAATTTGTTTCTTTCCTTCACTGAAATGTAAATTACCTATATTTATCTTTTTTATAGGAACTCCTCCCTCAACTAATCTTACTGCATCTTGTGGAGTTCTACATACCAAGAAAATTAATTGTCTTGGTGCTGCTTTGTTTATTATATTTACAGTCTTTTGTATTGAGAAAAACCTTATCCCTATAGTATCTGGAATGACCATCTCCATTAAATTTTGTTGAACAGAATCTTTAGCCACCTCATCATTTGCTACTACAAGTAAATTTGCTCCTAGGTGATTTACCCAAGTAACACCTACTTGTCCATGTACTAGTCTATTATCAATTCTAGTCATTAATATGTTTGGCATTTCTCATCCCTCCTATAAATACCAGTTTGTTTTCTAATAATTGGTAATTACCATACTTAAATATTAAACCTTTACAAAAGATGTGTCAACATGTTTAATTATATTATTTTATTTAAATAAATCTATTTTAGAAAAAATTCTAATTACTCTTAAACATAAAAAAATATAACATACTTGTAATTACAGATGAAACCATTACAATAAATATAATACCTATAATATTTAAAATGCTTAATAATACCCAATATATAATACAGCTAATCAAAAACATTAAAATAACTTTTAATATCTCTATAATTCTATGTTTTTCTCTAATTATGTTAAGCATTTGCTTTTCTGATAAATTTTTTTCTTTATATTTTCTATTAAAATAACTACTTATTGTACCAGATAAAAATGTCTTTATAATAAACTCTCCAATAAAAATTACAAACACACTTGCAAAAGACACAATGAATATTTTATAGTTAGAAATGTCAACTGGTAATGTCCAGTTTGCCAATTTTAAGAATAAACTCATAACTATAAGTATACATATAGCTATAGGAATACTAAATAACATTAATAATAAAGAAACCTTTATGCTTTCCTTTCCGGCACTTTTTAAAGCAAATATATTATAAATATATATTGTTGAAAAAGATAAAACTATTGCTAATAAAATAAAGTTAAAATATTGCATAAAAACCCCCTCCTTTTAAATTAATTATATTTTATTTTTAAAGAATTATAACCTTGTTTTACAATTTATGTAAAATAATTAAATATTAAAGGACTTTTTTATCTTTTTAGGATTCTTATTACATACATATTAAATTTTTTTCAATAATATCTTTAAGTATTTAGGAGGTTTTAAAAATGTTAATTACAAATTGTAACATTATTTATTTAGATAAAATAGAAAAAGGTTCTGTTATTATTCAAGATGGTAAGATAAAAAAAATTAATCCCTCTAGTTTTACTAATAATGAGATTAATCAGATTATAGATGCGAAAGGTTTATACCTTTCACCTGGATTTATTGATGCACATATTCATGGCGCTGGTGGATGTGATACGATGGACGGAACAATCGATTCTATAAATACAATTGCAAAAACAATAGCTAAGCATGGTACAACTTCCTTTGTGCCTACTACTATGACTGTTTCAATTAGTGATATTAATAAATCTATGAGAGCTATTAAATTATTAAAAGAAAAAGGTTCAGAAGGTGCTCATGTTTTGGGAGCTCATTTAGAAGGTCCTTTTATAAATCCAAATGCAATTGGAGCTCAAAATCCTGATTACATTTTGCCACCATCAATATTTACTTATGAATCTATGGTTAAGGATTGTGAAGACTCTGTTATTTCACTTACATTAGCACCAGAACTTTCTGGTTCTAATGATTTAATTAAATATCTTTCTGCTAATGGAATTGTATGTTCATTAGGACATACAAAAGCTACTTATGAAGAAACAATACATTCAATTAAATGTGGTGCTACTCATTCAACTCACCTTTATAATGCAATGCCTTTCTTTACTCATAGAAGTCCTGGAATTGTAGGTGCTATATTCGATAGTGATATTAAAACAGAAACTATTTCGGATGGAATTCATATCTCATATCCTGCATTGAGAATTGCTTATAAGCAAAAAGGTACCGATAATGTTTTGTTAATAACTGATGCCATGATGGCATGTTGCATGCCTGATGGAAAATACTATTTAGGTGGACAAGACGTTATTGTTAAAAATGGTGCTGCAAGAGTTAAGTCTGGCTCTCTAGCTGGTTCTGTTTTAACCCTTGATAAAGCTGTTAATAATATCTACAAAAATTCAGATTTACCATTAAATGAAATTGTAAAAATGGCTTCATATAATCCAGCTAAACATTGTAAAGTAGATAATCATAAAGGACTAATTAAGGAAGGTTACGATGCTGATTTAATATTATTCGATGATAATATAAACATAAAGAAAGTATTCATCTCAGGAAAAGAATTTTATTAAAAGGTATTTTATTTAAAAGAAATTAAAGGCTCTGTTTTAACTATATGTTGATATATGCAATATGTAAGGTGGCATTGTAATTGGACTTTGAGAATTCTTAATGGGTATTGTCCTATTTACTGCTTGTCTCAATTTTATATTNNCAATTACTCAGTCCACCTTTACTTATGCATATATAAACATGTTACTAAAACAGAGCCTTTAATTATAATTTTTCACGTCTCTTAGTTGATTTTATAAATAATTCTTTTAAGGATTCTTTATCATCATCTTTTATTGCATCTTTTATTTTATCTAGTTCACATTCAAATGATTCTATAGATTTTAATAGATTTTCTTTGTTTCCTAAAAAAAGTTCACTCCATAAATCTTCGTTTATATTAGCAATTCTAGTTAAGTCTCTATAACTATCACCAATAAAACTTCCAGTGTCTCTTCCCTCTAAGTCACTATTTACTAAAGCTACTGCTAGGGAATGAGGTAACTGACTAGTAAATCCTATCATTTCATCATGAAATTCTGGACTTATTCTTTTAACTCTTTTAAAACCTATTTCATATGCTAAGTTTTCTACTAACTTCAAATTATCTTCTTTATTTTTTGAAGTTGGAGTCAAAATATAGTTAGCACCTTTAAAAACATCACTGCTTGCAAAATCTATTCCCTTTTTTTCTCTTCCAGCCATTGGGTGTCCAAATACAAAATCTATATTTGAAGGTAATATCTTGACTATATCATTTATAAATAACTTCTTTATTCCAGTTGCATCAGTTATTACTGCCCCATCTTTAAAATTATCTATATTATTTTTAATAAAATCTTTAACAAGCTTAGGATATATTGATATTATAATTAAATCCGCATCTTTTAAAATTTCATTTCCATCAGTATATCCTCGTCTTATTAAGTTTAGCTTTTCAGCTTTTAATAATGTCTCTTCATTATTATCTATTCCATAAACATTTTTATAACCAGCATCTTTTAATGCCATTGCAAAAGATCCACCTATTACTCCAAGACCTACTATTACCACTTTCATATAGCCCTCCAAGAATTATATTTCTTTTCCTTCTATTTCTGCTACTGCCTTAACTTTCCCCATAAGTCCATCAAATTGGTCTGGAGTAAGTGATTGTTGACCATCACTTAGTGCATTTTCTGGATCATTATGAACTTCTATCATCAAACCATCAGCCCCTGCAATTATTGCTGCTTTTGCCATTGGCTCAACTAAGTATGCATATCCACCTGCATGACTTGGATCTATAATTATAGGTAAATGTGATAACCTCTTAACAACAGGAATTGCTTGTAAATCTAACGTATTTCTAGTTATTGTTTCAAATGTTCTAATACCTCTTTCACAAAGTATTACATTTTCATTTCCACCTGCCATTATATATTCTGCTGACATTAACCATTCCTCAATTGTTGCTGATAGACCCCTTTTTAATAATATAGGTTTCTTAGTTCTACCAATTTGTTTTAACAAATCAAAGTTTTGCATATTTCTAGCTCCAATTTGAATTACATCAACTTCTTCTACAAATGTATCAATATAATCTGTTGACATAAGCTCAGTTACTATTGGAAGTCCTGTTTCTTGCTTAGCTGCCTTTAAAAGTTTTAATCCTTCAAGCTCTAGTCCTTGGAAACTATAAGGTGAAGTTCTTGGCTTAAATGCACCACCTCTTAAAAAATTAGCACCTGCTGCCTTAACTCTTTTTGCTACTTCAATTATTTGCTCTTCAGATTCAACAGAACATGGACCAGCCATTATACCAAGCTTTCCACCTCCAACTATTGAACCATCTATATTTATTATTGTGTCATTTGGTTTAAAAATTCTATTTGCCTTTTTAAAAGGTTCTTGTACCTTCATTACTCTGTCTACACCCTTAAGTACTTGTAATTTTTTAGGATCTATTATTGCTGTATCTCCTACAATACCTACAATATAATAAGTATTTCCCTTTGAAATATGTGTTTCTAACCCCTTACTTTCAATAAAAGACTTAACCTTTCCTATTTCTTCTTCACTTGCTTTTGGTTTCATAATAATAATCATGTAAAACTCCTCCTGTACTTCAAATAAATTTTTTTAATTCTACTATTCTACTATCCTTCATAAATTTAATTTTATATTTATCAATTTTTATTTGTTAACTGATATTCTAATTTAAAATATCAATTATAAACATTAACTTTTAACTATTAATCTTTTTATCTCTTCTACTACTTCATCCATAATTCCATCATTAACAACTATATTATGTGATGCTTTTTTGTAAAGATTATATCTTTCTTTATATAATTCTACAATCCTCTTTTTTCCATCTTTTAAAAGAGGTCTTCTTGAAACATCTATATCAGAAATAATTTTTTCAACTGGTCTATCTATAAAAATTACTAATCCATTTTCTTTTAGAATATTTATATTTTTATCTATTTTTACTATTCCACCACCAGTTGCTATTACAACATTATCATACTTTATTATTTCTTTACAAGTTTCACTTTCTATATCTCTAAAATAATCTTCTCCTTGTTCAAAAAGTTTGGAAATTGTTTTTGATGTTTTTCCCTCAATATATATATCCATATCTATAAATTTTAACAATAATTCTTTAGCTATAATTTCTCCAATTGTAGACTTTCCACATCCAGGCATTCCTATTAAAAATATTTTACTTTTCATAATCTATTCTCTCTATTTAAATTCTTCATTTATATATGAATATAATTTTTCTTGAATATCAGGATTTATAGATATATCATGCCAAATTTCTGATGACTTAATTGCTTGTCCTAGAAGCATTTCTAATCCCCCACAAACTTTTTTATTTAGTCTTTTTCCACATTGAAGAAATTTAGTTTCTCTTGGATTATATATTAAGTCTATTAATACATCAAAATTATTAATAATCTTTTCATCAACAGGGTTATTATCTACATTAGGATACATTCCTACTGGAGTTGCATTTATCAATATATCACCTTTTACATTACCTATGTCCTCATAAGTTCTATATTCGATTTTAATATCCTCAACCAAAGGAATTGATTTCTTGCTTCTAGAAACCAAATATATTTTTTTTATGCCTCTATCTAATAATAAAGTAACTGCAGCTTTAGATGCTCCCCCTGTTCCTAGTATAATAGCTATTTTACCATTAACTTCTATATTGTTTCTAACTAATATACTATTAAATCCATAATAATCACTATTAAATCCATATAATTTATTATCTTTTAATAATATTGTATTTATTGCTTTTATTTTTTTTGCTTCAGGTGATATTTCATCTAAATATTTCATTATATCTTCCTTATAAGGAATTGTTACATTACAACCCTTAATTTTCAATACTTTTAATGACTCTGTAAATTTACTTAAATTATTTTTTTCCACTTCAAATATTTTATACGCCCCATCAATATTTAAAAGTGAAAAAATCTTATTATGAATCATTGGTGATATAGAATGTGATAATTTTTCACCTAGTAATCCGTAAAAATTCAATATTTCACACCCTTTCTTTGTTCATCTAACATCTATTTTTTTCATATGCCCCCAATAATTTAAAGTAAGCACTACTTTGTTCAATTAAATATAAAGCTTTTTTAACCTTTTCTGATGATAAATCACCTTCAAAATCACCATATAAAAAGTACTTCCAAGGACCATTTTTCATTGGTCTTGATTCTATTTTAATCATATTTATATTATTTTCTGCAAAATGTCTTAATAACTTATATAACGTACCAGCCTTATCTTCAAGTGAAAATACTACACTAATTTTATTGGAATTTTTATTTTCTTCTAATTCTTTAGAAATTATTATAAACCTTGTGAAATTTTCTGTTTGATTGTTTATATTTTCTTTAATAATTTTTAAATCATATATATTAGCTACTCTTTTACTACCTATTGCAGCTTTTGATTTATCCTCTAACTCTTTGATTAATTTAGCACTACTAGCTGTACTATGAAATGGTATCAACTTCCATTCATTATACTTCTTTAAAAAATCTGAACTTTGTTCAAATCCTTGAGTATGTGAATATATCTCTTTAATTTCACTTAAATTGCTTCCCTCTACCCCAATTAAATTTTGATTTATTTTTATACATACTTCTCCATTTATAAAAAATCCGTATTTATACAAAAGATCATATACACTAGAAATTGCTCCTGTTGATGAATTTTCTATTGGAAGTATTCCATAATTAATTTCATCATTTTTAATTGCTAAAAATACATCTTCAAATTCTTCATATGATTTAGAATCTCTATCTTCACCAAAATATTTAATCATCGCTTCTTCTGTAAAAGACCCTTGCGCGCCATAAAACCCTATTTTTTTGTTTTCACAAACATTAATATTATTATTTAATTTTTTCTCTTCTATCAAATCTTCTTCTATCATTTTTCTACTTTGAAGCTGTCTTGATATTTCCATTAATTTTTCAAAGAATTTCTCTGTTTCTTCAATATAATCTTGATTTTTTAGATAACCTAAGTTCTTCTTTATAACATCATCTTCTCTATTCTTATTAAATATAGGCAAATTATTTTTTTTCTTATATTCACCCACTTTAAGAACAACATCCATTCTCTGCTCAAATAATTCAGTTATCTTTTGATCTATTTCATCTATACTATTTCTATAATCATCTAAACCTGCCATATGTCACGCCCCTTATTTTTAATATTTAAGAAAGTGATTACTACACGCTCTTTTAGTTGAAAGTTATATGCACTTCTTTATATTTAAAGCATCAAATCAAGTAATCCAATTGCAGCAACACTTTCAATTACTGGTACAGCCCTTTGGATTATACATGGATCATGCCTTCCCTTAACTGTAATAACACCATTTTTTTTCTCGCTTATATTTATGCTTTTCTGCTCTTTAGATATAGATGGAGTTGGTTTTATAACAGCCTTGAATAATATTGGCATTCCATTAGATATTCCACCTAAAATACCACCATTATTATTACTATATGTTTTTACTTCATCTCCATCATAATAATATTCATCATTACATTCAGAACCTCTAAGTTTGCTCATTTCAAACCCTTTTCCAAACTCAACACCTTTTACTGCAGGTACGGAAAATAATAAATGTGCCAATGTAGATTCTATAGAATCAAAAAATGGATTTCCAACACCTGCTTTTACTCCAATAATTCCACATTCTATAATTCCACCTATAGAATCGCCATCTTTTTTAGCCTCAAGTATTTCATTTTTCATCTTTTCTTTATTTTCTTTTATTAAAACTGGCAGTTCTTCACTTCTTAAATTTTCCATAAGATCTTTAGTTAAATTTATTTTACTAAAGTCCTTATCTTCAACATTTCCTATTCTTTTAACATGAGTACCTACATATACATTTTTACTTTCTAATATTTGTTTACATATTGCACCTGCAAAAACTAATGGTGCTGTTATTCTTCCTGAAAAATGTCCTCCACCTCTATAGTCATTATAGCCCTGATATCTAATTTTACCGCTATAATCTGCATGACCTGGTCTCATTAAATCTTTTAATTCACTATAATCTTTTGAATGCATATCGCTATTTCTAATCATTGCGCATAAAGGAGCACCTGTAGTTTTCCCTTCAAAAACCCCACTAAGTATTTCTGGAATGTCGCCTTCCTTTCTAGTTGTAGAAAGTTTACTTTTTCCTGGAGCTCTTCTAGACATTTCTCTTAAGATATCTTCCATATTAATTTCAAATCCAGATGGAAGTCCATCTACAGTTATACCTATTGCATTTCCATGTGATTCACCAAATATAGAAATCTTTAATTTATTTCCCCAAATTCCACTCATGAAAGTTTCCTCCTAATGCTTTAAAGTCATCAAAAAACTCTGGATAAGATTTTGAAACACATTCATAATCTTCTAAGATAATTGGTTCTTTGCAAACTATAGAAGCTATTGCAAGCATCATAGCAATTCTATGGTCTTTATGACTCCAAACTTTTACTCCACCGTTTAAAGTTTTAACTCCATCAATTATTAAACGGTCTTCTTTTTCAATTATATTTGCCCCTAATTTATTTAGTTCACTTGCAACTGCATTTAATCTATCACATTCTTTAATTCTTAATCTTCCTACATTTATTATTTCAGTTCTACCCTTACACAAACTAGCTGCCAAAGAAATAACAGGAATTATATCTGGACATTGAGAACCATCAATAATAGTTGCATTTAAATTTTCTCTTGGAATTCCTAAAATACTATCATTAATATTTTTTATTTTCACATTCATTCTTTCAAGTATTTCTATAACTTCCTTGTCTCCTTGAAGAGATTCTAATTTCAAATCATTTATAAATACTTCACTATTAAGTGCATCAGCAACTAAAAAAAATGCTGCTTGAGAATAATCCCCTTCTATTCTATAATCTCTACTTTTATAAATTTGATTTCCTTTAATTGTAAATTCTCTATAATTATTATTTATAATTTCAATTCCAAAATCACTCATAGCACTTAATGTTAAGTCAATATATCCCTTAGATTCTAACTCAGTTGTTATTATTATTTTTGAATCTCCATCTAAAAGAGGAAGTGTAAATAGAAGGCCACTAATAAATTGAGAACTTATATCTCCTCTTAGTTTAAACTCTCCTGCTTTTAATACACCTTCAGTCCTTAAATCAAGTTTTCCTTTCTTATATGAATACTTAATTCCTTGATTCTCAAAGATTTCATAATATGTATCTAAAGGTCTTTTACCTAAATTTCCTCTTCCTATAAATCTATTACTGCCTTCAAAAACACAAGAAATTGGAACCAAAAATCTCAATGTAGAACCTGATTCATTACAATCTATCGTTCTATTCAATTCTATATTTTTTTTACACTTTTCAGATTTTATTCCAACAACATGAAGATAATCATTTTCCTTTGTTATTATAGCCCCTAATGAGCGCATTGCATCAATAGTTGCTATAATATCATCTGAATAATTAATATTTCTTATTTTACTTATTCCATCTCCCAAAGCTGCACAGATAACACCTCTATGTGCCATACTTTTAGATGGTGGAATTTTAACTTCTCCTTTTAATTTGCCAGGATAAATTTTAAAAATTCCCATTTGTGTCCCCCTTTTTAGTTATTTAATATTAATATATTAATTGAAATTCTATTTACTTTTTAATATAAATTTAAACTTAAAAATATAATTTCAAAAATGTAAAATTTACTTAAAGAAATCTATATTGCTATTTTTTAAAAATGATTTTCCAATACTCTCAAGTAATACTATCTTTAAAGCATTATTAATATTTTTTTTGTCTAAAGAAATTGTTTCTAATATTTCATCTAAATTTTCAATATCTATATCATGAGGAAGTGAATATTGAACTAATATATCTCTTATCTCATCTGAAATTCCCTTTGGTGTAAGGCCTTTTCCTTCAGACATTTTAGTTATTTTATACATTCCAATTCCTACGGCTTCACCATGAGTATATTTATTAAAATTATAGTATGCCTCTATTGCATGACCCAATGTATGACCAAAATTTAATAACATCCTCTCGCCTTTATCTTTTTCATCATTTTCAACAACTATTCTTTTAATATTACAACATATATAAATTATATCTTCTATATTATCCATAACTTCATCTTTATTTTTAAACTCTTTTAACTTATGAAAGAATTCTTTATCTTTTATACATCCATATTTTATTACTTCAGCCATTCCATCTTTAAAAAATTTATCTTCTAATGTAATTAAAACATCTGGATCAATTAAAACCACTTTAGGATGATAAAAGCTTCCTACCAAATTCTTTCCCCTATCTAAATCTACAGCAACTTTTCCTCCAACACTACTATCAACTTGAGCAAGTAATGAGGTAGGTACTTGAATAAAATCAATTCCTCTCAAAAATGTAGATGCTGCAAATCCTCCAAGATCTCCTATAACTCCTCCTCCAAGTGTAATAATTAAATCACTTCTAGTTAATTTAAAATCTAAAAACTCATTATATATCTTAGGAAGAGTATTAAAGGACTTAGTTTCCTCTCCAGGTTTTAATACCATTGTCTTAACATCATATCCATGATTAATTAACGAGTCTTTAACCTTATCTCCGTAGTGATAATTTACATTTTCATCAGTTAATACAAAAATCTTTTTCCCTTTATAAACTTTATTTATTTCATTACTAAGTTCATTAATTAATCCCTTTTTAATTATTATTGAATAACTTTTTTCCTTTAAATCTACAACTAACTCCCTCATTTTAATACTCTCCTCGTATATTTTTAATTCAGCTCTTCTGTTTAAATATATTAATTTAAACTATATTTCTCTACCTACTGCTTTTGCAATAACTTTTAATTCTTCAAAAAGTTTTGCATACTTACTTGGTTTTATTGATTGTGGTCCATCACACAAAGCATTTGCTGGATCATTATGGACTTCTATTATAAGTCCATCTGCACCAATTGCAATTGCAGCTTTAGCTAGTGGTTCTACCATCCAATACTTCCCTGTAGCATGACTTGGATCAATAATAACCGGTAAATGACTTAATTTTTTAAGAGCTGGAACTGCACTTAAATCTAATGTATTTCTGGTATATGTCTCAAATGTTCTAATTCCTCTTTCACAAAGAATTACATTTTCATTACCACCTGCCATTATATATTCAGCACTCATTAACAGCTCTTCAAGAGTTGCTGATAATCCCCTTTTTAAAAGTATTGGTTTATTTAATCCTCCCAATTCTTTAAGTAAATCAAAGTTTTGCATATTTCTTGCTCCAACTTGTATAACATCAACATTATCATTAAAAAATTCTATATCATATGGTGACATAATTTCCGTAACTATAGGTAATCCTGTATTTGCTTTTGCTTTTTTTAAAAGTTCTAAACCTTCATACTTTAATCCTTGGAATGCATATGGTGAAGTTCTAGGTTTAAATGCTCCACCTCTTAAAAAGTTTGCCCCTATTTTTTTAACATCTTTAGCTATTTGCGTTATTTGTTCTTCGCTTTCAACTGAACATGGTCCTGCAATCATAGCTATTTTATTTCCACCTATTTTTTGTCCATTCACATCAATTATTGTTGATTCTGGATGAAACATCCTATTTGCCTTTTTAAAAGGTTCTTGTACATGCATAACTTTTTCAACTATTTCATTAGCCTCAATTTGTTCTTTATCAATTTTACTCGTATCCCCTACTAAACCTAAAATGCTAATGTCAGTTCCTATAACAGGGTTTACTTTAACACCTTGATTTTCTAAAATTAAAGTTAATTTTTCTATTTTTTCTTGTTCAACTTTTTGTTTTAATATTACTATCATATTTTTTGCCCCCTTAATTTTATATAAAAAAAATAGAGCCCACATATTAATGAGCTCTATAATGTATTCACATAATAAACATCTAAAAAATTCTTATAATTTTTGAGCACTCATTAAAGTTAAATTATTTAATTTTTTGCAAAATAAATAGCTAGCGCTAAAATAAAAGCCCCAGAACATAAAATAAAAAAAGTTATAAAATTTTGCAATAAATATTTTAACTATATTCTTTTCCATAGTGCCCTCCCATTAAATAAAATTTAATCATCTTGATATATTAATCAAATAAATTATTATATTTTTAGTATAACAACTTAGAATTTTTTGTCAATATTTTTTGATACTTTTTTATTTTTTATTAATTTTTTTGATAATTCAATTATAATATTGGTGAAACTAGTCTTGCTAAAGATTCTTTTATCTTAATAGATGTACTTCTATTAGAATGAGATTCTATTGTTATTTCCTCAGAAAATTCAATATCCTTCATGAATTGTTTTTCATAATCAACAGCTACTCTATCATCAAAGATAAAAGCATTAACTTCAAAATTTAATTTGAAACTTCTTATATCCATATTAGCTGTTCCTATAGATACTACAGTGCTATCTGCAACCATAGCCTTAGCATGAATAAATCCATTTTTATAATAATATATTTTTATTCCAGCATTTAATAGTTCACCTATATAAGAACTAGCTGCCCATTGCATAAAAAAGTGATCTGGATTTCCTGGAATTATTATTCTTACATCAACACCTGACAACGCAGATATTTTTAACGCCTCTAATATTGGTAAATCTGGAACTAAATAAGGTGTCTCTAAATATAAATTATTTTTAGCATTATTTATAAGCTTAATATATGCGTTTCTAATATATTCTTCTTCATGATCTGGACCACTTGTAACTATTTGTATTCCCACATCCCCTATTTCTTCATTTGTATCTGATAAATATTTATTATAATCACGTATTTCTTCTTCTGATGCATAGCACCAATCTAATAAAAATCTTTCATTTAAATCATTTACTGCTCCACCTTTTATTCTAACGTGGGTATCTCTCCAAAATCCAACCTTAGGATCTTTATTTATATATTCCTTACCAACATTAAATCCTCCAACATATCCATATTTCCCATCTATTACAACTATTTTTCTATGGTTTCTATAATTTATACGCGTATTTATATGTGGTAAAATTCCTGGGAAAAATATTGCAAATTTTCCTCCTGATTTTAAATAATTCTTTAATGCACCTTTTGTTAAAGTATATGAACCCATACTATCTGCTAAAAGTCTTACTTCAACTCCACTTTCTGCTTTTTTTGTTAATTCTGCTATTATTTCTTTTCCTAAACAATCATTACGAAAAATATAATATTCTATATGTATATATTCTTTTGCATTCTTTATATCTTTAAGTAATTGTCTAAATTTATCTTCTCCATTAACATATACTTCAAGATCATTGTTAGTTGTATATTGACAACCTGAATGATTATAATTCATTTTTCTTAAATCAAAAAATTTATCTCCACCATCATGACAATTACTCTTATTACCATATCTACTACTTAAATTTCTTCTCTTTATTTCATCAATTTGTTTTTTTTCTTTAAAAATCTTTTGCCTACTTAAGTTTTGTCCTAACAAAATATATAATACAAATCCAAATCCCGGTAGAATAATTAGTATTAAAAGCCATGCCCATGTTGTTGTTGGATCCTTTCTTTCTATAAATATCAATGATAATGAAAAAATTATATTTAATATTAAAACTATCATGCCTATCCCTAATAATATATTCATATTTTCTCACTTCCTTTGTTTAGGTTATTATTTTGAATTAAATAATTATATTATAAATCTTCGTTTAATTTATAGGCTATATTCACTATTTTATCATAGATATATAAATTTATTATAATGAATTAACTAACATTTACTTAAATAAAGCTTTAAGTATTAATACTATATCCTTTTAATAATATATGAAAAAAATTTAATACTATTATCACATTTCAAATCTAACAACCAATTATACTGCCATTGTTATTCCTTATGGGAAATTTTTTAATTTTTTCTAATTTATAATTTCGGTTATTAATAATTTCTTAAATAACATAATTTCATAAATATGTACTCATCACACTTCTAAAATACAGTATTCTATAAGTTATCCACAAATTTTCAAGCAATATAATTTCCTAAAGAAGAACAAAATCGCTAAGGCGACTTTGGAGCCGTCGATTTTTTTAGCCATGCGCCCTTTCCAAACGCAGTGCAGGAATAATGGTGCGGCATATGATTATTTTTTATTCTTTAGGGGTACTCATAATACCTTTCAATAAAAACATAGGTTAAGCAAACACTATAATTTTATTAAGCTATATTTTAAATATGTGTTAATATATCCAATAGGTGAGTTGACATTAAAAATATGTACTATTTTACTTTATGCTTTTTCATATCTAAATTACTAACAACATATATAGCAATTAAAGCTAATAAAAATCCCGGTACAATTTCATAAAGATTAAATATTGGTGCTGAAAAATAGTTTTTAAATATTGGCCAAATTGCTGATGTAATCCCACCAATTAACATACCTGCTACCGCACCATTTCTAGTGATATTTTTCCAGAATAGTGATAATAAAATTACGGGGCCAAAGGCACATCCAAACCCTGCCCATGCATATGATACCAGTTTTAAAACTGAACTATCTGGATTAAGTGAAATACAAAATGCTATAAGAGCTACAACTAATACCGACAATCTACTAATTCCTATAAGCTCTTTATCTGAAGCTTTTGGCTTAATAATAGATCTGTAAATATCCTCTGAAATTGTAGAAGATATAATTAAAAGTTGAGAATCAGCTGTACTCATAATTGCAGCTAATATTGCTGATAATAATACTCCAATAAATATTAATGGAACACATTTGTGAACTAATAAAATAAATATAGTTTCAGAATCCGCACCTGTTAAGTTAGGGAAATAATAATGTCCAACAAGACCTATACCAGTTGAAGCTAAAAGTGTTATTATAACCCAAACTGTAGCTATTCTTCTTGAAATTTTAATTTCTTCTGGATTTTCTATAGCCATAAACTTTGTAATAATATGAGGTTGCCCAAAATATCCAAGCCCCCACGCAAGAGATGAAATAATTCCTACAACTGCCATTCCTATAGTTCCACTACTTGATCCAGTTATAAAACCAATATCTAATGGATTTAAAAGTGATGGATCAAAAGTTGATAATATATTTCCTACTCCACCAGCTTCTACTATAACTATTATAGGCAATACAAGTAATGTAAAAAACATTAATAACCCTTGAATTATATCTGTATAACATACAGCCATAAATCCACCTAAAAAAGTATAACTTACAACAACTAATCCACATATTATAACAGAAACTATATACGGGGTTCCAAAAACTGTTGTAAATAATTTTCCTCCTGACACAAATCCTGAGGCAGTATATGGTATAAAAAATACAAGTATGAATAACGAAGAAATTAATTTTAATGTTCTTGATTTATCATTAAATCTATTTTCTAAATAAGATGGTACTGTTATTGAATCTGAATATTTTTGAGTATCTACTCTAAGCCTTTTAGCAACTATTTTCCAATTCAAATATGTTCCAATAGCTAGTCCTAAAGCCATCCATACAGATCCTGATAAACCTGTTAAAAAAGCTGCTCCTGGAAGTCCAAGTAATAACCAGCCACTCATGTCCGAAGCTTGTGCACTTATAGAACTTCCCCAATATCCAAGTTTTCTTCCACCTAATGTATAATCTGATAAATTATTAGTTCGACGATAAAAATGTAGGCCTATACATAACATTACTACCAAATATAATGCAAATGTACCCCCAATTATTATTTTTTCATTCATTTATATAAACCTCCTAAATATAAGTAACAATTTTGTACGAATGTAACGATTTTAACAGAAAACTCATGTGAATTCAATTTTCTTAGTCAAAATAGGATTAGTATTTTTATTTATAATTAATATGTCTTCTTGCTTTTTTACAAATTTTAATATATAATATTGCTAAATTTTATATTTTGCTGTGAATAGAAGTAGTAATAATAAAATGTATCTTTTAGAGAGCTATTGTATGGTGTGAAATAGTGTTACATTATTATGAACTTGTCTACGAGCTTACTTGTTAAAAACAAGTACGGGTAACTATCCGTTAAAAATATCAAGCGAGAAGATTAAATTATATTTTTTCTTCTAATAAGAGTGGTACCGCGGAATTTTGCTTTCGTCTCTTAATTTTAGAGATGAGAGCTTTTTTTTATACAATAAATTAATTCAATTGATAATTTACAATCTACAATTGACATTGAAAGAGAAAGCTTACAATTTTTTAATTGTACATATTTCTTAAGAAATATAATCCTTCATTGTCTATTGTTCATTGTTCATTGTCCATTGTTATTTTGGAGGTTAATTATGGAAAATTATAGTACTAAAATCGATGAAAAATGGCAAAAGATTTGGGAAGAAAATGAAACTTACAAATTTAACCCAGAAAATTTAGATAAGAAACTTTATACACTTGAAATGTTCTCTTATCCCTCAGGAGCTCAATTACATGCTGGTCACTGGTTTAACTATGGGCCAACTGATTCATGGGCAAGACTAAAAAGAATGCAAGGTTATAACGTATTCCAACCAATGGGTTTCGATGCTTTTGGGTTACCTGCTGAAAATTATGCAATAAAAACAGGTATACATCCTAAAGATTCTACATTTAAAAATATTGAAACTATGGAAAAACAATTAAAATCTATGGGTGCTATGTTTAATTGGGAAAATGAAGTTGTTACTTGTTCACCTGATTACTATAAATGGACTCAATGGTTATTCTTAAAACTTTATGAAAAAGGATTAGCTTACAGAAAAAAAGCACCTGTTAATTGGTGTCCATCTTGTAATACAGTTTTAGCTAATGAGCAAGTAGTTGATGGCTTATGTGAAAGATGTGATTCTGAAGTTAAAAAGAAAGATTTAACTCAATGGTTCTTCAAAATAACTGATTATGCTGATGAATTATTAGACAAATTAGATGGATTAGATTGGCCAGAAAAAACTAAATCTATGCAAAAACATTGGGTTGGAAGATCATATGGTGCACAAGTTACATTTAAAGTTAAGGATTCTGACTTAAAGTTTGATGTATTTACTACAAGAGTTGATACTTTAAATGGTGTAACTTATGTTGTATTAGCACCTGAAAATAAATTAGTTAACGAATTAACTCTTCCAGAATATAAGGACGCTGTTGAAGCATATAAAGAAGATGCAAGTAAACAATCTGATATAGAAAGACAATCATCATCAAAAGAAAAAACTGGTGTATTTACTGGTTCATACGCCATAAACCCTATAAATGGAAAAGAAGTTCCTGTATGGATTGCTGACTATGTATTAGCTACATATGGTACTGGTTGTGTTATGGCAGTTCCAGCACATGACGAAAGAGATTTCGCATTTGCAAGTAAATTTAATTTACCAATAGAAAGAGTTATTACTAATAAACAAGGTGATGAACCAGAACTTCCATTCTGTGAGCATGGAATACTTGTTAATTCAGGAAAATTTGATGGTTTAACTACAGATGAAGCTAAAAAAGCTATTGTTAGTGAACTTGAAAAAGATGAATTAGGACAAATGAAGGTTAACTTCAGATTAAGAGATTGGTTAGTTTCAAGACAAAGATACTGGGGAGCTCCTATTCCAGTTATATACTGTGATGAATGCGGAATAGTTCCAGTTCCTGAAAAAGACTTACCAGTAGAACTTCCTTATAATGTTGAGTTTACTCCAGATGGTAAATCACCACTTGGAAAATGTGAAGAATTTATAAATACTACTTGTCCTCACTGTGGTAAACCTGCAAAAAGAGAAGCGGATACTTTAGATACATTTGTATGTTCTTCTTGGTATTATTTAAGATACCCTGATAACAAAAATACTGATGCACCTTTTGATCCTGAATTAATAAATAAAATGTTACCTGTAGATAAATATGTTGGTGGACCAGAGCATGCTTGTATGCATTTATTATATGCAAGATTTATAACTAAAGCATTGAGAGATATGGGATACTTAAAATTTGATGAACCATTCTTAAGCTTAACTCACCAAGGATTAATCTTAGGACCAGACGGATTAAAAATGAGTAAATCAAAAGGAAATACAATCTCTCCAGATGACTATATTAAAGAATTTGGTGCTGATGTATTTAGAATGTATTTAATGTTCGGTTTCGCATATGTTGAAGGTGGTGCATGGAGTGATGATGGAGTTAAATCTGTTGCTAGATTTGTAGATAGAATTGAAAGAACTTTAGAATCATGCAGAGATATCATTAATGCTTCAGAAAATATTAAGACTACTATGGATTCTGAAGAAAAAGACTTAAACTTCTGGAGACATACAGCTATTAAAGGTGTTAGCGAAGATGCAGAAAAAATGCAATTTAATACTGCAATAGCAAGACTTATGGAATTTACAAATGCTATTCATAAATATATTCAAGCTGATACTAAAAATCCTACATTCTTAAAAGAAACTGTAGTAGATTTCTTAAAATTATTAGCACCATTTGCCCCTCACTTTACTGAAGAACATTGGAACTTATTAGGTCATAACTCAACTATATTTAATGAAAAATGGCCTGAATTTAATCCAGCTGCTTTAATTAAAGATGAAGTTGAAATAGCTATTCAAGTTAATGGTAAAATAAAAGCTAAAATTATGATACCATCAAACTTAGATGAAGAAGGCATAAAGAAAGCTTCATTAGAAAACGAAACTATAAAAGCAACTACTGAAGGTAAAAATATAATAAAAGTAATTGTTATAAAAGGCAGACTTGTTAATATAGTTGTAAAATAGAAAATTTAATTATATCCTTCTTTTTAGAATTATATAATTTCAATAAAAAAATAGTATCCTGAGAATATAACTTCTTCTGGATACTATTTTTTTATATTTGCCTTTTCCAACTTACTTAGCAACGTTAAATTTCTTTGTTAATAACCACATTTACCGCTTGTCTCAATTTTATAAAAAAATATTCTGTGTTTTAAATAAAGTTGATATTGAACTTTGAGAATAGTTAAGTGAAAATCAAAATTTTACATTTTGCTTTTCGAACTTACTCAGCGAAGTCGAGTTTCCTTTTAATAGTCACATTTACTGCTTGTCTCAATTTTACATTAGGAGCAAGCTAAAATGGGACTATACTTTGCTAATTTCATAAACAAAAATATTCTGTGTTTTAACAGAGGTAATATTATAGTATATTAGCGTAGTGGCATTGGAATTTGCTTTTTAGAATTCTTAATAAAGATTTGTTGAATTAATTGCTTGTCCCAATGTTTCATTGGGAACATGCATTAATTAGACTAAGCTTTATTTTTAGAGTTCTTAAAGTAAATTCCTTAGTCCACGAGCTTTATACTATAATATCAACTCATTATCTTAAAACACAGAATATACTAATCTTCTTTTAATTCAAATTGTGCAACCATGTAATCTAAGCTTTCTGCTTGTGCTGTTAATTCTTCACTAGCAGCCGTACTTTCTTCTGCTATTGATGAATTAGATTGAATTACATTAGCTATATCTTCTATTCTTTCATTTATCTTATTAAGAGATTCTGATTGTTCTTCTGCTAAATTAACTATATTAACAACTAATTCAGTTGCTCCTTTAGTGTGTTCTACAACTTCTTTTAATGAGCTTGCTGTATTATCTGCTATTACTTTACCTTCATTTACAGATTCTATTGAGTTCTTAATAAGTTCTGTTGTTCTCTTAACTGCTTGTGAGCTTTGTTCTGCTAGCATTCTTACTTCATCTGCAACAACTGCAAATCCTTTACCAGCTTCCCCTGCTCTTGCTGCTTCTATTGCTGCATTTAAAGCTAATAGATTAGTTTGTTCAGCTATATCAGCTATTGTTTTTATTATATTTTGTATATTTTTAGATGAAACATCAATATTGCTCATAGCACTTAACATATCTTCCATTTGTTTGTTACTATCTTCAATATATGTAACTAATTGATTTACAATTTCATTAGTTCCATTTGCATGCTTAGCTGTACCTTTTAATTGTTCATTAATATCCCCAATTGATGCTGTTAATTCATCTATTGAACTTGCTTGATCAGATGCTCCTTGTGCTAATACTTGAGCTACTGAAGCTACCTCCTGAGATCCACTAGAAACTTGTTGTGTTGCTTCTCTTATTTGAGTAAATGTATTATTTAATGATGATACTATTTTTATTAAAGATTCTTTTATACCTACAAAATCACCTTTATATTCACCTTCTACATTTACATTAATGTTTCCATTAGAAATACTTCCTAGTACTTCATCTATTTCAGAAATATAAATTTTTAAATATTGAGCTGTATTATTTAATGCTTTAGCAACTTTTCCAAATTCATCATCTGAATTAATATTTATATTTGCACTTAAATTACCAGCTGCTACTTCATCAGCAAATATACTTATATTTGTTAATGGTTTAAGCATATTAGTTGAAAACTTATATATTGTTAAAATAACTGCTATTATAATTAATATTGCTATTATTAGCATTAATATTAATAGTTTAGTACAAATTGAGAAAAGTTCACTTTCATATACTACATTCACTACCATCCAATTAGTAACAGGTACTTTATGATAAAATGCTAGCTTCTTTCCAGTGCCCATACCCAATTTAATTATACCTTTATCTTGTGATTTTATAGCAGATGATAGCTTTAGCATTTCCTTATCTTCTAGTGTATTTATATTTTCTTTCATAACGTATTCTTGATTTGGATGTGATATAAATGTCCCATTATCTGCTATTAACATTCCATATCCTTTTTTTCCATATTTTAATTCTTTTACTTTATTTTCTACTACTTCTATAGCTAAGCTAGATGCTGCCCCTATTTTAGCCTCTCCCATTTCATCCTTCTTCCAAGCAATCATCATAACAACATTTCTCTTATATGCTTCAGAATATGTAGGATTTAAAATTATATCATAAGGACCATTATTATCAGAAAACTTTTTAAAACTTTCTTCTAAAGCCGCTTTAGCCCATGGAGAAGTTTTACACTCATCTGCATTTACATTATAATATCTTGCAAAAAGCTTATTTGAATTCTCTATACTTTTCCATTCATTTGCTGAAATTCCATTTAAAATATGTAAAGCTGCATATTCATTAGGATATGTATTATTAACAAAAGTCCAACGTGATAAATTCAACTGGTCTATAAGAGCTATAGATTCATCATTATTTTCTAAGTTCAAGTCTGGATTAATCTCTAAAACACGCTCTAATATAGGACTTTGAGCTACTTCCTTTACTTCTGAAAGTCTTGAATTCAACCAAGTGTCAATATTATTTACAGCCTCTGCTTCCCTTTCTGACATAAGATTAACTAATTCTTTTTCTATCATATTTTTTGCAGAACCATATGTTATTGATGTTAGTAATAATAATCCAACAGCAACTATTGGTATGATTATTAACATTAATTTAGATTTTACAGATGTTTTCTTAAAATCAAGATTAATATTTTTCTTCATGATTACCCTCCTAATAATATCTATTTTAAAATGTAGCATTTGATTCAAAAATCACTATTTATTTTTGAAAGCTTTTATTGTGAAGCCATACATGATTTAATTCATTTTTATCTTTATTAAAAGTATTTCTTTTTCTAAATTCTTTTGCTGGAACTCCTGCAACTAACACATTTTCTCCTACATCTTTATTAACTAAAGAACATGCTGCAACTATTCCTTTTGTTTTTATTTTTACTCCTGGAAGTATTGTTGAATTAGAATATATTTTTGCATAATCTTCTATTACTACCTCGCTATATTCTCTAAAAGAATGATTATCTTCTTTATGAGAATGAGTAAGTATAGTTACCCCCTCACCTATGCCAACAAAATTTCCAACTTTAATTCCTCCTTTTGAATCTATAAAAGTTCCTCTATTAATAAATACATCATCACCAAATTCAATATTATCTGGTACATTAAATCTAACATTTTCTTCAGCTATAAAATTTTCTCCACAAGATTTAAATAATTTTTTAGCTAAAATCCTTCTATAAGGAATTGCAAAATTAGCTATAAGACACATGGGTGACTTGTCCAATACATCCCATAAAAAATGTAAATATCTTTTCTCCTCCGATATTCCATTTTCCGCAACTTTAGGTAAATAATCTCCATATAATTTAATTTCATCTAATATTTCAAATGGAATAGAACAATTTAAAATTTTTAAAATTTTTATCATTCCATCTTTATCTATTCCATATTGAATAATATCTTCTATCTGTTGTAATAGTTCATCTATTTTCTTCATAAGTATTTTCTCCTTACCCTTAAAATGATTTTCTTATTTGTAATAACAAAAAACTCTTTAAATACACCCCCTTGTAAAATTATTAGTTTTCTTTTGTATTTTTATATAAAACGTATTCTTAAAAGTTAATCATCCATTTTTTCTTTTGCATTCATTAAATTACCTTTCAATATATATTAATTTTAAGTTGCTAACACTTTAATCTACTAAAACAAAAAAATCGCTAAGAGACTGTGGAACGTCGATTTTTTAGCTATGTACTCTTTTCAAACGTAGTGCAGAAATAATGGTGCATAATATGAATTCCTAAATAATAAAAAAGTATCTATGAATTCATAGACACCAAAATTTTAAATTATACAATTGTAAATTAACTGTATTTTGGCAACCTGACGATCATAGAAAATAAATTTTCCTTAGACTCATAAGCTTTGCGACCTTATTTTTCAATAAGTGTGCTATTATCATTCATATTTTGTTAAACACTAAATATGATAACATTATATCCCTTATAATTCAACAAAATATTGCATTATAAAGATAATTATAGAAATAAATCTTACTTTATCTTTAATTTTAAAAATAAAAGTAATAAAAAAACCTATGTATAATTCATATCTTTTTAATAATGAAGTATACATAGATTTTTTTGTGATATTAAAATATATTTTTATAATAATTATATTTCTATATCGTTATTTAAAATTTTTTTAAATTCTTTAAGTACATCTCTTACTTTATCTTCCTCTAATTGTTTATAGTTCTTTATATACCCTGATGTATCAAGAGATACATATAAATTTTTACTCATTTCAATCCAATTTTCTGGAATATATACCCATAAAACTTCTTCATAATTACAACTTAAAAGAAAATGCTCCATTCCCCAAAATGAATACTCTTCTATTTCATGTAATTTATTAAATGTATTATAGTCTTCTACTACTTTTAATTCCAATTTATATTCATATATATCAACATAGAAAAAATCGAATTTTTCTGGTTTTGCTTTAAATGCATCTCCATGTATAATCTTAACTTTTTTATTTTCTCCAAAGTTTTTCTTATACATTTCTATTACTTCTTCACTAATTTCATATACTATAACTTGATTTACCTTAGTTTTTTTTGCAATCTTATCCACTACGTATCCAAGACCAAGACCTACAATTCCTACTTTACCTTTAGCAAATTTTATTGCTTGATAAGAACTTTCTATTTCTTTTGGTGTAATACGCATAAGGCTTTTATCATCTTTTAATAATTGTATTATAGGTAAATCATATTCTTCTGTATTTTCATACATATATCCTTGAAGTTTTATTCCCTTACTACTTTTCTTTTTTATACAATAACGTCCAAGGCTATACTCATTTATAAGAGAATTATATTCTTGTACTTCTTTTACTATAAAATCTTTATTATACGGTTTCATAAATTTTTCCCTTCTAAAACTAATATAAAACTTATTATATAAATTATTATTAATAATATAAACCCTTTTAATACTTAAAATTATAAATTTTAACCTTAATACTTTAAAGAGATAAATTACTGATAAATTATATCATACTTTATACCTCCAAACTATATTTTATATGATTTATAATCTTTTTATTTTGTATCTTGTATGATATACTTAATTCATTAACATTTTTGTTAATCATTTTAATTTAAGTAGGTGATTTATATGAAAAACATTACTATAAGCGAAGAAGCTTATAATGAATTCAAAGGTTTTTTAGATGATAATAACATATCTGATTTTAATATTAGAATAAATTTTGCTGGTGCTGCTTGTAGCGGTCCAATATTTAATATCTCAGTATCTCAAGCTACTGATACTGATGTTGTAGAAAAAGTAAATGATGTATCTTTCATCATGGAAAAAACTTTAATAGAAGAATTTGGTGGCTTTATAATACTTTCTACTAATGAAAATGAAGGTAGAGGTCTTACCTTAAAACCAGTTATAGCTCCTGCTGGAGGCTGTGGTGGTTCATGTAGTGGATGTCACTAATATATACAATACAACTACTTAAATTAAGTAGTTGTATTTTTTTATTTACCTTCGTTAATAATATCTATATTATTAACATTTTCAATATTACTTACACTCAATTGAATATTCGAATACTCATCACTAATGTCATATATCCCTTGTAACATATCAATCCAATAATTATTTCTAATACTTTTCTTTTCTCTATCTACTCCAGTAAAATTTGATAATTTTGTAGAATTAAACTCTTCAAAATAATGATATATTTTTTCTGCTAACTCATTCATAACAACAAAATCATCCAAATAATTTTCATTTAATATTAAACCAGATTCTCTATTTTTCATAGCTTCATTTAATACAATAAACATATATTCTTTTATTCTGCCATGTACATCATTTTGTATTATTTTTTTAGTTTCTATTTTTTTAGAAAATATTGAAAAACTGTTTGCTTTATATTCCCCATACTGTTCCCATAATTCTATTGTATCATTTGCAATAATTTCATAATTCTTATAGAGCTTTAATAATTCTTCATTTTTTATGCACCCTTGATCTATGCTCATATTAAGAATGTCCATGTTGCTTTCATTTCTTTGTCTTATATCTTCGATATTAAGTTGAGATTCCCTACCAATTCTATATTTATAATCTCTTATATTAACATAGCTAAAAATATTTATTATTAAACTAATAGCAAATAATACAGTTATAATAATGGCATAATCTCTTACTTTAAATTTTTTACTCACACTTCCCCTCCTTAATTGCTTATGCACATATCAATAATCTGCTTAAACAGGTCATTTTAATTAATTACTTACTTGTTATCTAGCCCAATCATGTATTACTGAATTAACCATACGTAACCCAATATTTCCTTCAACTTTTTCTTTCTTATCACTGCTTATTCTCTTTACTGTTCCATAATGATTTTTTAATGAAAATTCTTCTGAACCAATTAACACCCATATTATTCTTTTATTCAACGGCTTTATATCTAATTCCTTTTCTCCTACACCATCTGTAAAATAAATTAATACCGCATTTCTTAAATTATTTTCTAATATATATCTAAATACCGGAGTAAAGGCAGTTGATCCATTATTTTCACTTCTCTTTTTTATATCTTTTGGACTTCGTAATTTGTATACTCTTTTAATGGTATCATCACATTCTATTATTATTATATCATTATTTATAGTTTTACTAATCTCTAATATTTCAACCAAAATTTTATGTAAAGTATCATCACTCATACTTGCACTTATATCAATTGCAACTATTAATTCTGAGTTGTTTTTTGGTAACCTTCCTCTCAAATCTAATCTATTAGGTTGCCTCCTATTTCTTCTAGTTGTAGTTTTTTTATATCCATTTTTTACAGATGGTAATAAATTTTTTAATATTCTTTGCCAAGATATCTCTGCGTTTTCACTATAAGCTAAAATTATCTCTTCAATATCACTTGGCATATTTTTATCACATATGCTAACTGCTGTTTTCTTCGTTAAACTTTCAATGTCTTCTTGAGATACATCTATTTCTTCCCATATATCATGAGCATTCTCTAAATTAATTTCATCTAATGACTCTTCTTTGTCAATTTTAGGGTCCTTTATTCTTGACTTAATTGATTTATAAATTTCCTCTGCATATTCTTCTGCACTTCTATCTTCTTTTAAATTTAAATTATATTCCATATTTATAGAATTAATCTTTTTACTCCAAGGTGGAAGATTTTTTATATATTGATTTATCGAAATATCTAGTGCAGTATTTATAGCTTCTTTACTTAATCTTTCTTTCATTTTTCTCTCTCTAGAAAAATGTGAATACATTATATGATAAATCTCATGCTTAAATAATGCTGACATTTCTTTCTTTTCACACTGTAAAAATAATATAGGGTTAAAGTACATGTTAAATCCACTTCTTTTAGGAATAGTAGCTATAGGTGATTTCAACTCAATTCTTATTTGCCTTTTTACTCTTAACATAAATTGACCAAAAAATGAATCTTCACTTTCTAATAAATCAAGAATAACCTCTTCAACTAATTCGAAGAAACTCTTTATATACATATTATCAAATTCATCAATACTTTTTATATTATACGCTTTTTTTAAAAGTTCTTCTTTTTTATTATTAAAATCCACCTAACTCCTCCTTTCGATTGTATTCATGTCTATTTAATGCAACTATACTTAATATTTAAACTTAACTACTCTGCTAAGCTTTACCTATATACATATTAACATTTTACTGAAAATATGCTATTTGATAAATATGTTAAAAAAGCTTTCTATAAATTCATCTTGATTTAATAACAATTCATATAACCCATCTTTATGGTCTTTCTTAATTTCTTTCATTATTCCAAGTCTTAAATCTCTAGGATATAAATCTAACACCTTTGAAAATAATATTAAATTCTTTTCTGAAGAATTTCTTTCTACAAATAAGATTGCATTTTTAGCTAATATATATAATCTTGAGTGATTTTCATTTTCTAACTTTTCCTTTAAATCAAAACTTAAAATTTCATTTTCAAATAACTCTTCAACTTTGATCAGTGGTTTTCTTATATGAAGTATAAAATCAGCAAAATCATTACATATATTAGATCCAACATTTCCTCTCACTGTATTTAAAAATATATTAAAATCATATTTATCCTTGTTATTTAAATACACCTCATAAGCTTTAGATATTCTATGCCAGCTTCTTGGAGTTGCTTTTATGCTTTCCATTGAGTTTGGCGTATGTAAGTATTGAGGAAATGTAGATATAAATTCTATTATGTGTTCATGAATATTCCCATCTGTACTCATTCCCCATTTTATCCATTCCTTTACGTCAGATTGCATTTCTAACCATACAAATCTATCTTCTTGAGCTGGATCCATATCTACTACTTCATATTGACTGTCTGAAAATCCATCATATTTATTTGATGGATTCATAGCTGCAATAACTTTCACTCTTTCATCTAAAACATAACCATTTATCTCTCTGTTTAATATAAGGTTCATAAGTTCCTGTGAAACTGCATGGTCACATCTATTTAATTCATCAATAAATAATATAACCCCATTTATATCATCTTTACATAATAAATTTTTTACCTCTATCAACTTATTATGTGTTGCATACACTACCTCCCTATTTTCTACTACAGGCAATCCCCCTATTTCTCCCTCTTTTAAAAGATTTGCGTCTATAGTAACTAATGAATAATTATCATTTTTAGCTATCTCTCTAACTAATGATGTTTTTCCTATTCCACTTTCTCCAATTATTAATGGTACATCCTTTGAATTCATAACTAAATCAGCTGTTTTTAAAGTTTCTGTATAATTCAAAATATCTTCCCCCTTTATTGCATGTAATATTTTTTATTACTTAAAATTAATTATAATTCTCATCTCATTTATATAGCTTAACATTACATAGATAATTTATAATCAACTAATATTTTCTTTGCATTTTTAGATCCATATTCCCAGACAAAATTAACTTTATCCATTTCTAAGATTTCTAATTCTAAAAAGTCTCTCATGTATTTTTCTTCTATATTTTCATTTTTTATCTTATCCATTAGAACTTCTATAACTAAATCTATATCTATATTTTCATAAATATATTTAACAACATTTATATTTTTATAAATAAATAATTTTACTTCATCTAAATCATAATTAGAAATATAATTTATTCCTTCCTCATGTGATGCAATAGCTGCTAATTTTGCATTTAAAGTTGGGTTTTTTATATACCTAATTGCCGAATAATAATTTTTAATAGCTGTTAATTGTACTTCTTCTGACGGATTTTCTATATATTTAATAGCATCAAAATCTCTTTCAACAGCTAAAATTCTCAATTCTTCAGATGGATTTTTTATAAATTGAATTGCCCATCCCTTAGTATTAATAGCTTCTCTTATTATTTTTTCTGTTGGATTTTTTATATATTTTAATGAATTCCATAATGCTTTTACACATATAGCTCCAACATCTTCATAGACATTATCAATATATTGTATTGATAAAGGACTACCTTTTATTGCTTCTAACTGCACTTCTTTACTTGGATTTTCAATATATTTTATATTATTTGCATTATTTTTAACTATAAATAAATTAAGCTCATCATCTATATATCTAATTTCTTTAATATATTCTGGATTTTCTTTTAACTTTTTCATTAATTCTTTTCCTATCATGATTATATAATCCTTTCTTTTGAAATTTTACCTATTATTAAAGCTATGTTTGATATACTATCAAACATAGCTTTAATATTATTCTCTATATTTTTCAACATCTTTTTTAACATAAAATAACAAGTTATCCAATTCCCAAATTTCTCCGTATTGAATAAGTTTATTTAAAGTCTTTTCATGTCTTGCTGCTTCTGCTTCTTTACCTAATGAGCTTAAAGTCAATAAAGAGTTCATAATATTTGAAATTATGCTAGATTTCACTTCAAAAAGCTTTTGGGCATCTTTTATTTCATCTTTTATTTGTAGCATTTCTTCATCTAATTTAAAAGCTGCATCAGCTGAACTTTTAAGTTTTTCTTTCAACTGAGTAGGTATGTTTTGTTTATATTTATAATTAAGCGAATGTTCAATAGTAGCCCAAAAATTCATAGCCAAAGTTCTAATTTGGAACTCTGCAAGAATATCTACTGGTCCTTCTGCCATATTTACTTGATATTTTATTATCATGTGGTAGCTTCTATAACCACTTTCTTTTACATTTCTAACATAGTCTTTTTCATAAAGAATTTGCATGTCCTTTCTTCCACGCAATAATTCTACAACTTTAGTTATATCATCTACAAATTGACACATTATTCTTATTCCAGCTATGTCTTCTAATTCATATCTAACTTGATCTATAGGTATTTCAAATTTATTAGCTTTTTCTAATATACTAGAAACTTCTTTTACTCTGCCAGTAACAAACTCTATCGGTGAATATTCATTTTTTCTTCTATATTCTTTTCTTATAGACTTTAATTTTACCTTAAGTTCCTCTACTGCTTGCTCATACGGCATTAAAAAACTTTTCCAATCGTTTATTGCCATAAATACCATCCTTTTAAATATCATTCATATTTATTATATCAAAAACTTTAGATTATGTGTAATTATTTATCTAATTAGAATTATTTTTTTTAATAGTATATTGTGGTATAATTTAATGGTTAAAATTATAAATTTAATAAAAGTAAATTATAATTTGACATGTAATTTATATTGAGGTGAAATAAAGTGTGTGAGGCAGAAATAAGAAAACATTTATTTCTAAAGCAAGTGCATTGTCCTATATGTGAATTTAAATTTAAAGTTAATGCTGTGAAAGTTAATTCGCCAAGGATACTATCTAAAGATTCTGATTTTTTCATAAGATATTCTTCACCAAATCCTTATTTTTATGATATATGGATTTGTAACAATTGCGGATATGCTTCTATGAAAATAGATTTTTTTAAGATAAAAAAACATCAGAAAGAAATTGTTTTAGAAAAGATAAAACCTTTATGGAAACCTAGAGATTATCCAGATATAATTACTGCAAGTATTGCTGTTGAGCGTTATAAACTTGCATTAGTGACTTCTGTAATATTAAACTCTAATTATAGCAACAAAGCTATGATTTCTTTAAAAATTGCTTGGATGTATAGACTTTTAGGTGATATACAAAATGAATTGCATTTTTTAGAAAAAGCATTAAAAGGTTTTAATGAAGCATACATTGTAGAATCATTTCCCATGTATGGTCTTCAACGTGATTCTACAATGTATATTTTAGGAGAACTAAATAGACGACTTGGTAACGATTCAGAGGCCCTTATATGGTATTCTAAAGCTATAACAACTATTGGGGCTTCATATAAAATAAAAGAATTAGCTAGAAATGGTCGAGATTTAATAAAAGCAAACGATAATTAATATAATTAAAGACTTTAGAACTATAAATAAAGGGGGATAAAATCTTATGGGATTTTTTCAAAACAAAAGATATACAGAAGATAAGACTTTAGAAAATACACAAAATATCACTTTACCACAAACTAATGATAATTCAGAAATTAGTAAAATAGGTACAGGTCTTTCTGAATTAAAAATTGAAAGTTCTAAAATTCATAACTCTATTAACGATATTAATTCATCAGTATCACATTTAGCAAACTTATCAATGTCTGAAAATCATGAAGCAAACCATGCAACAGATTTATTACATGATTTTAGATCTAATATGGAAGAATTAGCATTAAATGTTGCTAATGTTCATGGACAAGTATTAGATACAGATAAAGTCGCTGATAATGGAATTGTATCAATTGAAAATTTAGATACATCATTAAATGAATTACAACATATGTTTACAGTTTCAACTAAAACTATAAATGCTTTAGTTAGTAAATTAGAATCTGTAAATATGATAACTGATTCTATCAGTCAAATAGCTAGTCAAACAAATCTTTTATCATTAAATGCTGCAATAGAAGCTGCAAGAGCTGGTGAAGCTGGTAAGGGATTCTCAGTTGTTGCTGGTGAAGTAAGAAAACTTGCAGAAAACTCAAAATTAGCGGTTCAAAGTATAACAGATATATTAGAAGAAATTAAAACAGATATAATTCAAGCATCAGAAGCTATGAATTCTGGAAATTCCGCTTTAGCTGTTCAACATACTTCATTAAATGCTACAAAAGGTAGTTTTAATAATATTAAATCTTCTATAGAAGAAACTATTGATGAAATTACAACTTGTATAGGAAATCTTACAACTGCTTCAAATAAAAAAGATGATGTTATTAATTGTGTTGAAAAAGTAAATGATATTGCAAGAAAAAATTCTGAATTAACTCAAGAAATTGCGTCTAAATTAGATGTTCAATCAGATTCTTTAGATAACTTTAACAATACATTAAACAACCTAAGTAAAAGTATTACTAAATAATATATTAAATTAAAGCTAACAAAAAAGAAAAGATGTAGACTACCTCTACATCTTTTCTTTTTATTATTAAAATAAATTTAAATTACAAAAAGTATATTTTAAAAATCAGAATACTTTTATTTGCAAAATATGAATACTATAAATTAAATATTTAATTTTTATTTTCTACTTCTTTTAATTCCCTTGCCAGTATATAAAATTTCATATAACGATGATGTTTTATCCCAAGTAAATTTATCAACTATTCCTGTTACTTTTAATCCAAACTTCTCCTGTAGTTCTTTAACAGCATTTTCCGTTCTTTTATCAAATACACCATTTTCTATAATTTGATTTGATAAATAATTATTTTTAGCAAGAACATTTATATACTTTTGAAAAACTGTGACATACCCGTCTCGATCTCCTAATTCTAAATCAAAACCTGGATAATCATATAATATATCAGATTTATTAATATTTTGTCCACCATCTAAACTATTGTATACTGATATTAATTTTTTCCAATCATTTACGCCAATTTTTCCATCTACATTCAATCCAAAATTTTTTTGAAAGGCTATTACGGCATTTTTAGTTTTTTTCTTAAATATTCCATCTACTTTTATCTTAGGTATCTCTTTATAAAACTCAGATATGGCATTTAAATAAGTTTGTACCCATCTAACATCATCGCCATATAAATTTTCTTTTAACACATAACCTGGATAATCAGCTGAATAAATCTTTTCTTCTACATTAGACTTTTCTGAACCTCTATAAATTTCATATATCTTATTCCAAGTATTTAATCCTACTACCCCATCTTGAGCTAATCCAAATAATCTTTGAAAAGATAACACAGCATTTCTTGTCATATCTCCAAATATTCCATCTGCATTAATACTTGGTATATTGTATGATTTAGATATAACTGAAAGATATGTCTGCATTTCTCTAACTTTTTCTCCTCTTGAGCCATAACTTAATAAATAACCCGGATATTTTCCATCAAATTCTTCATTAAGGCCTTGTTGTCCAGTTCCTTTAATCAAATCTTTATATACATAATATATTTTATTCCATGTATTTATCCCTATTATTCCATCTGGAACTAGTCCAAATAACCTTTGAAAAGCTATAACAGCATCTTTTGTCATTTGACCAAATATTCCATCTGCCTTAATACTTGGTATATTATACGATTTAGATATAACTGAAAGATAACTCTGAACTTCTTTAACTTTTTCTCCCCTTGAACCATACTTTAATAAATATCCTGGATACTCTCCCCCTGAATCTGGAGGTGGATTTTCTCCATCAATTTCTGGCTCTTGATCAAGCTCTGCTAATCTTTTTACACCAACATAAATAGATGATATTCTATACCAAGTAGCTCTTCCTACAATACCATCTTGAGTAAGATTAAAAACTTTCTGAAATACTTTTACTGCATCTTCAGTTATTTTATCAAACTTCCCATTTTCATATGGTATTTTAGGTATTGCAGGAAAATTTTTAGATATTCTATTTAATTGTTTTTGTATAACCTTAACATTATTATTTTCATCATTAAGTCTAAGAGGTGTTCCTGGATAAGATTCTGGTATTCCTTCAATCATAGTTGCTCTAACTAAAGTTTTATCATAGCCAAAATAATATTGAAGAATACCTAAAGCTTTCATACCAGCATTTGCTAAATCTACAGTTCCCCATTGAGATAACCCATCACACTTAACTGTTGTACCATTGCAATACTGTGCAAAGAATGGGGTTTTGTTCCCAATAGTTATAATATATTCACTAAAAATTTCATCTACTATTTTGCTTATGTTATCAAATATATTTCTACCTTTTATAAAATATTGATCATACGCAGTTGAATTAGTGATTTGAAATGAATATCCCTTGCTTCTATACCATTCTGTATAAATTCTATTTAATGCAAATGATATTTGACAATATATATTTGCTTTTAATGATTCTTCCGGCCATGTTGGATATATTTCACTTGAAGCAACATTTTTAATATAATCAATAAACCCTACCGTCACATTTTCAGCAGCTGAACTTGGCGTTCCTAAGTGTACAACAATAAATTCAGGTATATATGGCTTGTCTAAAACTAAAGGCTCAGCCATAGAACCTACTTGTCTATCCCTTTTTGCATTAAGTACAAGCTGTTCCGGCGAAATAATAATTTTTTCTGCTGAAGCATTAAAAGTACTCTCTTTATCTTCTTCAATTAGCTCAATATTCTGTATAGAAGTTATTTCTTCAAAAGCACTTACTCCCTCAACAATAACTTCTTTAAAATTTTCAGATAGCACATCTATATTATATACAGAATATGGGATAGTACCTTCTTCATATGGCTGCTGAGACAAACTTTTTTCAGGCGTAGTTACTTCTATTAATTCACTTCTACCACTAACATCAAATGCATTATCTTTCTCATAAACTACATTTCCATTTTCAGCATTAGTAATTATGAGTTTTCCCTCAGTTTTAGGTAAAGCTTCCTTAACCTTAAATATTCTTACTAATATATATCCCTTTCCCAAAATGTTCTCCCTATAAAATTATTACTACTTATATTAAGTTATACACCGTATATATAAATAGTTCTTAATGACTATAATTTAAAATAACTCTAAAGGTTATTAATTAAATTACAACTTATATAGAAAATCTTACAACTACTTAACATAAAAAATAGCTGTGCCACGTCCACTTAGTTGATGATATTTCATACACTTCACATCTCTCACTCCATTAATATAACTAGATTTTAAATTGAAAACATTTAATACTTTCCTAGACATAAAAAAAGATGTTGAAAAAATATTTTTTCAACATCTTTATTCTATAATCAGCTTTGGATTAAAATCAAGATAATCTGCTGATGATAATATATATTCTATTCCATCTAAATCACCATCTAATAAATTACCTTTTAATGATGGGCCGTGTAGGTGTCCATATATAACTTTCTTTACACCATATTCTTTAAATATTTCTAAAAAGGCTGATTTTTCAAACTTATCATTAGTTGGAGGATAATGAATCATAACTATAATATCTTCATATCCATTACTTTTTGCTGACTCTAAAGATAATTTCAATCTTATTTGTTCTCTACTATAAATTTTTTCATCCTTAGATGAATACTTATCTCCCCCAGGACAGATCCAACCTCTTGTACCACAAATGGCATAATTTTTATAAGTATAAAAATTATTTTGAAGAAATTTGGTATTTTCATATAGTTTATTTAATTTAGATATACTTCCCCACCAATAATCATGATTTCCTTTGCTTATAATTTTTTTACCTGGTAAAGAATCTATCCAGTCTAAATCAAACTTGCTATCGCTTTCCTTAAGTGACCATGAAATATCTCCTGCTATTAATACCATATCATCATCGTTAACTTTTTCTAGCCAATTTTTCTTTATTTTTTCACAATGCCCAACCCAATTTTCCCCAAATATATCCATTGGCTTTTCAACATTCATTGCTAAATGCAAATCTGAAATAGTATAAAGTGCCATTAATTTATCACCTTTCCGTTTTTTACACAATTATAGTGTTTTATCTATATCAGTTACAAATGCTATTACATGAGCTACTGCCTCATACAACTCTGTTGGTATTTCATCTCCAACATCAACGTTACATAACAAATTTGCTAACTCTTTATTATAAACTATGGGAACTTCATTTTCTTGTGCCTTTTCTATTATTTTATCTGCAATATGTCCCATTCCTGATGCTGCTATAATTGGAGCTTCAGTATTATTTAATTCATATTTAAGAGCTGCTGCTTTTTTTCTTTCAGTCATATATACTCACTCCATAAACAATTTACACTCAAAATATATCTACTTTATTATACCTTAATATCAATATTTGAGATACTTAAATCATTAAAAAATTTGCCACAAGTTACTAAGTTAATAGGTTCTTCTCTTAATGAAACACTAACTTCTGTAACTAGTCCTAGTGTTTCTAATCCGGATTTTAATTTACTCTTATTTTTACTTATTATATCTACATACTTATTATCACACTTTAAATTTATATCTATCCTATTATCTTTTAACGTTAAATATCCATCAACATCACCTAAATGTATAGTTTTAACATTAACAACCATTTTTACATTAGTTTTATCTATTTTCTTTCCATCTTTTCTGTTGTCTTTTATAATTAGTTTGCAAGGATATTCTTCTGCATTAACAGGAACTTGAAAATTTAAATAATAATACTGTTCACTTATAGAATTAAATACTTTAAATTCTCCAATATTACCTTTTATCATTTCCATAACCTTCTCATAACCTACTGCTTTATTATCAATATTGTTTATTATATCTTTTACAATATTTTTTACCTCATTAAATTTGTTTACCATTTCTTGTTTTATCAAATCTTTATTTGAGAAGTTTTCAATATCTTTTGAATATAAATTATTAAGATCAGGTTTTAATTGAGAAATTTGACTTTTATCAAACTTAACTGCTTCTTGTTTTATATCCTGTTCATTTATGTTAGTTTGTAATTTATATTTAATAAGATCATTAAATCTTTTAAATTCTTCATCAGTTAAATTTACTTCTTTATTTAAAATTTTTCCTAAAGTATTCTCTAATAAATTTTTACCATCTATAACTTTACTCTCTAGACCGTTAGATTTTATAGTTTCATCAGATAATCCTTTAGCTGATAATTCATTTTTGATTAAATTTACTATATCACTGTCTTCAAATTTTGATGTTAATGAAATTAATCTATTAAATTCTTTCGTTGTTAAATTCTCAGCTCTAGAATTAATTATATCCTTTAAATAATCATTTAAAATTCTCTCATTGTCACCAGTAATACTCTTTAGTAATGATACAACACTAACTTTATTCTTTGAAACATCATTTGAATCATATATTTTAGATATTAAAGAATTTTTATTATTATTTTTTAAAAATTCATTATTTATATTTTCTTTATTTATATTTTCTTTATTTAAATATTCTTTATTAGTTATTATCTCTTTATTTTGTATATCTTTTAAATTTGATTGTGAATTATCTAACTCCTGAGATAATTTATATAATAATTTTTCTATTGATAAATCACCCTTAAAAAGCTCATTAAAGCTTTTTATATTTTCTGTTGAAAATTCCATATTGTTTTCTAAAAATAATAATATTTCATCACTTGACATATTTTTAAAATTACTGAAAAATTCCACAAGATTTTGTTTTATAAATTCTCCCTTAGGAGTATTTATATCAATCCCTTTACTTTGAAGATAATTTTGTATAAAATCATCTATATTGTCTGAGCTTAAGTTTATATTTTCATTGAATTGAATTAATCCTTTAATTTTATTTATATTATCCTTAGTTAAGGGTATATTATGTTTAATCATTTTTTCTAATATATTTATATCTTCTTTAGATAAACCTTCTTTATCAATTATATCTTTAAATACTTCATTAGAGACCTCTTCACCTTTTTGTTCACTGGATACTAATTTTAATTTTAATTTTCCATCTTTAAAATCTTCTACTTGAAAATTTACTAGTTTAAGATCATCTAAGTTAACATTTCCATCAAGTTCTGCAATGAACTGCCATCCATCTGATAATCTTATAGTAACATCTTTACCTTCTCCCTTAGATACAATTCTTCCACTAAATTTTTCCCCTACTGAAAAAGTTAATTTACTAGAAAATTTTCTCGTATTACTATTATTATAGACATTATTTACATTCCAAATACCTGGCATTTATTTATTCCCCCCTTTAATCATAAATTATATATTAAACAAACCGTAAAATTATTTTTTCTAACTATCCTATTTATTTATCGTTATAATAATGAATAAATTAACATATAAGAAATATAATTATAATATATCAAAATCTTAATAACCATTAAATTACCTAAAAAAATAGGATTTGAAATAATTTTTCAAATCCTATTTTTTAATTGCAATATGTTATTTTTAAAACAAATATTGATATTTTAGTATAAGTGCACATTGGCATTATAGCTTTACTATTGTATTTCTATTTTATTATAATTTTTCTTACCTCTTTTTATTAAGGCAGATCCATCTTTAAAATCATCTTCGTTTAACGTTCTTGTTAATTCAGTGATCTTTTCTCCATTAATAGATAAACCACCTTGTTCTATTAATCTTCTTCCTTCTTTTTTAGATGGAACTATTTTAGCCTTAGCTATTACATCTAAAACTGTTGAACCTAAATCTTCTTTAGCTATAGTTACTGTTGGTACATTTGACATGTCAGCACCACCTGAGAATAAAGCATTAGCTGCTTCTTCTGCTTTCTTAGCTTCTTCATCTCCATGAACAAGTTTTGTAACTTCATAAGCAAGAATTTTCTTAGCTCCATTAATTTCAGCACCTTCTAAGGCACCTAATCTTCTTACTTCATCCATTGGTAAGAAAGTTAATAATGCTAAACATTTTTCTACATCTGCATCATCAACATTTCTCCAATATTGATAGAAGTCAAATGGAGATACTTTATCAGCATCAAGCCATAATGCTCCACCAACAGTTTTACCCATTTTTTGTCCTTGGCTATTAGTTAATAATGTACAAGTCATAGCCATTGCATCACCTTGTGCTTTTCTTCTTACAAGTTCAACACCAGCAATCATGTTAGACCATTGATCATCTCCACCAAGTTCCATCTTACATCCATATTTTTGATTTAAAACATAAAAATCATATCCTTGCATTAACATATAGTTAAATTCTAGGAATGATAATCCTTTTTCTAATCTTTGTTTAAAACATTCTGCACTTAACATTCTATTAACTGAGAAATGAACTCCTACTTCTCTTAAAAAGTCAACATAATTAAGATCTAGTAACCAATCTGCATTGTTTACTATTAAGGCTTTATCATCAGAAAAGTCTATAAATCTTTCCATTTGTTTTTTTATAGAATCAACATTATGTTGTATTTGTTCCTTAGTAAGCATTTTTCTCATGTCAGTCTTACCACTTGGATCTCCAACCATTGCTGTTCCGCCGCCTAATAAAGCTATTGGTCTATGTCCTGCTCTTTGCATATGAGCCATAAACATCATCGCTATAAAGTGACCTACATGTAAACTATCTGCTGTCGGATCAAATCCTATATAAAAAGTTACTTTCTCATTTTCTAATAATTTTCTTGTTTCCTCTTCATGAGTAAATTGTTTTATGTACCCACGATCAAGTAACTCATCTAATATATTTGCCATTACTATAAACCTCCTAAATTATTGAACTAAGTTCAATTATCTACTATTATATACATTTAACTTACAATATTTATAGTATATCGTTATCCTTATATTTTGGCAACAATTCAAAAGTTAATAATTAGACTTTGTTTTATGTTAGTATTGATATATGCATAAACAAAGTGGTCTGAGTAATTAAAACAAAACCATGCTTAAAGAGAAATAACTTATAATTTCATACCTACTACAAAATCAAGTTTTAACTTAAAGCATGGTTTGATTATTGGTAATATTTTAAATAAATGTTGATATTATAGTATAAACATGTTCTTGAAATAGTCAATAAATATTTATCTATAAACTATTTTTAATTCTACCACTTCCTTTTATATCTATATCTACCTCAACATTAAGTTCTACTTTAGATAAATAGTCTTCTTCTTTTTCATATCCATATTTTTGATTTAATAAATTCACTACTTGCAATATATCTACATTTTTTTCTCTATACTCATTAAATGTATCTTTTAGATGTGTTTTTATACTTTCTTCCTCTAGTTCGCAAATACTATTTAAAAATTCCTTATCCACTATAAATTTACTTTGTGATTCAGCAATATTAGTTTTTAATTTAAGTTTTTTATTTAATATTATCTTATCATTAGAATAATCTACAGATGTTTTTATTTTAGAATTTAGTATTTTTAATGTTATAAAATTATTTTTAGAATCTGGGTTTACAACTTCTAATATTCCACTTTTAATATTATTTGTTAACAAATTATAACTTAATGTATTTAGCGTATCTATTTTTCCAATCATTCTATCATTTTGAATTATTGTTCCGCCACCTAATTCTATCTTTTTATCACGTGCATCTTCCTTTAATTTTAATGTACTCATAATAGATAAATTATTAGGTAATAGCCTTTGAAGCATATAAGCATTTGTATCCAATTTTATTACTTTTGAAGAATTTTCATTTTTTTCTACTAAATCATCTAAAAATAATCCTAAATACTCTTCATCACTACTTGACAGTTCTAAAAGTTTATCAACATCATCAAAATAAGTAAACATATTAGGGGTTATTGGAAACTCAGGATCATTATTTATTAAATCTATATATTTCTTTATTCCATTTTTAACAGCATTACCTGTAAAAATATATGCTCTATTTTGCGTAAAATTTAATTTAAAGCTAGCTGCCATATTGACATCTCTAATTGCTTCTAAAGCAGTTTTGCCTTGACCTTTATATATTAATCTTTTTCCTTTTTCAATACTCTCATTAGCATTTCTAAACGCTTTAACACAGTCTAAATACAAAACAACATTAGAATTTTCATCTTCATCAAATATAATACTTGTTACAAAAGTAACCTTATTTATATCATGATAGTTAAAACATGAAATCATAGAAAAGGATATTAAAATTACTAATAAAATTATAAAAGCTCTTTTAATTTTCATTATGTTTCTCCTTTCCTATTATTGTCTTAGAAATTTTACTTAATCTGCCTCTAAATATTGTATCTCTAAATTTATAAGTTGTATCTGTTGCAATAGGAAATAAATATGAATATCCTCCTGTTTCTAAATCTGATATATTACTTAATATAATTATAAATGACATAAAAAATCCTGGTAATCCAAATAATGCACTAAGTGTTACGACACCTATTGACCAAATAGAAATTGCTCCATATACTTTAGGAATCAAGAAGTAACTTAATGTACTTAATGCAACTATAATTATTGTTATTCTCGATGCTATACCTGCTCCTACTGCTGCATCTCCAAGTATTAATGCTGAAACTATACTCATAGCTCCACCAATTGGTTGTGGCAATCTTAATCCTGCTTCTTTAATAAGCTGAAAAGCTAGCATCATAATTATAACCTCAAAAAATGTTGGAAATGGCACTCCAGCCCTTGCAACAGCTAATCTAAATGTAAACATAGGGGTCAGCAATGAAAAATGATGTGTAACAACAGCTATATATAAGCCTGGCATAAATGTAGCTAAGAAAAAAGCAAGCCACCTTAATATTCTTAAAAAATTCACAAAAATTCTATTTAAATAATAATCATCTGGAGTTTGAAAATTTTCTAAAAAGAAATATGGAATTGTTAGAACAAATGGAGTTCCATCTACTAATACAGCTACCCTTCCTTCCATTATTTTAGCTGCTACTTCATCTGGCTTTTCAGTATATCCAACAGTATCAAATAATGAATCTTTTTTTCTCAGCTTAGCTTCTATATAATTAGTATCTAGTATAAAATCTAAATGCAAATTATTAATAGTTTCTTTTACTTCATTTATTAAATAATCTGGCGCTACTCCTTCTATATAGCATAAGCATACAACTGTTTGAGATTTTTCTCCAACATATAATGGTTCAAATTTCAAATCAGAGTTTTTAATTTTTCTTCTTATTAATGAAATACTATTAACAAATAATTCATTAAATCCTTCTCTTGGTCCCTTTACTACTGACTCTGTAACAGGAATGCTTATACCTCTAGTTGGAAACCCCTTTACCTCACAGAAAATCATTCTTTGTTCATTTTCAAATGTTAATACTATATCTCCTGATAATATATGCAATACTGCATCGTCCAAATCTTTAACATTACCTACTATATTTATTTCTAATACTTTAGTAACAATATCATCTAATGTATTACATTCATAACTATAATTTTTCAGTGGACTTACAATATAATCACTTATAAATTGTGAATTACACAATGTATCAATAAATATCAAAGTTGCTTTTCCAAGCTTAGTATCAACATCCCTATATTTTACATCAAATGCTTTCTCAAATCTTTTTTTAAAGTAATTTAAATTTTCATTCATAAATACATCACCTAAAAATATTATCTCTCTTAAGTGGTTTAATATTCATTTTTTTGTTAATACTAAAATCAAGGTATTATTTTGATAAAAATAATCAAAATATAATTTGAGTAATTATTTAATCATAATGGTAAATTTATAAATTATTATATATAGTACTTAAAAGGGGAGAATCTCGAATGAAAAATTATTTATCAACTAAACATTGCATAATTTTAATATTAGCAACTACATTAATTAGCATTAGAACTTATAGTTCATTCTTTATAAAATACGGTAAACAAGATACTTGGATATATTTATTAATATCATTATTAATTTTGATATTATTTTTTTATTTTATAATAACGACATTAAATAAATTAGATAGTCCAGATTTAGTAAAATCAATAAAAAAATATTTACCTAAACCCATAGCAAATATCTTTTTATTTTTATTTTCAATTGGACTTTTATTAAATGCTATAGAAAGCACCTCAATAGAATCTAATTTTATATATACAAATTTATTTTTAGAATCTTCTATTGGATATTATTTGTTGTTATTTTTAATTCCTAGTATTTATTTGTTAACAAGAAAATTTTCTTCAATATTAATTTTTGTTATAGTATCCTTCTCACTTTTATTATTAAGTGATGGAATTCTTGCTATTTTAATTGAACCTTATAAAAATTACAGATATATTTTCCCAATTTTACATAATAATTTAAATATAGATTCAATAAAATGTATCTTATTTTTATTAGGATCTTTATCATCAATTTGCATTGTTCTTCCTTATTTAAAACTACTAAATAGTAAAAAAGATTTAAAAAAGAATACCCTTATTTCACTACTACTTGTTTCAATCATAACAATATTTTCTACTGTTGGAGTCATCGCTACATTAGGAGCTGAAAGAGTAGCTAATATATTTTATCCTGGATTTATTCAATCAGATATAATTCAAATATTAGAATTTATAGAATTTGGTGAGTTCTTTTATATTTTTAGAATTGTTACAGGTTTTTTTATTAAATATATATTATCTGGATATGCAATATTTTTAATTTATCATGATAAAATAAAAAGTAAAAAAGTATTCTTCAGTATATTTTTGATTATCATTTTTATATTATCTTACTTAGTTTCAAACAATAACTATATACTATTTCACTTTTTAAAATATTTTCAATTAGCATCAATAGTTTTACTACTATTAATCCCACTATTCTCTTGTTTCATAATTTCAATAAAATTAAGAATTAATTCAAATAAAAAAACATTATAAACTTTCACATAGTACAATGTCATTTTGAACATACAGTTAATTAAATTAATCTTTATATTTAAAATATATTGTGATATTTGCAATAGGCAAAGTGGCATTGTAATTGGACTTTGAGAATACTCAATGAGTATTGTCACATTTACTG
>NZ_JAMQIF010000021.1:100177-152755 GCF_023845855.1 Clostridium sp. ZBS2
ATTCCTAAGTTCAATTACTCAGCCCACTTTGCTTATGCACATATCACTAATACCTAAAATAAAGATTAATTCAATACTGCTTTTTTAGCTTTAAGCAATACCCCACTTAACGGTAATGCTATAACTACTCCAGTTGTAACTTGAATTATATTACCTACTATATCTTTTGAAGCATATATTAATCCTTGAACTACTCCTGCTTTTTCAGTTAAAAATCCTGCCATAATTGTCCCAGCAACAAAATAACCTACAATCATAAATACTCCACTAATAGCAAATGCTGTTGTATTCTTTATAAAAGAATTATTACTTTTCATTTTCTCCAAAATACATCCAGCAATATATGCCATCATTCCTTTAATAATTAATGTAAATGGAGCCCATAAATAATAACCACCTAATACATCAACAAGAAACATTCCTAATGCACTTGTTATAGCACCTTTTTTCTTTCCTAGTAATACTACAGATAAAAACACCATGCAATCCCCAATGTGAACAAAACCTCCAAGTGATGGAATTTTTATTATACTACCTGCCAGATATACTAATGCTATCATAAGCCCCATTAGCACCAATTCTTTAACATTTAAAGTTTTACTTTCACTTTGCATAATTTTTTCCCCCTAAAATAAATTTAATGAGCTTATTATATATTCCAACTCGATTCATAGCAAATGTACCCATACAATTCATAAAATAAATAAATGACTATTTAAACTTTGTTAGTTAAAATGGAGAGTTGAGAATTTCACTCACTTTGCTTATGCATATATCAACACTCTGCTAAAACAGAGCCATATTTTAAAATACTAATTATTGTAATAATTGACTTACATCTATGCAATACCTATAATATAAGTATTATTATTTACCTTAGAAAGAGGGGTTTTTATGTCAGAAAATATAGTTGAAAGTAAAAAAGTAATATTTAGTGGTATTCAACCTTCTGGTGATTTAACTTTAGGGAATTACCTTGGAGCGTTAAAAAATTGGGTGAAATTGCAAGATGAATTTGAAACTTATTATTGTGTGGTTGATTTACATGCTATAACAGTACGTCAAAAACCTGCCGATTTAAGAAGAAGAACTTTAGAATTATTATCTATATATCTTGCTGCAGGAATAGATCCAAATAAAAATACATTATTTATACAATCTCATGTACCAGCTCATACTGAAGCTGCATGGATACTTACTTGTAATACTTATATGGGTGAACTTGGTAGAATGACTCAATATAAAGATAAATCTCAAAAGTATGGTGATTCAATAGCATCTGGTTTATTTAATTATCCAGTATTAATGGCTGCAGACATACTTTTATATAATACAGATTTAGTTCCAGTTGGTGCTGATCAAAAGCAACATTTAGAATTAACAAGAGATATTGCTGCAAGATTTAATAATACTTATAGTGATACTTTTAAAATTCCTGATCCTTATATTCCAAAAGCTGGTGCAAAAATTATGAGTCTTCAAGATCCATTAAAGAAAATGTCAAAATCAGATGACAATCCTAATGGCTTTATATTAATTATGGATCCACCAGATGTTATTAAAAGAAAAATCAGTAAATCTGTAACTGATAGTCTTGGTATAGTAAACTATACTGATGATCAACCTGGAGTTAAAAATTTATTAAATATATTAGGCACTATTAAAAGTGTTGATCCTACATCTTTAGTTGCAAACTATGAAGGCAAAGGCTATGCCGAACTTAAAAATGATGTAGCTGATGCTGTAATTGAAGAATTAGTTCCAGTCCAAGAAAAAGTTAAAGAATTCTTAAAAGATAAGAAAAAACTTGAAGAAATTTATTCAGAAGGTGCTAAAAAAGCATCTTATATAGCAAATAAAACTTTAAGAAAAATGCAAAAGAAAGTTGGATTCATTCCAAGATAAAAGTTTTAAGAATTACAAAAAGCTATGATTTTTAAATCATAGCTTTTTGTTTTAAAGAAATGTTGATATCTTAGTGTAAGATTACATTTATTACTTGTCTTATTTTTATATTAGAAGCAAGCTAAATTGGACTATATTAATTTTATATCCCTAAATTTAATTACTCCGCCCAGCTTTGCTTATGAATATATCAACATAACCTTTTATTTAAGCTTAAATTGTTGTATTTCATCATTTAAGTTATTTGATAATTCTTTTAATTCACCTGCATATTTAACAAATTCATCAGTAGATGCAGACACTTCTTCAGTTGACGCTGATACCTCTTGTGATGACGCTGCTGTCTCTTCTCCTATAGCAGATAAATTTTGAACTTGATTTACAACATTATCTTTCTTTAAAGTAACTTCATTAATTCCTTCAGCTATTTCTTCAACTCTATTTGTTAAGTTGTTTATTGAAGAAATTATATTGTTAAATATACTTTCTGCATTTAATACAGATTTTTCCTGACTATTAACAGCATCATTAGTCTTATCAACCTCATTTACTGCTTTATTAACATTTGTAGCAACTTCTCTTATTATTGAATCAATTTCTTTTGCTGATTCAGATGTTTGCTCTGCAAGTTTTCTTATCTCTTCAGCAACAACTGCAAATCCTTTACCAGATTCCCCTGCTCTTGCTGCTTCTATGGCTGCATTTAATGCTAAAAGATTTGTTTGTTCTGTTATTTTAGCTATTGCTTCATTCATTAAAGCTATATTTTGTACACTTCCTGAAACTACTTTAACAACATTGCTCACATCTAAAGTGCTTGTTTTAGTTTGACTGGACTTGTCCATTATGTCTTTTATCATATCAAGTCCTTTTTTACTTAAACCATCTGTATCTATTGCTAATTTACTTATATTTTTAACCGCATCATTTATTACATTTATTTCATTAGATACACCATCTAAATTTTCTGATAAACTTTGAAGATTTTCCGCTGACTCCATACTTCCATTTGATATTTCTCCAATAGTATTAGCAACCTGACTAATAGCTAATGATACTTCTTCACTCATATTTGCTAATCCTGATGAAGTATCGTTAACTCTATGAACTGATGTATCCACCTTCCCAATTAAATAAGAAATATTTTCAAGCATTTCATTAAAACTCTTTCCAAGTTCTTCAAGTTCATCTCCCGTTGAAATATTAATATTATCTGTAAAATCTCCATTTGCTGCATTTTTAATTACTTCTTTAATTTTATTTATATTTTTAGATAATTTAACAGCAAAATTTCTTCCTAAAATTATTACAAATATTAATAATATAATCGCTGTTATTATTAAAATTCTTTTATAACTTTGTTGTGATTTCATAAGTTCAGCTTCAGGTATTTTGAGTAATATTTTCCATCCAGTTAAATGTGAAGTCGTAAAATTTATACTATCTTTCTTATCTTTTTCACTAACTTTAGTAAAACCACTATCTGAATTTAGTATGTAATTCCATTCTTGTTTCTTAGATATATCAGAATTTCCTATTAGCTCTTTATTTGTATGTGCTATTACAATACCATTATTATCAACAATTGCTAATTCACCATTATTGCCATATTTAATATTCTCTATTGCATCTGCAAGACTTGTTAATTTAAAATCTATACATAAAGCACCTTGTACTTTACCATCTTTTATAATAGCCTTAGAAATTGTTGCTACATATTGTTTTGTTGCCATATCTACAAAAACATCTGTAAAAGCAAACTTGCCATTCGCATTTTTAGCTTTTACATACCATTCATTTTTTGTATAATCTTTATCATCAAAGTCTGCATCAGGATATATAACAAACTTTTTACTATTTCCACTATAATAATATGCATTTTCAATATCTACATTTCCATTTTTAAATAATTTCAAGTCTTCATATAAAGCATTATTGTCAATTTCACTATCATCAAAATTATGTCTAGTAATAATATGATTTAACATTGTTTCAATACTATTAATTTTTGTATTTATAGTTTCGTCTACTGCTTGTCCTAAACTCACTCCACTTTTCTTAAAATCTCTATCACTAGAAATTGAAAATCCTACTATAGATGTTATTCCTAATACAAAAATCGGAATTGCTGCAACAGTTATCATAATTGCTATTAATTTACTCTTAAGAGTTTTAAAATTTAATAATGAAACTTTATTTTTAGATCTTATTTTATTATAGCGCATCAAAATCCCCCTTTATTATTTTTTATTAGAATAATATATTATGTTCTTTAGTTAATTTATATTAATATTTTCGTAAATATATATATTTTCTTGAATTTTTTGTCGTTTTTAGTTTTTTTAATTTTAGATATAAATCTTAATAAAAAAATATTAACATTTTAAAAATTAGTAAAAATAAAAAGATATGATTTAAAACTCAGTACAAAATCATTAATTTATTACTGGATTAATCATATCTTTTTATATATGTCAACGAATCCTTTTATTTAAGCTTAAATTGTTGTATTTCATCATTTAAGCTATTTGATAACTCTTTTAATTCACCTGCATATTTAACAAATTCATCAGTAGATGCTGATACTTCTTCTGATGATGCTGATACTTCTTCTGTTCCTGCTGCTGTTTCTTCTCCTATAGCTGATAAATTTTGAACTTGATTTACAATATTATCTTTCTTTAAAGTAACCTCCTCAACTCCAGATGTAATTTCTTCTAATTTATTTGTTAAATCATCTATTGATAATAATATATTATTGAAAATATTTTCTGCATTTAAAACTGATTCTTCTTGACTTTGCACTGCTTTACTAGTTTCTTTTACTTGGTAAACTGCTCTATCAACATTTGTAGAAACTGTTTTTATTGTTTTATCTATCTCTTTAGCTGATTGTGCTGTTTGCTCTGCTAATTTTCTTATTTCATCTGCTACAACTGCAAATCCTTTTCCAGCTTCGCCTGCTCTTGCTGCTTCTATTGCAGCATTTAATGCTAATAGATTAGTTTGTTCAGTAATTTTAGCTATTGCTTCATTCATAAATGCAATACTTTGTACACTTTCTGCAACGATAGAAACTACATTGCTAACATCAATTGTACTTTCTTTAGTTTGACTTGATTTATCCATAATAGTCTTTATCATATCAAGTCCTTCTTTACTTAAATTATTAGTATCTATTGCTAAATTGTTTATATTTTTACTTGCAGTATTAATTGTATTTATTTCAGTTGATACATCTTCTAAATTACTTGATAAAATCTCAAGATTTTGTGCCGATTCCATACTTCCCTTAGAAATTTCACCAATAGTATCTGCTACTTGAGAAATTGCTGATGATACCTCTTCACTCATACTAGATAAATTAACCGAAGTATCATTAACCTCTTTAATAGAATTATCAATATTATAAATTAATCCTGAAACATTTTCTTGCATGTCATTAAAACTCACAGCTAATTCTTCTAATTCATCACCAGTTAAAATGCTGATTTTTTCACTAAAATCTCCAGTTGCAGTCTTTCCTATTGCTTTTTTAATCTTAATTATATTTTTAGCTAATTTAATAGAAAATACTCTTCCTAAAATTATTGCAAGTGTTAACAATATAATTGCTGTTATAAATAAAACTATTTTATAGCTTTTTTGAGCTTCTTTAAATTCTGATTCAGGAATTTCCAGCAATATTTTCCATCCAATTTTATCTAATGTTGTAAAATTAACTTTATATTCAGACCCCTCAATATTCATATCTATAAAATCTTCATTTACATTTAGTATGTTATTCCACTGTGAATTATTGGTTATATTATTATTTCCTATGTATTCACTATTTGTATGTGCAATTACTGTACCGTTTTGATCAAATATTGCTAAAATCCCATTTTCACCATATTTAATATTAGATATTGATTTTGCAATACTGCTTAAATTAAAATCTGCGCATAAAACCCCTAGAAATTTATCGTCCTTAACAACAGTTTTAGAAATAGTAACCACATACTCTTTATTACTTATATCTTCATATACATCTGTTATACCAAATTTATCCTTTGCTTCCTTTGCTTTTATATACCAATCTCTAGTTGTATAATCACTCTTAGGCATATCCTCATAAGGATACATTACAAAATTTTTACTATTTTCACTGTAATAATACGCTGTAACTATATCTTTATTTCCTTCTTTAAATAATTCAAAATCTTCATTTATCTTTCTGTTTGATTCTTCCGTATCATCAAAGGTATTATTATTTATTATGTAATCCATAACCTCTTCTACAGTATTAAATTTTGAATTTACATTTTCTTTAACAGATTGTCCTAAACTAATCCCACTTTTCTTAAATTCATTATTACTTGAAATCGTAAATCCAGTAAGTGATGAAATACCTAATACTAATATAGGAATTGCTGCAATACTTATCATTATTGCAACCAATTTATTTTTAATAGATCTAAACTTTAACTTAATATCTACTTTTTTATTAGCCTTCATTATAACTATCCCCTTTTATTGTTTTATAATATAAATATCGACAATTTTATTATCCACTTAAGCATTTATTATCCTTATATATGAAATTTATTTTTAAATTTTTAATTAAATTTAAAAATATACAACTTAATTTAACAATAAAAAGCATAAAAACTATTTAAAACTTAATAATATAAGACTCTGTTTTAAATGATTTTTATGCTTAATTACTTAATTATATTTATACTATATAATTATTTATTTTATTTTTCATCCCATGGATTACTTTTTAGATATTCTATAAAAGGTTCTCTTAGTTCTTCTCTTTTTAACGCAAATTCTACTGTTGCTTGTAAGAACCCAAGTTTATCTCCTACATCATATCTTCTTCCTTCAAAATTATACGCATACATAGCTTCTTTACTGATTAAAGTTTTTAATGCATCAGTTAATTGAATTTCCCCACCTTTTCCTGGCTTTGTATTTTCTAATATATTGAATATTTCAGGAGTTATTATATATCTTCCTAAAATTGCTACATTGCTAGGTGCTTCTTCTGTTGATGGCTTTTCAACTAAATCCTTTACTTTATAGACTCTATCTTCTATATGGATTCCATCAACTATTCCGTATTTTGATACGTTTTCTTCCGCTACAGTTTGAACACCTAAAATAGTAGTATTATATTCACTGAAACAATCTATTAATTGTTTTAAACATGGTTCTTCACTATCAACAACATCATCACCTAATAAAACTGCAAAAGGTTCATTACCTACAAATGTTTTTGCACAATGAATTGCATGACCTAATCCTTTAGGTTCTTTTTGTCTAATATAATGTATATCAACCATATCTGAAATATTTCTTACTAATTCTAAAAGTTCTTCTTTACCTGACTTTTCTAATTCAAATTCTAATTCTATAGATTTATCAAAGTGATCTTCTATACACTTTTTATTTCTCCCTGTTATAATAAGTATTTCTTCAATGCCCGATGCAACGGCTTCTTCAATTATGTATTGAATTGTTGGTTTATCAACTATTGGTAACATTTCTTTAGGTTGTGCTTTAGTAGCTGGTAAAAATCTTGTTCCAAGTCCAGCTGCTGGAATAATCGCTTTTTTAACTTTCATCTTTATATCTTCCTCTCATAAGGTTATATTTTTTTGATTGTGCCCTAAATAAAGTTTTTACTTATAATTTTAACTATTCTTATGTTATCACATATTTACTAAAGTGTTAATATGTAATAGAAACTCTTAATATATACTTGCTTAATTTTTAAATATTTAAATGTTTTTTTAATATTTTTATAAAATTATAATATTTTTATTATTGTTTTAATTTAAATTACTGGTCATATATTGTTATTTTGTATTGAGGATATACTAATGTTATGTTAATATCTAAAAGTATCACTTATTAATAATAATTAGTATTACATATAATATTCTCAATAATTTTAGGAGGAAACTATTATGAAAAAAAACACAAAAGATATAATTATAATAGGATTTGCTTTATTTGCTATGTTTTTTGGTGCTGGTAATTTAATATTCCCACCATTTTTAGGTCACATGGTTGGTGATCAATATATTTTAGGTATCATAGGATTTGTCTGCACTGGAGTTGGATTACCGCTTCTTGCTATAATAGCTGCAACAAAAGGTGATGGTACATTTGAAACTATGGCTTCTAAAATAGGTCCAAAATTCGCTATAATTTTTGCGACAATATTATTTATAGCAATTGGTCCTATGCTTGCAATTCCTAGAACTGCTGCAACTACATATGAATTAACAATAAGTCCTTTAGTACCTAGTCTTAGTCCTCTTGTTTCAATGATAATATATTTTGGAATAAATTTAATTTTTGTACTAAAGAGATCTTCTATAATTGATACTATTGGTAAATACCTTACTCCCATGTTAATACTTATATTAACATTTATAATTGTAAAAGGTATAATATCCCCTATAGGACATGTTGTTTCTACTAATGTAACCGCTGTATTGTCATCTTCATTTATAGAAGGCTATCAAACAATGGATGCATTAGCTGGGTTATTATTTGCTACAGTTATTACAAATACACTTAAAGAAAAAAAATATTCGAACAAAGAATTACTTCCTATGACCTTAAAATCAAGCGGTGTTGCTGTAATTGGTTTAGCATTCATTTATGGTGGTTTAATGTTTTTAGGTGCTCAAACAAGTGGAGTTGAAATTCCAGATTTATCTAAAACAAGCTTACTATTATTAATTTCAAATGATATATTAGGTAATATTGGTACTACTATAATAGGAATTGCTATTGGCCTTGCTTGTTTAACAACTTCTATAGGATTATTAACTGCTGGTTCTTCATTTTTTGAAAAAGCATCTAATGGAAAACTATCTTATAAAATGAATGCATTAGTAATTTCATTAATAAGTATTATAATTGGTTCTCTTGGTGTTGATAAAATAGTTAAAATATCTGGTCCTATTTTAACTATCTTATATCCAGTAACTATAACTTTAATAGTTACTACACTAGCTAATAATTATATAACAAACATAAAAGCAGTTAGAATAGGTGTTTATACCTCATTAGTATTTGGAATATTAGAAATAATACCATCTATTAATTTAAACTTTATTCCTCTTGGAAAGTTAGGATTTGCATGGCTTATTCCAACTATAATTTCTATCTTAATAGGATATATTATATTTCCACTAAGAAAACAAGATGCAAGTTCATTAATATAATAAATATCTTTATTAAAACAAAATGCAGAAGGAAAAATTCCCTCTGCATTTTGTTTTAATTACTTTCTTCCTTTAAACTCATCTTTCATATCTAAAGTACTAAAGTTTTCTAATGGAAATTGCACTGGCATACCAGTCTTTCTTGATTTATATGCTGCAAGAATTATAGACATAGCATTTCTTCCCTCTTCACCGGCTATTAAAGGCTTTCTATTGTTATTTATAGCATCTATTACATCCTTAAATAATGGTGTGTGTCCTTCGCCATATACATTGTCTATTTTAACATTAACTTCTTCTTTAACAGCTTCTTCATTTTCGCCATCAAATCTCCAAGTTTCAAGTTCATTATTTGCAAGACCTCCAATGCAAACTGCTCCAGTTTCTCCAAAAATACTTAAAGTCTCTTCTAAATTCTTTGGATAAACACAAGCTGAACCCTCAACAATACCAATAGCTCCATTTTTAAATCTTATAATTATTGCTCCAAAGTCTTCTGCTTCAATGTCTCTTAAATAAGTATCACATTCAGCGTATACTCTTTCGATTTCTCCACCCATCATCCATTGAAGTAAATCTATATTATGTATACATTGATTCATTAATGTTCCACCATCTAATTCCCAAGTTCCTCTCCAAGGTGCTTGTTCATAGTATCCCATATTTCTATTCCAAAGGATTCTTGCTGTACCATTAACTAATCTACCAAATTTATTTTGTTCAATAGCTTCTCTTAACTTTTTAATTGGCTTATTAAATCTATTTTGATGACAAACTGCAAGCTTAACATTGTTTTCTTCTGCTACTTTAATCATTTCATTAGCATCTTCAATTGACATAGCCATTGGCTTTTCTATTAATGTATTTATTCCTTTTTTCATACAGTAAATAGCTATTTCTGCATGATATCCACTTTCAGTGGCTATTGTAACAACATCTATATCTTCTTTTTCAACCATTTCTTTGTAGTCTGAATATGCATGAACAGTATCTTGTGATACTCCACATTTTTCTATGTATTCAGCTTTTTTCGCTTCTGCTTTTTCTAACATAACGTCACATGTTGCAACTAATTCTGCTTCTTCAATATTTTTTGATAAAGCTTCAACATGTTTATAAGAAATTCTTCCACAACCAATAATCGCAAATTTTAATTTTTTCATAATACTACACGACCTTTTCTATATATTTAATATGCTTAAATTTTATTATAAATTATAACACTTGACCTATAAGCTTACTGTAAATTACTCTTAAGCTTAAGAATATTGTTTATACTACAATATCAACTTTATTTTAATTACATAGTTTTTCTATATACATTTTAATATAGTTTTTACTATTATATAAATATCAAAAAATACATTACTTTTGTTTATGTATTCTAAATTTAATGCTAATTTATTAGGCATAATTGTATTTATGTAAAATTCTTCTGGATTTTCAGCTTTTCCAAGCAGCGCATTTTCATCCTTATATCTTATAGATGCCAAATCAGTTATTCCTGGTTTTACTTCAAGTACCTTTCTTTGCTCATCATTATACATCTTAACATACCTTGGCACCTCAGGTCTTGGTCCAACTAAGCTCATATCGTCTTTAAATACATTTATTAATTGTGGTAATTCATCTAATTTATATTTTCTTAAAAATGAACCTATTTTAGTAATTCTATTATCATTTCCTACAGTTATTTGCTTTCCTAATTTTTCAGCATCAACTACCATAGTTCTAAACTTTAATATTTCAAAGTCCTTGCCATCTTCTCCGACTCTTATCTGTTTAAAAAATACTGGACCATCAGATCCTGTTTTTATCATAATAGATATTAAAATAAATATTGGACTTAAAATTATTATTCCTAAAGTAGAGCATATAAAATCAAATACTCTCTTAACTATCTTATTAAAATTGTTCATGAATACACTCCTACAAAATCAATTCTAAATTTACTGTTATAAATTTTTTCTATATTATTGCATAATTTATCAACAATATATTTAATAGATATTTTATCATTTTTAAATAACTTAAGTTGTAAATATATTAATTCTTCATAAATTCTTAACTTATTTCTTTAAAGCATTTAAAAATTTCACTGCTAAACCATGATAAGTATGATTTTTTAATACATAGTCATTTCCGTTTTGACCCATTTTATCCTTTTCATCATCACTTAATTCTTTAATTTTTAATACTGCTTCAACTACTGCTTCAGGATCTTCCGCTGGTACTGTTATTCCACAGTTAGAATCCTTAACTGGATCATTTGAAGCTTCTATTGCGTAAATTACAGGTCTTGCTGCCATCATATAATCAAATAATTTATTTGGACTAACCCCGTAATTAAATAAGTTTTGTTTCTTTAAACTTATATAACAAATATCTAATAATTGTAATGCATTATCCATATTATCTTTTAATACTGGATCTAAAAACTCTACATTTTTTACATCATTAGCTTTTGCATAATTAATTAACTCATCTTTGACATTACCTTTTCCAACTAAAACATACTTAACTTTTTCATCTTTAGTTTTCTTTGCTGCATCTATCATTGTATCTAATACATTTGCTGGTGAATGATTTCCTGTATATCCAACTAAAAAATAACCTTGCTCTTTTAATTCTTTAAGTCTTTCAATAGTCTTTTCTGTTGGTGGATTTTTCTTTTCACCAAGTATTATTCCATTTGGAACATACACATATTTATCAGTTGAAAATCCTCTTTCTCTTATATGCTTATCTGCATTAGGTAAAATTGATACGATAACATCTGAAGTTTTATAAGCAAAGTCTTCAGCTCTTTGAAGTACTACTATTGCTGGATTTTTCTCAGAAAATCCTCCAATTTCCATAGGACTAAGTGGCCATAAATCATGTATTTCAAAACAAAGTTTTGCATCACATCTCTTAGCTATTCTATGAGCTGGATATATATCTAAAGGATATGTAGATGATGCTATAACTGCATCTGGTTTATACTTATCTGCAATTTTTTTATAATTCATTCTTAATTTATACATAAAAGTTGATATGTTTTTTATTCTTCCAATTCCATTTCCACTGTATTCTGGTGTTTTCACCCATACATATGTAATTCCATCTATTATTTCTTCTTCAAAATCCTTTGTAATCTTAGGATTGTTTTTTCTTAAATGAGAAAAATCAGCACCTAATATAGTAACATTGTGCCCCATGTTTTTCCATTCTCTAGCCATATAATATGGTCTAAATTCCATTCCATGATAATCAGAACCAGCATAGTGGTTTATAAGTAAAATATTCATTTAAAATTCTCTCCTTAAATTATGTAATATATAACTTAATATTTACATACTTATAAATAGAAACTATATTGTTTTTTAAATTCCATTCGTTATACTTTTCATATTTACATTATACTAATATTTTTTATCTCATAGCTAGCATTCATAATACTCCTACCTGTAAAAGTAGGAGTATTATGAATGCTAATTCCTTATGGATATAACAATTTCTAAGTCTCAAATAGAGTAAAAATCCCATCTAAGATAAAATTTTTGTTTATAATTCTAGTAGATTATAACATAAAAAAAATTTTATTTAAATCCATAAGAATTAAATAAATAAAAAGCTTACAATCTTTATTTTATAAGATTATAAGCTTTTAACATATAATTTACTTTTAAGTCTATGATAATTTAAACTTCTCTACTGTATTGTTAAGTTTTTCAACTAATTCTTCTAATGTATAAGTTGATTCTACAATTTGATGCATAAAAGCAGTTTGCTCTTCATTTGATGCAGTAACCTCTTCTGTAGATGCTGCATTCTCTTCTGTTACGGCTGCAACATTATTTATAATATCAGCTGTTACATTCACTTTCTTTTCCATTCTATTAGTGGCCTGTGATACATCTGATACAACACTATTAACTTCATTAAATGCTTTTTCTATTTCTTCAAAATCATTACCAACTAATGTTGCCATTTTAACTCCATGCATAACTTCACTTGTTCCAGCATCCATTTTATTTGATATGATTTCAATTTGTTTTTGAACCCCGCTAATAAGTTCTGATATCCTTTTTGAAGAATTACTTGATTGTTCTGCTAATTTTCTTACTTCATCTGCAACTATAGCAAATCCTCTGCCTTGTTCACCGGCTCTAGCTGCTTCAATGGCTGCATTAAGTGATAAAAGATTAGTTTGTTCAGCTATACCACTTATTACATCTACAATTTGTCCAATTTCTCTAGATTGTTCTAATAAATTTTGTATTTCTTCAACATTATGTTTATTAGTTGCAGCTATATTCTTTATACTATCTACAGCTTCTTTAACTCCTTGTGAAACTGTGACACTCATATCACTTGATTTTTCTACTATATTTATCATATAGTTACACTTTTTAAATACTTCATTTATATCTTCAACTAATTCTCCTGTTACAATAGATGCTTTACTTGCTCCTTCTGCTTGAGATACAGCACCTGTTGCTATTTCTTGCATACTTCGTGAAACATCTTCACTTCCCTTTAATGATTCACTTGTTGCTGACGCTAAACTATTAGATACTACCATAACCTCATCAGCTGAACTACTTATGTCACCTATCATTTCCTTAAGTTTTAAAACTGTATTGTTTAATCCTTTTGTTACTTTGGAAATTTCATCTTGTCCGTGAATTTCTAATTCATTTGTAAGATTCCCCAATGCAATTTCTTCTGCGAAATCAGACAACTTAGTTAATGGCAATGTCATTTGTTTTGCTACAAATGCTATTACAAGTGCTATAATAAATACAATTGCTATTGTTATGAAAAGTAAAATTGTCATTAACCTATTTGAAGAAGCAAATAATTCTTTTTCAGATACAACACTTGCTACACTCCAGCCTGATAATGGAACTTTATTGTAAAATACAATGGATTTATTATCTCCATTTCCAAATCTAAATACACCAGATTCTTTTTCCATCATTTCTTTTCCTAATAATTGTATATTTTCATCTTGTATTTCTGATATTTTTGTTTTCATTACTAATGACTCATCTGGATGTTCAAGAATAGTTCCATCATTTCCTATTAATAAACTATATCCTTTATCACCATATTTAAATTCCTTAACCTTTTCCTGAATATGTAAAAGATTTACAGCAGATATCATTGTTCCTATTGTTTGCTCTGATTCATTATTAATTGGGACACCTATTACAACCAAAGTTTTACCAGTTCCCTTTGATACTACTGGATTAGATATATTATATGGCACTCCACTCATTAAATTTTTGTACCATGCTTTTTCTGACACATCACCATTTACAAAATTTCCATTTGAATATTGAGCTCTAGATTTACCATCATTATTAAATAAAGTTGCTGCTGCATTATCATATTCTCCTGGATAATTTTTTTCTAAAAATTTAATTCTTTCTGCATTAAAATTATCTACAGCAGAAATATCTGTTTCTATTAGTTTTGCTGTAGGTGTATTAGCAGAACTTCTTACTTCTAATAGTTTTCCTTCTAGCCAAGTGTTTATATTCTCAGTTAGTTTTTTTCCTTCCTCTAATTTATTATTAATAAGTTCATTCTCAATATTTTTTCTAAATTGATAAAATGTTGTAAAACTCAAAATTGACATTCCAATTATCACAACAGGTAAAATCGTAATTAATAATTTCATTTTAAAAGATAGCTTTTTCAACATTTTTATCACTCCCGTAATTCTATTTGTAACATATATATTCTCCGCAAAACTCCCCTAAAATTAACAAACCCATTTATATAAATTATCGAATTACACTATTTACACTTAAGTATAAAATAAAAAATTATATATTATATGTTGCAATAAGAGATCTTAAATAAATCAAATAGATGTTTACTCTATTATTGTATATTTTAAATTGCAACATATAATATATTTTTTAATCAAGTAATATATTTTTTAATCAAGTTAACACATTTATAATTTTTTATAGTAAAAAGTATGTGTTATTAATAATATGTTTTTCGAATAATATACATAAAATTTTTTTATATAAATTTCTGCTTATAGTATTTGTATTTTACTTATATGCTACTGTAAATCTACTTTTTATATGTTTAGGAGTTTCAATTTCATCAATAATAGCTACTGCAAAATCTTCAAAAGAAATTTCACTTTTTCCCTTTTCATCTACAACTAAATATTCATCTCCAACTGAATATTTTCCTGTTCTTACTCCTGGTGCTATTAATGCTGCTGGACTTAGATATGTCCAATTTATTTCCTTTTCATTTCTATATATATCTAAAGACTTTGAATGAGCTAATGCTATTGGTTTCCAATCTTCAGGGAATCCTTCTGTCTGAACTAATTCAATACCACTTTCAACTTTTAAACTTCCAGCTCCACCCATTGCTACAAGTCTATTAACACCTGACTTTTTAACCAAGCTTATTAAATTATTAGTTGCATCTATTAGTGTATTCTCTTGTCCAAATTTAGGCCCAAAAGCACTAACTAAAACATCTACTCCCTCTAATTTATTTTCTAATGTATCTAATTTTAAAATATCCCCTTGTAAAACAGTTAATTTTTCATTAGTATCTTTTACCTTTGATTTGTCTCTTGCAATAGCAATAACCTCATGTCCCCTATTTAGAGCCTCTTTTAAGATCATCTTTCCCGCATTTCCTGTTGAACCAATTAAAGCAATTTTCATAATATATCTTCCTTCCATTTATAAAATTAATTATTTTTTAACAATTGTCTTTTTATTATTTCTTCTAAATTTTCTTTTGATGTAATACCTTGTACTACTTCGTCACCTATAAATATTGTAGGCACTGCTGTAATGCCACTCTCTTCATAAGCCTGCTTCAATACCTCTTCTTGCTTATCTTTATATTTTCTAGTATTTAAAACCTCACTAAATTTTTCTTTATTTAAACCTATTTCTTCAGCTAACTTAGATAATATTTCAACTTTTCCAATATCTAATTCTTCTTCAAAGAAACCCTTAAAAACTCTTTCAACATATTCATTTCCTTTTCCAAACTCAACTGCATAATGATATCCTTCAAAAGCTAAATTAGTATATGGATGAGGTGAAAGCTTGGGTAATTTCATACCTATCCCTAATTTTTTTGCCATTGGTTCAATAAAATTATTCCATGAATTTAATTTTGAAGAATCCTTCCAAGGATCAATTCTAGTCGATGGCTCTGGTCTTAATTCAAATGGCATCCATTGAATATTTACATCCTTTCCTTTTACAGCCTGACTTAAAGTCTCCTCTCCTAAAAAACAAAATGGACAAACAAAATCAGAATATACCTTAATATTTAATGTCATTTTAATAACCTCCTTATTTTTGTTGTAATTGATATAGTTACAACACTTCCAAAAAAATTTGTTTTCTATAGTAAGTATTAATTTGCAACAATTTATAAAATTATTAACAGTTGTAACTATATAAGTTACATCTATTTAAAAAAAAATTGATTTACTTCTCAATTTTTTTCCTTATGCCTTTAACTATATATTCCATTGTTACATTTCCTAATACTTGTTCCATAGCTTCTTGAGCACTTAATAGTACACATTCAAGCACACCTTGAATATTTGCACCAATAGGACAATTTATATTTGGTGATTCATGAAATTGAAATAATTCTCCTTCTTTGACGACCTCCACAGCTCTGTATACATCTAGCAATGTTATTTGGTCTAACTCCTTTAATAAATAAGCTCCACCAGCACCTGCTATAACATTAACTAAACCAGCTCTCTTTAACATTCCCATTACTCTTCGTATAACAACTGGATTAGTATTTACACTACCTGCTATCCATTCAGAAGTACATAAATTGCTATCTTCCATAGATAGTATAGATAAAATATGAACTGCTACAGAAAATCTACTGCTTATTTTCATTTTTATCACTCCTGTTGTAACCATTGTAGTTCTATCGAATGCTAAAGTCAATAGTTTTTATAAACTTTTTAAGTTAAAGAATAAAAAACGAAACATGGTTATTCATATTTTTATCTTACCAAAATATAAAACAACCATGTTCTAACCTATATATTTTAATAAATCTACTTATCTTAATATGGTTGTATTTCTTTCGAAAAGCCTTGGAAATTATTCTCACCACAGAAATTTTCTAACCATATTTCACGACATTTCTCTCTAAATTTTTGCTTTTCTTCATCAGAAAGTTCTGCCATTCCTCTAATCTTATTTCCACATTCCTCTAGTTTAAAATTAACATCTAATAAAAATCCTGTTTCTTCATTTCTTACTATCTCGCTAGTTCCTCCAACATCAGTAGCTATAGTTGGAATTCCAAATGAACAAGCTTCCATAATACTTACAGGTAAACCCTCTGAACTACTTGTATTTACAAATAAGTCAACTGGATTATTTGAATAATAATTCATCAATTCTTCATTCTTTACTGATCCTTTAAAATCCACATCCATAAAGCTTAAGTTTTCTTTTGAGTACTCTTTTACTTCCTCTAGTCCATCCCCTGCACCAAAATGTATCCATTTTAATTTTAATCCAGAATCTTTTAATGTTGCTAATGATTTTGCTAATAAATCAATTCTTTTAACTGGTGACACATGACAACAACTAACTATTCTATACACACCATCATTTGATGAATTAGATATACCATAGTTTCTAGTTCCAAGATAAGCTGTTTTTATTTTCTCTTTATAAGCTGGGTATAAACCTTTTAAATAATTACTACCATCATCAGAACATGGATATACTTTATCTAAATTTTCAAGCAAATAATATCTAAGTGGTAAATAATTTAATGAATTTTTATCAGCATAAAGATCATATCTATGTGTACGACTTACTACTTTACTAGTTTTATCTCCAAACTTTTCTTTTAATTTTATAACTGCATATGCTATATCATATAACCAGTAACTATAAAATGTCTTTTTATCATAACTCTTTATATCAGAACTCATAAGAATATTCTCACATTCTTTGTATACACTCTCTGCCTTAGCTAAAAAGTATGTTAAGTAACCTCTTCTTTTTAATGATCCCTTAACTTCGTTGCTTTCCTCTTTTAAAACATATCCTTTATACTTTGAAAATGGGAAAAATTTTATTGCATTCACAGGTAACTTACGCTTTATTCCTGATGCTTTAATTCTATGTACTTCAAAATTTTCAGGAACCTCTCTAGTTTGTATTGCATTATCTGCAGTACTAGTAGCTATAAGAATTATTTTATCAAAAGCTTTTGAAAGCATTGGTATTTCATCTTCAATAAATTCCTCTCCTTTATCAAAAGGAAAGACTTTAGTTAAAAGAACTAAACAGTTTTTCATTATTTTCCCTCCATTGTTGTAATAGTTTAAGAATAACATAGCAAATTATCCATTTCAACTCACGATTGTCCACATTGATAGTTTACAATTAATACTGAGCAATTAGTATATAATTAATGTAATTAATTATAATTTAAGTTTGATTAATAGTGCCGATATGCTAAAATAATACTCATGAAAACAATTATTTAAATCTTAAGGAGGCGTACTATATGAAAGTACTAACTGTAATCGGAGCTAGACCACAGTTTATAAAAGCCGCAACAGTCTCAAATAAAATTAGAAAAAATGGAAATAGTGAAATATTAGTACATACTGGTCAACATTATGATAATAATATGTCTGATATATTTTTTGAAGAATTAGGTATTCCAAAACCTGATTATAATTTAAATATTGGTTCTTCAAATCATGGAAATCAAACTGGAAGCATGTTATGTGCACTTGAAGATATATACCTAAAAGAAAAGCCTGATATGGTTTTAGTATATGGAGATACTAATTCAACTCTTGCTGGTTCATTATGTGCTAGTAAATTATTAATTCCAGTAGCACATGTTGAAGCTGGACTTAGAAGTTTTAATAAAGCAATGCCAGAAGAGCAAAATAGAATCTTAACAGATCATATCTCTGATTTATTATTTGCACCTACATTAACTGCAGTTAAAAATTTAGCTACAGAAAATATTACAAAAGGTGTTTATAATGCTGGTGATGTAATGTATGATGCTATAAACTTATTTAAAGAAAAAGCTAAAGAAATATCTAATATTACTGAAACTTTAGACTTAACACCAAATAGCTACATACTTTCAACAATACATCGTGCTGAAAATACAAATAGTTTAGAAAGACTTACTTCAATAATAAAAGCATTAAGTGAATGCAACAAAAAAATAATATTACCTCTTCATCCAAGAACAAAGAAATTCATTAGTGAATACAATCTACATGTAGGAGACAATATTAAAATAATTGATCCAGTAGGATATTTAGAAATGATTTCTCTTCAAGAAAATTCTGCTAAGATTGTAACAGATAGTGGTGGAGTTCAAAAAGAAGCTTATTTCTTAAAGAAACCATGTATTACAATGAGAGACGAAACTGAATGGATTGAAACCGTAGAAAATGGTTGGAATGTTATTGTTGGAAGTGATTCTAACAAAATTTTAAATGCTATTGAAAGCTTTAATCCAACTGGTACTCCTGCCTCTGCATTTGGTGATGGAGATACTTCTTCAAAAATAACAGATATAATTCAAAATTATAAGAAATAATAAAAACGTGGCTTTATGCCACGTTTTTTAGTTAAAAGTGGAGAATTGATAATTGAGAGTTTTGGTTGAAAGTCTTAAAGACTTTCTAAAAATATATATTTGAAATTCCATCAGGAATTTTTTCATAAACTCTCAACTTTGCACTTTCAACTCTCAACAAAAAAGGACTACCACTGTAGTCCTTTTTTATATATTTTAAAGATGAAATTCTTTCATTGATAATTTAGAATTATATTGATTATCACTTCTTTTATAAACTTGCATGCATGATACTGCAAAACCTATAAGTATCCAATATGAAAATACATAAGTTATTGAACTTGGTCCAAAACTTGCTGGTGCAAAAGCAATAAGACCGGTTGCTGCTGCAAAACATGCCATACTCTTCTTTTTTATTCCAATAATTATATTTCCTATAAGAATATATAAATAATATATTCCATATAATGCTACTCCAGGTAATCCAAAGTCACCTAATATTTCTATTGCGTAACAATGTGGACTATATATTTTTCCTGTATGCTTCTGTTCTTTAATGAAATTTTCTACATTTCCAACACCATATCCTAGATAATTTTTATCTGTTATAGTCCCTTTTAATACATCATTTATTATAGTAAATCTAACATTAACAGAACCTTCTCCGCCTTCTTGAAATTCTATATTTTCTAAACTATGCATCTTATTATTAAGTCCATTTTCTACTATCTCTTGTCCCTCAACAGGCTTTATATTCATAACAAGATAACTATACTTATAAGATAATGAAAGAGTAATACATAATATAAGTGGATAAATTATATTTTTAACTCCAATTTTCTTAATATTAAATATTGAAAAAATTAAGAAAACTCCTACTCCAAATGCCGCTGAAGCAAATCCAGTTCTTGATGTTGTTGTACCTATTAATATAAATACTATAGTTGATATTACTACATACCATACTTTCCCAAAAATATTTTTACATCTATAAATAGCATAAAAGAAAAGTGGCGATAATATAGCAAGTGTAGCCGCTAAATTGTTAGGATTAAACGAAAATGCCATTGGTCTTGCATTTATTTGATTTTGATCCTTTTGAGGTAATCCGTCCATAAATGCATCAGCATAATGTTTTATCGGTAATTGCTTTCCTAACAATACCTCTATAAATGCAATTAAAGTAATAAGTGATATTAGAAATAATAATAAATTCACTGTTTTCTTAAGTCTATCTTTGCTCACATTATAAACCATCATATTAAATATAAATGCAAACATCATTAAATATATTGCTATATATTTAATAGATAGGCTTTTACTCATTGCCCAAAAAACACTTGCACACATATAAACAAACCATATAACATATATGATTAAAACTTTCTTATCTATATGTCTTATAACATCTCTATCTTTTATTAGTTTATATAGTGACATTAGGGTAAACACGCCTAATACTATATGAAACATATATACACTTTGAATGCCTGGTGCATAAAGTGTATAATCATAGAATGCCGACACTAAAAGTACTGCATACATTTGATTATATATATCTTTTTCTTGCACTATGTATGATGATATAACTAAGGTTATTATATACATAATAGGTATTACATAATTTCCATTAGTTACTCCAAAAATCATAGCAATTATCGATATCAGTGTTATAAATATAATTCTAGTCTTATCTTCTCTACTCATAATTACTCCTTATCAGCATTTTCTGCTGCAACTTCATCCTCATTTTTATAATGATATGTTGGAACAATAGTTTGCATTTGATGTTTAATTTCATTTATGTCGTTTAATTCTAATAATCTGCGTAATTGTTCAAGTTTATAATTTAATGTATCCATATCTTCAAAAGTTGGTTTTCCAACATATATCTTTTGATGTGCAGTATCTTTTAAACCTTCTTCGCTCATTAAAAGTTCTTCGTATAATTTTTCCCCTGGTCTAAGTCCAGTAACAACTATTTTAATATCTCTATTAGGTTCGAAACCTGAAAGTCTTATAAGATCGCAAGCTAAATCATAAATTTTAACTGGTTTTCCCATATCTAGTACAAATATTTCTCCGCCTTTAGCAAATGCACCCGCTTGAAGTACTAGTTGAGCTGCTTCTGGAATCAACATAAAGTATCTAACTATTTTTTTATGAGTAAGGGTAACTGGACCACCATTAGCTATTTGCTTTTTAAATAATGGAATTACTGATCCATTACTACCAAGAACATTTCCAAATCTAACGGCAACAAACTCAGTTTTTGATTGTTTATCCATAGCTTGAACAATCATTTCACATAATCTTTTAGTTGCTCCCATTATATTAGTTGGATTAACAGCTTTATCAGTAGAAATCATTACAAATCTATCAATATTAGCTTTGCTTGCTTCAGTAGCTAAATTTAATGTTCCAAAAACATTATTCTTAACAGCTTCTTTAGGACTGTCCTCCATTAATGGCACATGTTTGTGCGCTGCTGCATGGAATACAACATTTATTTTATGTTTATTAAATACCTCATGTAATCTTTGTCTGTCTCTTATTGAACCAATTAAAACAGTAAGATTCATATCTGGGAACTCTTCTTTTAATTCATTTTGAATATCATATATATTATTTTCATATATATCAAATAATATAAGTCTTTTAGGATTATATACTGCTATTTGCCTACAAAGCTCAGAACCTATTGATCCACCTGCTCCAGTTACTAATATTGTTTTTCCTTGTATATAATCTGAAATACCTTTGTTATCTAATACAATAGGATCTCTTCCTAGTAAATCCTCTAAATCTACATCTTTAATTCTACTAACATTTGCTTCTCCACTTAATATTTCATACATACCAGGAATTATTTGAAGCTTACAATTAGTTTTTTTACAGATATCAATAATTTCCGCTTTATTCTTTGAATCAAGAGAAGGAATTGCTATTAATATTAAATCAATTTCTTGTTCTCCTACTACACATGGTATATCATATCTATTTCCTACTATCTTTACACCTGAAATTCTTCTTCCAAGCTTTTCTTTATCATCATCAATAAGAACTATAGGGTTATATTTTAATTCTCTTCTTGCCATCATTTCATTAATAATCATAGTTCCTGCTGAACCAGCACCAACAATCATTACTCTTCTTTGATCTGATGAATATTTAAATGGTATGTATAAAAGTGTTCTTCTATATACTCTATATAAAATTCTATAACCTAATACAAAGAAAATACTTAAAAGAATACCTACAACCGAAACATTTAATGGTATGACAGAACCCCAAAATCTAGTATATCCAATTGATACTATCCCTGCTAAAATTGATCCTCCAACACCTAATAGAAATTCATCGGTTCCAGTTAAATGCCACAAGCTTTCATACATTTTAAATAAATAAAAACACACTAAATATATTAAACTTACAGCTATAACGTCTTCTGTATATATTTTTGCAATTTCTGTGAACCTTCCACTTAAAGTTATATTTATAGCAAAAAGGTATGCCATATTTACCATAAATATATCAATTATCATAATTATCAGTGTCTTCCATTTTTTCATTATAGTTTCCTCCCGTCTGGAGAGATTCTTGCCATAACTTACAGCAAGTAAGACTCTATTTTAATTATCTCATTTTATTTAAAACATTTATTAGTAGCTTTGGACAAAATCTCATGCCACTACATTGAATTAAGTATCTTATATTATTTTTATCAAACTTTTGAATTTTATAATTTTTTAGATATGACTTAACATCCTCTTGACTTAAAAATTTAAATAAATCCTTATGGAAATTAGGATCTTTACCTAAAATTGAAAAAACATGTGATATCGAGTATTGTATTTTAAATTCTGATAAGAAATTTTCTATTTCTTTTAAATTGCTATCTTTCTTTACATAATTTAATAAATCTATATATGAATAATAGCAATCAAGATGCTTTAAAGATACATTTTGAGTTACAGAATTTCCCCATATTACATAAAAAGCTAGTATTTCATTTACACTTATAACTTTATTTGAATATAGTAATGCCTTTACAACAAAAACCATATCTTCTCCATATTTTCTATTAGTGTCAAATAATAAATTATTATTTTGAATAACAGAATTTTTATATATAGCACTTCTCATGCCTATAGTTATTTCATCCTTTAACTGTAAAAGTGCTGCTTCTTTTCCTGATATGAAATCATTTAAGTAATTAGTTCTATTCTTAACTAATACATTCCCGTTGTTATCAACTTCACTATAGTCACAAAATACAATATCGCATTCAGTTTTCTTTGCTTTTTCATACATAAGTTCAACAAACCTAGAATCAATATAATCATCACTATCTAAAAATGTTATATACTCTCCACTGGCTATGTTTATTCCTCTATTTCTAGCACAACTGACTCCTGCATTTTCTTGAGTTATAATCTTAAAGTTTATATCTGAGCCTTCTAATAATGATTTTGCTATTTCAATACTTCTATCTTTTGAACCATCATCTATAAGCAAAAATTCAAACTCTTTACAAGTTTGATTTATAACAGAATTTACACTTTTTTCAATACACTCTTCTACATTATAAACAGGAGTAATTATAGATACTTTAAACAAAATTATTCTCTCCCTTTATTTATTATAATAGATTCTACATGACTTTTTAGAATCTTTTATTTAAAATTTCTTACTTTTTTCTTACATTTTAAATATTATTATTTTTTTACTATTTGAATTATACTAATATTGATCATTATATGCAATGTTTACTATATTAGTGCCTTTAGCTAAAATGCACCCATGTACTTCATAATAATAGTATAATTCAAATTACAAGTTTAAATACTTTTACTTAAATACTTTTAAGCTTTTTTATTTCTTTTGCATGCCATACTCTTTCTTCTTCTTTTGGTAATGTCATATAATCACCATAAAGCCCAGTCAAAATTGCATCCGCATTTTTAGGTCCATAAAAATGTTCACCTTCAAATTCTAATTTAATCAAATCAAAATAATCGTCTTTTTTATAAATATATTCGCTCCATGCAGTATCAACGCCATATCCCATGTACTTTGAATTTTTATCATTCCATTTAACTAAAGCTCCAAAAAACTTTCTTCTTCTTTTAGCTGTAAATATTTTTGTTATTATTTTATAAAAAGAAAATGTAATTTTATTTTTGAAAGTTAATTTTTCTGGGATATCTCTCAATCTAACGAAACTTTTTAATATGTTTCCACTTATTGATCTTTGAATTTTATAAATAAAATTATGCTTTGGTAAACTATCATAAGGAAATATATCTATATATACACCATTATGCATTTTTTCATTTTCTCCAATTGCTTTTTCAATAAGTACAGTGCCATTATATCTAACTTTACAAGGTACTTGGTAAATATCATAATATTTATCACTTTCAAAAGTTTGTAAAAATAAATGGCTAGGTAAATCTTCCTTAGCTATTTTAAGAAACTTTTCATAGTCATCTCTAAGCATTCCAATATCCATATCATCATCCCATGGAATAAATCCCTTATGTCTAACTGCTCCTAATAAAGTTCCTGCATCTAAAAAGTATTTTAATCCATGTTTTTCACATATCTTATCAACATCTTTTAAAATACTAACCATCAACATTTGAGCATCTTTTAAACTTAAATTTTCATATTCTTCATCGGTATCTTTATTTTGATAATTTTTTTTTGATGTATCATCTATATTACTCATTTTTGCCACCTTCTCGATGTACTTAAGATTTTTATAATTTCCTAAAGAATAAAATATAATGCCTATTTCAGCATACATTTTAATGTTATTATCAAAATTGACTTATGTCAACAAAATGAGAACATAAGAACAATAAAAAGTGAATTTTGTACTAACATAATAATGTATATAATGATAAAATAGTTTAAGAATCAATACTTAAGAAATAATGGAGATAATAAAATATGATTAAAAATTATAAAAACTTAAATGACAATATTAAAAACTCTGAAGTTTTAATAAGTATTATTATGCCAATATATAAAGCTGAAGATTACTTAAATAACTCTATCACAAGTATATTAAATCAAACTTTAGAAAACTTTGAATTAATATTAGTAGATGATGGTTCCCCTGACAACAGTGGAAAAATTTGTGATGAGCTAGCTCTAAATGATAATAGAATAAAAGTTATTCATAAAGAAAATGGTGGTGCTAGTACTGCTAGAAACTCTGGTTTAGATATAGCTCAAGGTGAATTTATAGCTTTTGTTGATAGTGATGATTGGATTGAACCCAATATGTTTGAAACACTATTTAATTTAGCAAAAGAACATAATGCAGATATTTCACAATGCAATTATATAAAAGTAGAAAATGAAGATGAAAAAATTACAAATGATAATAAAGAAATAATAATATCTTTCAATAATATAGAATCATTAAATAATTTATATAATGAAATGTATGTTTCAACAGTAGTACTTTGGAATAAAATTTATAAAAAATCACTATTTAATGAAATAAGATTTCCTAATATGAGAATATTTGAAGATGAGGCTATAATGTATAAATTATTATTTGAATCTAACAAATTAGTATATACAAATAAAAAATTATACTACTATAGAAATACTCCTGACAGTATAATGAACGCTAAATTTGATAAAAAAAGATTATGTATGCTAGATGTTTTTGATGAAAAAGTAAAATTCATGAATAAATTAAATGATGAAAACTTATATGCTAAAACTTTAAAATGGTATATGTGGTCAATCATCGATCTTTACTTTGGATGTATAAATAATATTTCAGATGATCATGAAACAATAAACTTAATCAAAAATAAAGCTATGAATACATCAAAAAAATACTACAATAGCCCTAGCCACGAATTTAAGTGGATTATCCTATTCTCACTATTCAACAAAACACCAAAACTTTATAAAACTATAATGAATATATTAAATTAAAGCATGTGTTGATATATGCATAATTAAAGTTGGACTGGGTGATTATTAAGATATTTTAAATAATTTTTTATAAGGATCTACTTTAGTATATGTTGATATATGCAACAGGTAAGGTGACATTGTAATTGGATTTTGAGAATACTTAATGAGTNNTCCTAAGTTCAATTACTCAGCCCACCTTTACCTATGCATATATCAACATCTTTCTAAAGCTATTCTTTCACACCTGTATCGCCAATGCCTTTCATAAACCACTTTTGAGCAATTACAAACAATATTAATAATGGAAGTATTGTTATTGTACTTGCTGCCATAACTTGTGGCCATTTTATTCCATATGCTCCTCCTTCAATAAAAAATTGTCTAAGTCCTGATGAAATCAAAAACTTTTCTGGACTCTTTAAAATTAGAGATGGATACATATAATCATTATAATAAGTAACAAAATTTATTAAAATCAAAGTTACAAAGGTTGGCTTTGTTATTGGGAATACTATCTTCCATAATATCTTAAAATGAGAAGCTCCATCTATTCTTGCAGCCTCTATTAAACTTTTATTAACCTGTAAAAATGCTTGTCTTAATAAAAATATTCCAAATATACTAACTAAATTGCTTACTATCAATCCTGAAAGTGTATCTATTAAATTTAAATTAGAAAGTAAAATATAACATGGAACATATGTAACTGCTGATGGTAACATATATATTGCCATTATCACTCCAAATAGTAACCTTTTACCTCTAAACTCTAACAAAGTTAACGCATATGCTATCATTGCTGCTGTAAATACTTGAAATGCCACTTCAATAAAAGAAGTAAAAAAACTATTAAACATATATTGTCCAAATTGAGCTTCTTCGAATACATCTATAAAATTGTTCCATTGTGGATTAGAAGGCATTAATTTAGGTGGAAAAAGAAACACTTCATCTTTTACTTTTAACGCACTTGATATCATCCACAAAAATGGAAAGAAAGCTATTATGCTTGCTAATATAATAAAAGCATATCTTATTACATTAGCTATTATTTTTTTATAATTTACTTTTCTTTTACTAATATTACTTTTAATGTTTTCTAAATACACCTCATTATCTCTATATAATTTTCTTTCTACCATACACAATTTACCCCCTACAGAACAAAGTAGCTGTGCCACCCTTTAAGTAATTAATAATGTACCCATTTTTTTGAAACAACAAATTGAATTAATGAAAGTATGCAAGTTATAGCCAAAATTACTGTTGCTATTGCAGTAGCTTCTCCCATATTGAAATTTTCAAATGCACATTGATAATACATGTATAATAATGTTCTAGTACTTCCAGATGGTCCTCCCTGAGTCAAAACCTGAATTTGATCATATGCCTGCAAAGAATTTATCATTGTTATTACACTAAGAAAAAATGTAGTAGGTGAAATTAAAGGTAATGTTATACTCTTAAATTTATTTAATGAATCAGCCCCATCAATTGAAGCTGATTCATATAAATCTTTAGGTATTTTCTCTAGTGCAGTTAAATAAAAAACCATAGCCCATCCAATACTTTTCCAAACAGTAACGATAATTACTCCAATCATAGCAGTATTTGAACTTTGCAACCATTGTAATTTAGGTAAATTTAACAAAGTTAATATATAATTTGCAAATCCATAGTCAGGTTCAAATATCCAACTCCATACAATAGAAATTGCAACTGTAGGTGTAATCCATGGAGAAAATATTATAACCTTATATATTGCTGAAGATTTAAACTTTGTTCTTAGCAATAATGCTAAACTTAATCCACCAACTATTGTTGGAAGTAATGTTCCCACTGTAAATATCACTGTATTTTTTAACGCCTCATAAAATAATTTGTTAGAAAATAACTGTTTATAATTTTTCAATCCAACAATACTATATTCAGCACTTATATAATCCCAATCTGTAAAACTTATAAACAGTGATTTAAAAATTGGAACTATCCAAAATATCATAAGTGGAATAATAGCCGGCAATACAAATATAAGTATAGTAAAAATTTGATCAAACTTTTTAATATTAGACTTCTTCATAACGCTCTCCATAACCCCTTAAATAAAATTTGGATTTCTATTGAATACATCTCTATCTATTTAATAAGCAAACTTACAATATCAACACTCTATTAAAATAGTTGTTAAAATTCCAAAACTTATCCACAGTAGTAAATACTTTTCCACCATTTTTGTAAACGTTCTGTTGATATATTATAAGACTTTAATTTCATGCTATGTTTTGGCAAAGTGTTGATATATGCAATAGGCAACGTGGCATTGCATATATCAACACATATTTAGAACATAGGTTAAAGTTTTATTACTTTTTTAAAGTTTTATCTAATTCTGATTGTGCTAATTTTTGGGCTTCATCTAAAGCTTCTTGTGCTGATACATTTTCTAATTCAACTTTATCTGCTGCAACTTTTAAAGCATCATATATTTTTCCATTAGTTGGGTCAATAAAAGATTTACTTGCATGTAACGCTTGTTTTATTGGAATAAGTGCTTGCGGATTTTTTTCCACATATTCCTTAAATGTATCAGTATTACATGCCGCTTTATTAACAGGAATATACCCTGAAGCTATTGACCATTTTGCATTAACTGATGCACTTGTAAAGTATTTAATAAATTCATAAGCTCCTTTTTTAGCCTCTTCATTAGCTATACTTGGAATAACTAAAAGTCTTGCTTCTGCAATTGGTTTTGCTTCTTTTCCATCTTTAAATGCAGGTTGTTCAATAGCACCTAGCTTTTCAAAATCTAAATCACCTTGATCTCCTGATGACCCTGTATATCCCCCTGCTTTATCTTGCATAACATCATCAATTGTTGAATACCAGTATTCCCATCCTTGTCCACTTGAATTAACTTTCATGATTTTATCATCATGTATCCACATTCTAAAATTATCCCAAACTTCTACCCATTCAGGTGAATTTATTAATACATTACTTCCATCTTCACTTAAAATACTTCCACCATTACTTAATGATGCATCAATTAAATTGTCAGCTCCCCACATAGGCTCCCAACCATAAAACTTAACTTCATCACTATCCTTTTTAATTACTTTTTTACTTGCTTCAGCAATTTTACTCCAAGTATTTAATGAATCTTTAGATATGCCTGCATCCTCAAACGCCTTTTTGTTATAATATAAAACTTGTGTTGTTCCAAACATAGGAAAAGCGTATAGTTTATTATCCTTTTTGCATGAATCCCAAAATGATTTTATGTAATTATCACTATTAAAATCACTATCTGTTGTTGTATAATTACCTACATTTTCAAGTACACCTTTATTATTTAAAATTGAAGCTTTATCTGGTTCTAAAATTACAAGTGCTGGCGTTTTTTTAGCTGCAATAGCTGCTTGTAAATTTTTAAAAGTCGTATCATAATCCTCCTGTGAAACTCCTTTAACCTCATACTTATCTTGAGAATTATTAAAATCATTTATTATATTGTCCATGTTTTTCCCAAGCTTTCCTCCAAGACCATACCAATATTCAACTTGAATTTTTCCATTTCTGCTTAAAGTTTCTTTGCTTTTCCCTTCATTACAAGAGATTAATCCCACAGAAATCATTAAAGCTAATCCAATTCCAAACCCTCTCTTTAATATACTTTTCATTTACTTATCCCCCTTATTAATACCATTTCCTTTGTTCATTTTATGAACAACTATATATTACCATTGTTCAATGTTCAACACAATATGTTCATTCTAATTTTTTACATTTTTTCCTGTTATTTTTTATAATAAAAATTTTACGCAACAAAAAAATGCAAACTAAAATTCTAGTTTACATTTTCATATACTCTCTATTTTAAATATTAATGATTTTTATTATACATCACCATTTATTGCTTCTAAGTTTTCTTTTGATATCTTATGTTCACTATTTAAAAGTGTTCCATCCATATCAGACACTATTAATTTTATCATTACTGCTACCTCCTTATGCTTTTTTAATTATAGCTCTTTTATGTTGATTTAACTATGTAATATGTATCTTTTCCTTGTTTTTTAGCATAATAAAGAGCATTATCTGCACTTAAAAATAGTTCTTCAAAATTCTTACCACCCTTTGGATATATAGAAATCCCAATACTTCCTGATACCTTGTATACACCATCTTTTCCAGTATAACTTTCTCTAAATCCGCTAACTAATTCATCAGCTTTTTGACAAACAAACTCCTCTGATTCAATATCTTTTAAAAATACAATAAATTCATCTCCACCTATTCTTCCTATTATTGAATTTTCACTAAATATATCTGTTATTTTAGTTGAAATATCTTTTAAAACGTAATCACCAGTTAAATGTCCTAAATTATCATTTATAGATTTAAAATCATCAACATCTATAATAAACAATGCATGTTTATCCTCTTTAGAGCTTTCATTTATATACTCTTCAATCATATTTTGAGCAGTTATTTTATTGTAAATTTCAGTTAAACTATCTCTTTCTGCTTTAAACAATAATTTTTCGTTTTCTCTTTTTTCATGGTCAATATCTGTTATTACACCTATAACTTTTATTGGCGTATCATTTTCATCTAGAATTATATTAATTCTAAATTTACACCATATATATTCACTATCATTTTTTCTTAATCTAACTTTACATTCTCTATATTCATTGGTATCTTTTATTTCATCGATTATCCCATTAAACTTTTCTCTATCATCTTCATAAATAATATTTAATGTATTTAAATCCTGGCCTTCAATAATAGGCTCATAATCAAATTTGTGATTCCAATTATCAGAGTAACTTATTATATCATTATTAATATCCCACTGAAAAATAATATCATCAGTTTGCTCCATTATAACTCTATAACTTTCTTCACTTAATTTAAGTTGCATCTTATTCTTTAAAATTTCATCCATTAATTCGTTAAATGCTTGAGATATTTCTCCAAATTCATCTTTTACATTATATATAAATCTACTTTTATAGTTTCCTTTTTTTATTTCTCTTATTGAATTTAATAATCCATAAATAGGTTTAGAGAAGAAATTAATAATAAGAATATATGTTATAGCTACAACTGCTGAAATTATTATAGATATAAAAAACATAATATTAATACTTTCATTAAGAGGGTCCTTAAACTCTGACCACTCAACTCCACTCAAAACTACCCAATTAGAATTAGGTATTTTATAAAAATAACCTATTTTTTCAATTTCATCAATGCTATATTCAATTAATCCACTTGAATTATTTTTAAAGTCTATATTTTTCCATGCTTCTTCTAAAGTATTAGGTCTATCTATATTATATATATCTTCATCTAAGCAATCACTTATAGTTGCAGCTACAGTTCCTTTGCTATCCATAACTGCAATTTTACCAGTATTAAAAAAGCGTACCTCCTTAACAACTTTTTCAAAGTACTGCATATTAATAACACTTTCTATAACACCTTGATACTCATCATGGAAAAATACTGGTATTGCTATAATTGCACTTTTTTCTCCATTATTAAATTTCTCATTTTCTATAATATCTGTAATAACAGTTTCTTTATTATTAAATTTTATTATATCGTTTTTATCAAAAACAGCTTTATTACCAATACTATCACTGTCACTTGATGCTATTATTGTATTATCTTTGCTAATTAATGATGTTTTAACTAAATATGGTTGTTCCTGCTGCCTTAAGTTTAAAATATCAAATATAATTTCTTTTCTAAATTTCATTTCCTCAGATTTATCTAATATATTATTATTGAAATCATCTAGAAAATCATGAGTTATTGGCATATTGGAAATAACATTAAGATTAATTAATCTTTGATCAAAAAAATCTTGCAAATGAGTTGATTGATCTCTTGCTGCTATTATTACATTTTCTTTAATTAATTCAATAGACCGCTGAGTAAATTTTGTAATATATATATTCATAGTAATTAAAACAGGAATTATCGCTAATAATACTGCAAAAATAATAGATTTCTTTTTTATATCCATCACTCCACCTCAATAATTCTTACAATGTTTTTCTTTTTATTTCGATAAATATCTACTATAAATATAATACCTAACTTTATAGTACCATGTATAGTTTATTTTAATTAAATTTAATAAAAAAATATCCTTCCAAAAAAATAAAATCTTTAGGTAAATTTATAATAATTGATTTACCTAAAGATTTAATTAATGCTTAAATTTTTATTTTGCTTTTGCAAGTTCTATTTCTTCAACTTCTTGTTCTGGCTCTTTTGCAATAAAGTAAACTCCTATTATAACTAAAATACTGCTTAAAATAGTTAGTTCATTTATTTTATTTCCTAAGAATATGGTATCAAATACAATTGCCCAAACAACATATGTTATATTTACTCCCATTGCCCTTGTTGCTCCAATTTTATATATTGCTGTGTAGTAAAATAAATATGATACCGTAGCTGCTAATGCCGTTCCTGCAATCCAAAATATGGCACTATATTTAAAGATATTAAAGCTAAGTCCTATACCTCCTACTATTGGAACAATAATTAATCCATATACAACAGCTGACGTAAACTGTCTTATTTGCAAAGCAAATTCTGACGTTACTTCATCACCTTTCATTCCATAGGCACATACTACACATTCACTACCCCAACCCAATGCACAAATTATTGCAAATATAAAACCTATAGGATTAGCAGCACTTGTTGTAGATGTATAGCCTAGTATAGAAACTCCTAATATAGCTGCTACTAAACCAATCCATGCACTTTTATTAATTTTTTCTTTTAGAATTATAGTAGCAAGTACTGCTCCAATCGCTGGATATAATGAAGATATAATAGCTGTATAAGATGGTCCTATGTACTTTACTGATAGTAAATATCCACTCATGCCAATTGGACCTCCAAGCAATGCTGCAAGAGCAACCCATAAAGCACTTTTAGTTTTAACCGCACTAAAAAAATCACCTAATTTTTTTCTTAATCCAAGATATATAAATGTCCATATCGCAGAAAAACTATCATGTAAAAAGGCTGTTATTATAGGGGCAAGTATTATAGCTTGCTCAGTTTTTATAAATGGTGTCATTGCTAATATAAATCCCATAAGAACTGTATCAGCCCCCCATGATATAGCTGAAATAATTCCACACCCTACTCCTTTTTTATAATTATTATTAAAATTCATTTTAAAGTCCCCCTTTTATTGCTGTTACTCAATATATTAAATATTATTTTCTTTAATTTATCTAAATATTGCTCAAAGCCTTCGTTCATTTTATGAACAAATTAATATTATCATTGTTCATTGTTCAAAGCAATATGTTCATAAATATATTTTTTGTGTAAATATTAAATCTTATTAATTAGAAGTAGAGAGTTGATGCTATGGTTAAAAGCCATAAACTTTAAGATTTTAAAGTCTCCTAATTTCTTACACAAAAAAAGAGTAAAGTTACTAATAGCTTTACTCTTTTATACATTATGTCATTTAAATTGTTTTGTATTTAATATTCCTTTTAAAACATAAAATATATTTAATTAAATAATTATTAAAATAATTATATTATGTCAAATTTAAATTACACTCTTAAAGATCCGTCTTCATTTAAATAATATACATTTCCACTTTCATCTTTTATAAGCCCACTTTCCATAATACCACTTGAATTTAAGTAATACCATTTGTCACTATCTAAAATCCATCCATTTTTCATAACTCCATCTTTCCCTAAGTAATACCAATGACCATTATGAAGTAACCAATAAGTTTTTTTATCTCTTGTAGATGGGTCTATAAAATACCACTCACCTAAACTTTTAACCCATCCTACTTCATCATTGTCATTATAATTTTTATTATAATCTATATATAATTTACAAATTTCTTTTTCATTTGTCTTATCTTTTATAATCACTTTAGTTAAGCCAATTTGAAGATTATCTATAAGTATAACCATATTTTTTCTATCTAAAACACAATTTGCAAATTTCTCATTTTTATTTGGATTTAATATATCTATTTCAATATTATCTATATTAAGTTCATTTAAAAATTCATAATTAATTACAGCTCTTTCAACATTATTATATATACTTGTCTTGTACACATTTTCCTCTTCAGATACCTTTATGAGTTTTTCACAACTTAATAAATTTAAATTATCTGTTGAGTCACTTGATTCTATTGTTGTTGCATATACCTTTAAATCTGTATTAACGATTACAACATTTAAACAAAGTGTAGCCATAAGTACTAATAAGCTTCTTTTTATAATTCTCCTAACCATATAAGAATCCCCCTCTTTTTTAGCTTTTGAATTACTACATATTCTTTTATTTACTTATTAATAACTTATGTAACATTGCTTACTGATAGAACTAAAAAAGCGTGAAATTTCAAAAATAAAATTTCACGCTTTTAGATTTTCTATAATCAACTTTTAATTTAAGACTCTGTTTTAAATACTCTTAATTCATTATCTTTTAAATTTTCTAAGTAAAGTATTTGTAAGTTGTAAAAATACTTCGTCTTTAGTTATAAATAAAATTCCTACATATACTATTCCACATGCTAACACTGATACTGCTGAAATTAAAAATACACTATTTATAAAATGCTTAATTAAAAATATTAGTGGAATAAATAGTAATGAATAATAAAAGTACTTAACATTTTCAAATGCGAATAAATTTATATCTATTTTAATAACTTTTCTTACAAATCTATATTCAAGTACTATAACAATTAAATTTGCAATAAGAGTTGTTATAATTGCATTTGTAGGTGTAAATTTACCTGTTATAGCTAAGCCTATATTTAATATAACATTTAAAACCCCACCAATTAATACTAATTTAACATCATCTTTTTCTCTTCCATTAAGGTATATCATTTGATTAGATATTATTCCTTCAACCCCAATAGTTAACATGTAAATTGAAAATATAAACATTACAGGTGCTGCTGCTATAAATTTAGGTCCTGCATACATAAGTATTATCTCTTTTGAAAGACATATCATGCCAATAGATGCTGGGAATAAAAACATAAAATATATCTTTATAATTCTTTTTAAAAGAGACATATACTCTTCCTTGGAATCATTACCTAAATAATTTGAAAGTCTAGGCATAGTTACTTGAATAATAGTAAGCATTAATGTATTAATTATTGTCATTATCTTTTGGGCTAAACTATAATATCCAACATCCCTAGTTCCTGCACCTACTGCTCCACTACCCATCATTAATTTATCTAATTGAGTATATAAAATATTTACATTAGATAAGATAACAACAAAAAACATTGGCTTAATGTGTCTTTTAAAATGTAAATTTTTAAAATTAAATTTCACTCTTTTCTTTATGTATACAAAACTTAATATATTGTTTAAGAAATTAAAACCTATAACTAAGTATAAATATAATTCAAAATCATTAATATTTCTTATACAAAAAATAACTAGTAAAGAATATATTATTCTAACAATCATAGTCTTTATAGCTATGAAATCATAATTCTCTAATGCTTCATTAATCCATTCAACATAAAAAAGATTAAAAACAAGATTAAAACCTAAAATCATACAAGTATAAAAATCAGGTCTACCTCTTCCTACTGTATATATAAAAATCATATATATTGAAGAAACTAGTATATTAGTAAATAGAGTAAATAAAAATAAACTCGTAAATGTTTGTTGAAGCCTTTCTTCATCATCCCTAACTTTACTTATTTCTCTCAGTCCATATTGAGAAATTCCAAAACAAGCAAATATTAAAAACCATCCTGTTAGTGATTCTGCATATGAAATATATCCATATAAATCTTCACCTAAAGTTCTTGTTATTACAGGACCAACTAATATTGGTAATACAATATTAAATAAATTTAATGATCCTTTAAACAATGCATTTTTCGATATTGATTTTGACATCTATGTAGTCCTCCTATAATCGCTAAATGGATTATTTTACTTCTACTATATTTTACACTAACTAAAGAAGTTGTCAATTAAGTCTATTTTATACTAAGTTTATTTTTTAAGTACTCTAAATCTTCAAGGGAATCTATTTCAAAAATATCATTACATCCTATTTTGTTAACATAAATATCTAAATTATTAAGATTTTCTACAACTATATCATCCCAATATAAATCTTTAAATTCTTCTTGTTCTACCTTTTGAGCGATTTTTTCTGCTATAATTTTTCCATCTTTTTCACTCCAATAAGACGCTCCTGACATTATATAGTCCGGTTCATTTCCATCTTTACCTATATCAACTCTATATAATTTATCACTTTCATCATACTTTAGTATCCATTCACCCACAATATTTTCCTTACAAGCAGAATAATACTCTGAGTGCTTAGGTTTACTATTTGGTAAAAAGTTTTTATTGATATAATTATCCGCATCAATAACAAAAGCATCATGAAGATATTCTCTTGCTAAATACATTGTATAAATATTATTATAAACATCATATTTATCATTAATTATCTTAATTAAGTTATATTTCTTAACTAAATTATCAAACTTTTCATGTAAATATCCAGTTAAAACTACAATTTCATCTATTCCTATCTCTTTTAAATTTATTATTTGTCTTTCAAGTAACGAAATTCCATTAACCTCCACTAAAGACTTTGGTATTGTATTTGTAAGCGGTCTAAGTCTAGTTCCCATCCCAGCAGCTACTAATATTGCTCTCATATGTTTTTCTCTCCTTAAATCAAATTACTCCATCCAGCTTTGTTTATACATATTTTAACGCTTTGTTTTTATGAATGTTAATATTTTAGTATAAAGGCGCAGTGGCGTTGGAATTTTATTTTTAGAATTCTTAAATCAAATTCCTCTGTCCATGATCTTTATACTAAAATATTACTATACATTTAAACATGGTTATTAAAATTAATTCTGTCTCTACTTTGTATATATGTTGATATATGTAATAAACAAAATGGCATTGTAATTGGACTTTGAGAATTCTTAAGTGAGAAACCAAATTTTACATTTGGATTTTCGAACTTACTCAGCGAAGTCGAGTTTCCTTTTAATAATCACATTTATTGCTTGTCAAAAATTATATTTGGAGCAAGCTGAAATGGGACTCTACTCATTTTAGTATTCCTAAGTCAAATTACTCCGACCAGCTTTGTTTATACATATATCAGCGCTATACTGTAAAACAGAGTTACATTCCTAAAATTCAGCTTCTAATTTATTTAAATTTTCTTTTACTCTATTGTATCTATCTATTCCATAAGTACCAAAATCATCGCCTTCATTTTCTTTAATTAATGTCCATACAGCCCATAATAAATCTTGGCTTATTTGATGAATTAATAATCTTTTTCTTGAATTTTCATCTGCCTCACCATTGAAATAAAGTCTAAACATTAATTCTATATCATCTTCTGAAAAACTATTTTCTAAAGAAAGAGCTGCTAAGTCCCACATGTCATCATTTATGCCGCTATATTCCCAATCTATTAAGTAAATTCTACCTTCCGTATCCTTCACTAAATTTTCTGATACTAAATCATTATGAGATGGAACAAATACTCTATCTAACTCTTTTAAAATCTGTTCTAATTTCATAAATCTTTCTCTTACTTCATCATAATCATCAAAGAATTCTCCATGGGAATTTTTTAAAATATCTTCGTATTTTTCAAGTTCTCTAAATACATTAAACTCATTTTTCATTGGGAACTCATTATCCTCATGTAAATTTCTTAATATTCTAGTAACTTGTTTTAGATTCTCTTCCTTTTTAACACTTCTTGGAGTTAAAGTTTCTGCATTTTCTATAAAAGTAGATATTTTTATTCCAGTTTCAACATTAAAATATGGAGTTTCAACATTATATCCTCTCTCAGAAGCAATTGAAGAATTAAACATTTCATTCTTTCTACTTATCATACTTTCAGTTCCAATACCAGCAATTCTTAATATATATCTTTTTCCTTTAACACAAATTCTATAATTTTTATTAGTCATTCCTCCAGCAGATACAACTTCACTTATATCATCTTCGGATACTTTCATAGCTTCTCTAACTATGGTCTTTACAGTGTTAATTTCATAATTAAGTTCACGTCTTCTTATAGTTGGATAAAGATGATTCAAAATATTTTCATATTCTTTTTTAGTGTCAGCATCTCCCCAAGCAAGATCATCTATTTTAACAAAACCAATATTATAATCTCTAGCAACATCTAATAACACATATTCATAATTTAAATATGGATTTATATTATCTTTAAATTCTTCAAGCATCATTTGATATAATTTATGAGACACCTTAGTTATGCCTATCATTTCACCATCTATTCTATTAAATTGATGTATGTCTTTAGACATTTTAAATAGATGATTATCTCTTATTTCAACAAAAGCCTCATCTCCTGATCCACTTTCATTAGTAAGAAGAATACAGTCTCTGCTTTTACTTTCTACAAGCTCTTTAATTGCTCTTTTTTCAAAAATTAAATCATTTTCTATTAATAAGAAATCCTCTTTAACATACTCTCTAGCCAGAGATAATGAATACATAGTTCCCGTCCATTTATATTTATCGCTCTTAACTAAAGTTATATTTTTATTTGATTTAAAATACTCATCATAATAATTACTTTCATAACCTGTTATTATAGTAATTTTATTAATTCCATTTTCTTTAAGTATGTTTAAAGTTCTATCTATTAACTTAAAATCTTGAATTTCAAGCATTCCAACAGGTTTTCCAAAGTCCTTTGCTCTTCCAGCAGCAAGAATTACAGCTTCTTTGACAGGTTTATTATCTTCTTCATGGATTTTCAACCTAGTATTTTTAGCTGAAGCAAGATTTTCTTCTAATATCTTCATTCCCTTTTCAGTTACTCTATATAAAATTCCCCTATTATTTATAATTCTCTCTATAGTTCCATCAAGAGTAAATTCCTTTAAAATTGAATTTACTTTTCCTAATGAAATATTTGTTCTTTTTGATAACTCTCTTTGATTAATATTAAAATTATTGTTTAATATTTTTAATATTTCCAATCTATCTTCTAACATATAACTTCCCCCTTTGATTTACACTCTACACATTTAAACTATATGAATATTTTATTTATATGTATCTAAATTATATTATCCAAAATTTTAATTTTTAGGCTTATGCTTTTTTAACATCTCTCTGCTTTCCAGTTTAAAATTTCCGCCCAAAATTTTTGTTCATAATATGAACTATAATAAATTATATTATACTTTATTAAAAATGTAAATATATTCAACAAAATTTGTTATTAAATAATTTAATCCTACTATACTTCATAGAATTTCCAAAAAATAAGCTATATTTTAAGTTAAATTGCAACTTAAAATATAGCTTTAAAATATTATATTAATTTTTATTAAACTCTAATACCAATAGAACAAAATTGCCTATGGATTTTGTTAGACATGCACCCTTTCCAAACGTAGGACAGGGTTAACTATTTTACATTACTCATTATAGTATTTTTAAAATTCATCTTATCATCTGCATTTTCAAATGCATCATTAGGAATAACTATTCCAGGATTATCATTTGAAATTACATACAAACAATTATTTATCTCCGTAACATCTGTAATGTTATTTAATAAAAGTTTCGTCTTTTCCTTATTTCTATTAATTATCAACCCGTCTTTTTCCAAAAATACTTCTATAGTTCTTCCCAAAGATTTTTCATTTTTCTTAAATAAGTCCTTAAAATTTTTCTTTGCTCTTTTAATCCAGTATGTAGGTAATTTAAAATATCCAAATATTCCTGTACCAGCAAAAATTACACCTAATACAATAGAAAATATTGGACTTTCTCCTTTACTATATTCTTGAATTCCTAAAACGCAATACAGCACACCTATAAAAAGACCTATTCCCAAAAACAAATTTCTTCTTAAAGTAGCCAATCTATCCTTATTACTTTGGCTAGTCATTTTATAAATAGAAAAATCCACCCATTGTTCTTCAGTATTTTTATACCTTAACTCAATCAATTCTCTTCCCCCCAAATTTTCGTTAGTATATAAATTAATATTATCTTTAACATATAGCTTTTTATATTATAAATTAGATTTAAATTAAATTTTATTATCACTATAGAATCATAATTTTCTACTATAATAATCACTTTACAATATAAACACTACATTCAGAGAAAGCAATTAATTTATATTCTAATTATATTACAATTTGTAAACATATCCAATAACATTAATATATACTTTTGCATAGTATATATTATAATTTTCCTCTCATTTCATATAAAAAGAAATAGAATACATACTTAAATCTTATACTTATTACAAAATTTACTTACTATGTATTCTATTTCTCATTAAAGTATATAATTAAATATGCATAGATAAACTACCACCATTTAATTTAGCAATATCTTTTAACATATTCATTACCTTATCATTTTTTAATAATCCACTTAACTTTGGATTACTACTTAATAAAGATTCATCACCTATAGATATGCTTCCATCGCCATTAAATTTAAAATCTATATTTTCTTTTTTCTCTTCCTTTTCTTCTTTTTCCTTGTCGGCTTCTATTAGATAATCAAGCATAGTTTTTGATGCTCTTTTTATAGCTTCTTTTTCTTCTTTACTTAACGGACATTCAAATCTTTGCCCATTTACTACAACCCATCTTTTTTCACCATCTACACCAAGCTCCTCCCACTGACACTCAGAATTATTGGTTGTATAGCTTGATATTTGCATAAATGTTGACTTATCCACATAAATAGTAGTATTGCTAGCTGTCCCCTTATCTAATTGAGGTCCCATTATAGCCCTACTTCTACTAGCAGCTATTCTCACATCTTTAGATAATTCTAATTTATCAGCATTATTATAAACATTTTTTATAGTGTCTTTATGAGTATTATTATCAATATTTTTCCTTTGATTAATATTTGCATTTTCCATATATCCATTATATATTCTATTATTTATTTCCATAATTATCCCCCTTATTTTCTCTATTTAATTTATCGATAAAATTTTACAATACTTTATTTGGCTTTAAATATTCTTAAATTATATAATTTTTATATAAAAAGCAGTAAATAACTTTATATTCACATAAAATTATTTACTGCTTAATAAACACCTTTTAAATTATTGGCTCTGTTTTAAATGTGTGTTGATATATGCAATAGGTAAATTACTTCTAATACATTATTCCAAAGTTAGAGAATGAATACCAACCATCATCTATATATGCTTTTTCATTCTGAAGCATTCTACCACCTGATTCAAAATAGTACCAATTCCCGCCTAAGTATAACCAACCTACTTGCATTGCTCCATTTGGATTAAAGTAATATTGGTTTCCTCTTTCTTTGTCATAAAACCAACCTGTTATCATTCTTCCGTTATTATCAAGATAGTACCATCTACCATCAGTTTGTTTTATCCAACCAGTGTCTCTATATCCTGATTTGTTAACATAAAACCAATTACCGTCAACCTTTACCCAAGCATCTTTAACTTGTCTTCCTCTTTTGTCAAAGTAAATGTATTTTCCTTTTACTTTTCCCCATTCTTCATACTTGCTCATATCAATCCAAATTTTATTGCTTTCATCATAGTATGCGTCATTTTTGTCATCATCATCATCATCGTCGTCGTCATCATCTGGATCTTTGATGTCATCTAAAGGATCATTGGTTCTATATATAGTTAATTCATAGGTCTTCTTTGTACTTTTATCTTCAGCTACTACAACTATATCAACTTCTGTTTTCCATTGACCTTTAAGACTTATTGATATTGGACTTCCTGTAAATTTTTCTCCATCTACAGTAATGCTCGAATAATTTTCATCTACAGGTATCGGTTTAACTTTAACAGATTTTACATCTTGATCAACACGTGCCTTAAATGTATCATGTTTAGAATTAAATTCATAATCACCTGTATTAAGTTCTATATCTTTTAAGTCAGCATTATTACTTCTTCCATCGTGTTTAATGACTACAGTATACATCTTTTTATCCTTACCATTTTCAGCAGTAACAACTATTTGTAAAGTTGTAATTCCACTTTCCTGTAAAGGAATTTGACTTTTAGTACCTGATGTCAAATTATAAATTTCACCTGTTTCAACAACTTTTGCTTCAGTTATATTTGCCTTAGGCTCATCAACTATTGCTGTAACATCCACAACTTTTGTATCTGGTTTAACTACTAAATCATAATTTAAAGTTTCTCTTGAAAATCCTGAAGTTCCATTTTCTTTCTTTAACTCTCCAGTATTGAAATTTAAGTAACTTAAATATGCATTTTGAGCACTTGGTATTTCTTCACCACCATCATCTGAATCACCTTGTATATTAAATATATACTTGTCTGATGCTAAATCTCCATCTTTGTAAACAGTAATAGTTAACTGCTTTCCACCTGAATTACTCAAATCAAATTCAGAGCTTCCATACCTTTGAATAGATTCCTCAATTCCATTTACTTTAACTCTTGCTACTGTTTTTTCTAATCCATCTTTATATGTAATTCTTATCTTTTGTGATGGATCTGTTACATATAAATCATATTTATGAATTGATGAGTTAAAGTTTATTTCTTTATTTCCACCATTAGCTTCTTTTAAAGTAATATTTCCGAATTCAAAATCAAACGAAGATTGTTTGCCTTTCAATACAACTGTTAATTCATAAGTTGCTAATAATGCTCCTAATTGATCTGATGAGTCAGATCCTTCATAAACATCTACATAAAGAACATTTGCATTTGGTTTATCACTAGTACTATCATTAAACGATACAAATTTATCAAAATCTTGTTGTTTTATTTTTACTTTTCCATATTCATCTAAGTAATGATTACTCAGTTTTACTACATACCCCTCATTCTTACCAAAGCTAGGAGTCATTTTGACTTTTCCAGCACTTTCATCTAAATAAATATTTCCCTCATATCTTTTAGGTTGTCCTGGTATGCTAACATCTTTAAATTTTTTTCCAATATAGCTAGTAGCATCAGTTATAGTGTCATTATTATATTTATTTTCTATATCTAATTTTCTTAATGTATAATCGTTATTAGAATTTTCATCTGTAAACTTTAACTTAATAGAATAATTTTTACCTAAACTCTCTTCATTAGGCATTTTAATTACCATTATTTTAGAATCTGTCTTTTTTAATGATCCTTTTAAATTATTATTATCACTTGTTATCTTGTCTTGTTTTTGTCCATCCATCCATACATTAGCACCATTTAAATTAAATGATTCCTCAAAATTTATTATATAATCTAAGTTTTGAATTTGGTCATTTACTATATGTTCATAAGTAAAAAAGCTTTCAGTATCAGTTGTTAAAAGCTCTTTAGTATATAAAAAAGGTACTTTATTTTTATCAGTTTCTGGATTATAAGTATCTCTTGAACCTACATAACTTTCGAAATCAATTTTTTTTATCTTGCCTTGAGCATAATTTTCAGCATGTTCAATAGTTATTGGAGTTGATTTACTATCTATTGAATCTACTGTTACAACAGGATCCTTTTTTTCTTTTTCTTCATAGTATTTTTTACCATTTTCATCGTATTTAATAGTATATATTGTTTCTTTAACAGTTATAGTAGTTTTTTCTGTTATCTTATAATTAACTTCATTAGTTCCTAGTGGTACATTTCTTACTGTAATACCATTAGTAACTTCATTAGAAGTTGATTTATTTTGAGTTTTCTCTAACTCAACATCAATATCATTTAATTGGTCTTTCAAAATTTTATTAATTGAGTCAATATCTATTGTTCTATCAATATTAGTAATTGTTTCAGTGTCTATTCTTTCTGAAGCATTTTCTTGTGAGTTATTAGTAATATTCTCTTGTTTATACTTTGGTAAATTTATTTGAAATTCTTTAAATCTACCTTGAGTGTTATAAATTGTTTTAGTACTATCAACTTTTACTCCTGTGTCAATAGTATTACCATCAAGTTTTGTACCTGTAACAGTTAATGCATATTCTGGTGCACTAATGTCTAGGGTTGGTCCACCATCCGCTTTTGCAGTAGCAGCTTGTACTTCTTTTACACCAAATGATGTTGGTAATAAAGAAAAAATACACGTTAGTGCTACAAATAGTGATATAATTCTCTTTTTATTAATTTTCTCCCCCATGTTCATCCTCCTAATATTTTTTCCCAAATTTATTATATATACTTATATATTATCATATTTTAGCAATAGAATAATATATTTGCATTAGACTTATTTCTAATTATTTCTCAGGAAATATTCAAAAAACTACGTTTTTTTTAAAATATTAATCATATTATATTTTTCGTCCAAATATAATATAGCTTTATATAAAATCATCATTAAACGGTAAAATATATCTATGAAAATTATTCCAAAGAATAAAATCGCTAAGGCGACTTTGGAGCCGTCGATTTTTTTAGCCATGCGCCCTTTCCAAACGTAGTGCAGGAATAATGGTGCGGCATATGATTATTTTTTATTCTTTAGGGGTACTCATAATACCTTTAAAACACATTATTTTAAAAGTTATCCACAAATTTTTTAATAATATAAATTCCTAAAGAATAAAAAAAGAAGGCTTTACGCCTTCTTCTATTTTAAAATGAATTTGCTACTGATTCTGCAACACCATCTGCTATTTTATGTTGATAATTTGAATCAGCACAATTTGCTGCTTCTGTTGGATTACTTATAAATCCTGCTTCTACTAATACTGATGGCATATTTGTATTTCTACACACAAATAAATTACCATCCTTGCCACCTCTATTAACCGCACCTGTTTTATTTACAATGCTATTTGTAATATTAGTAGCCATTCTTCTACTTGTTGAAATCTTAGAATCACTATAAGCACCACCAAAACTTGAGTCTTGAGCTTTTGTGCTGTAATAAGTTTCTACACCACTTGCAGATGTAGCATCTGCTGAATTATGATGCACACTTATAAAGAAATCAGCATTAAGTTCATTGGCAAGATTAACTCTTTTAGTAAGACTTTGAGTAACACTTAAAGTTTCCCTATCAGTTTCATTTCTAGTCATAACTATTTTATAACCCATAGATTCAAGCTTTACTTTAAGTTTCATTGCAAGCTGCATATTTAAATCTCTTTCAGAATAAGTAACTCTATTATGGGTTGCATAAGCCCCATCATCTCCACCATAATTATGGCCTGGATCAATTACTACTAGCTTAGAAGATGATGATCCGCCATCAACTCTACTTTGTCTTTTTCCATCCGGTCCTATTTTCCAACCATCTATAACAGTATCTTTAAGCATTTCACCTGATGATGAATGTAAATAATAAGTATCATTACCTACCATAGTCCATCCTGTTGCCATGTCTCCACTATTGTTTAGATAATACCATTTGTCTCCATTAAGTTTTATCCAACCTTTTGCCATAGCGCCATTAGAATATAGGTAATACCAATGTTCATATGGTTTAATCCATCCAGTTAACATACTTCCATCAGTATTGAAATAATGCCAATTTCCGCTTATTTCAAACCAACCTACTCTCATAGCTCCGCTTATATCTAGAAAATAAGTTTTACCATTTATTGAACTAAATCCTGTAACCATAATTCCATCACCTTGAAGGTAATACCACTTACCTCCATCATTTAACCAACCTTTTTGCATTCCGCCCCAAGATTGAAGATAATACCAGTGATTTTTAGTTTGTAACCAGCCTGTAGCCATAGAACCATCACTATATAAATAGTACCAATTTCCATCTGGCTTTATCCAGCCTGTTGCTTTAGTTCCATCTGATTTATAATAATACCAATTTCCATATTGTTGTTTCCAACCAATTGATGATGAAATATTAGTACTATTATCATTTGAATCTTCTATAGGTTTTGTTGTTTGCGGTACGCTCGGTTTTGTTCCTGTTTCTGGAAATTCAGGAATATAATTTTCTTCTTCGTTAGAACCTGGTACATCTGGTTTTGTGTTTTCTTCGTACTCGCTGTCTATTCCTGAGTAAGTTAATAAATTATTATATAATGCATTAACTTCTTTACCATATGTAGGACTTGGCGCCCATCTTCCACCTAATGAATTAACAGTAGTTGCTTTCCCTTTAATACTTACAAAATGCCTTGGATCATATGTACCTTCTTTTGGATAGCCCTGAGCACCTGCATATAACGCAAGATGATCTAAGTGGGCTTGTACTCCTTCGTCCCAAGAGTTAAATCTTTGATGTGCATTTGGATCTGTATCTCCTCCACCTTGTGACGTTTTCATTCCACATGGATTATTATAGCTTTCATTTAATACTCCACCAAACTTACCATATCCAGTTTCCTTGGCAGCTTGTACATATGCTATCCCTGGATTAACATCTCCACATTTTTCTGCATATTTCCAATAAAGCTCTGCTAAACTTGCAAATGTACTTGTAGCACCTTTTGATTCAGCCCATTCTTTAGCTTGTTTGGCAGTAACTTCCGTATCTGATACTATCTTAATATCAGCAAAGTCTCCTTTAGTACTGGCTTGTACATTAATTGTCGGAACAATTGAAAATACAATAGTCAAAGCAAGAAATAGTGAAATAACCTTTTTATTAATATTCAAAATCTTTCTTTCCCTCCATTCTCCTCTGAAATATATAATTTAAAATATCATCTACAAAATTCTCCAAAAAATTTGCATTAATATTCTAAAATCACACTAATTCTAACATATGCAAAAAAAAAAGTAAATTTTTATAATTAACTTTCTAATTCTGTCTAAAGCCTTTATTCTACTTAATTATACTTAATCAGCAAGTTTTTTATGGTTTCATTTTCCATAGAAAAAAATAAAAAATCTTCTACATAAACCTTAAATTTACGTAAAAGATTTTTTTATTTAACTTTTCTAAGTTTCTACAATTAATTTAATTGATTTTCAATTGCTTCGGCTATTGCTTTTGCTACAATTGTCTGATTGTTTGAATCCGCACATCTTGCTGCTTCATTTGCATTAGTTATAAATCCACATTCAATAAGTATTGCTGGCATATTAGTGTTTCTACAAACATTTAAATTCCCATTTTTAGGTCCTCTATTTGTAGCACCTGTTTTGCTACATATATTATTTACAACACTTGTTGCCATTGCTTTACTTTTCTCAATTCTTGATTGGTTAGGTGATTTTCCACCCATTCTATCATCTTGAGCATTAGTGCTATAAAATACTTCCACTCCATTTGCAGATGCTGCATCTGCTGAATTATGATGTATACTTACAAATAAAGTAGCATTAAGATCATTAGCTAATTTAACTCTTTTATCAAGACTTTGCATAGCTGCTAATGTTTCTCTCTCTGATTCATTTCTAGTCATAGCAACAGTATAACCTTTATTTTCAAGTTCTGATTTAAGTTTTGTTGCAACTTGCATATTTAAATCTCTTTCTGAATAAGTAATCCCATTATTGGTAGCGTATGCTCCATCATCTCCACCAAAGTTATGACCTGCATCCACTACAATAGTCTTGCTTAAACTATTATTAGAATTATTTCCAGAAGTTACATCATTTTTATCTGACTTCCTTCTTCCATTTTTATCTATATCATAACCATCAACTTTTGTATTCTTAAGTAACTTTCCACTTTCCAGGTCTAAGTAATAGTAATATCCACCACTTTGTACCCATCCTGTGCTTCTACTTCCATTATCATTTAAATGATACCACTCATCACCTAAGTTTAACCACCCTGTTGCCATAGCTCCAGTATCATATAAGTAATAACATGTTCCATTTAAATTAAGCCATCCTGTACTCATTTCTGAATTTTCATTAAAGTAATACCAATAATTATTTATATTTGTCCAACCTGTTTTATTGATTCCATTTTGATCAAATACATAAGTTTTATTATCTATTAACTTTATTCCTGTAACCATACTTCCATCACCTTGAAGATAATACTTATTTCCATTATCTAAAAGCCAACCTAATTTTAACTTTCCACTATTTTCAACATAGCACCATTTTTCGTCTATTAAATTCCAACCTTCTTTTGAAAGCATAGCACCTGACTTATCTAAGTAATATAAATCATTTGCATTTTGTAAAAATCCAGTTGCCATTATACCGCTTGTCTTTAGGTAATACCAATTATTATTTATACACTTCCAACCAGTCACCATAATTCCATCAGCATCGAAATAATACCATGAATTATCTAAATTCGTCCATCCTACAGACATCTCCCCTGTAGAATTTAAATAATACCAGTTTCCATTAGGATTAATCCATCCAGCTGCCTTGCTTTCATCTGAATAATAATAGTACCACTTTCCATCTTGTTCTTTCCAGCCAATATCTGAACTAACATTTGTTTCTCTATTAAGTGTTGGCTCAACAAAAGAATTGTCAAACATTATTACAGAATCAGTTACCAAAGAATTAGGTTTCTTTTCAACAGGTCCTGGTGGTGCAAAATAAGATGAATCATCATTGTCATTTAAATTATCTTCATCATCTTTTTGCTCATCTTTATCAACCGTAATATTTGAATAATCACATAATTCTATATAATATTTGTTTACTTCTTCTCCATAAGTAATACTTGGAGCCCATTTTCCACCTAATGAATTAACAGTTGGTGATTTTCCTTTTATACTTATGAAATGTCTTGGATCATATGTATCACTTTTAGGATAACCATTAGCCCCTGCATAAAGTGCTAAATGATCCATGTGAGCTTGTACGCCTTCATCCCAAGTATTAAACTTCTTATGAGCATATTTATCTCCATCTGATCCACCTTGTGAAGTCTTCATTCCACATGGATTACGAAAACTCGAATCTAATACTCCTCCAAATCTTCCAAATCCAGTTTCTTTTGCTGATTGTACATATGCAATAGCTGGATTAACATTTCCGCAAGTCTCTGAATACTTCCAATAAAGGTCTGCTAAACTTAAAAATTCTTCAGTTGCGCCTTTAGTTTTTGCCCATTTTTTTGCATCACTTGCAGTAGCTTCTGTATCTGATATTATGTTTATATCCTTTACAGATGCTTGTACAATAGTTGATGACATAAAACCTAGTGCCATTACAAATACAAATAAAAATGACACTATTTTACTTTTAATATTCAAAATAGTATTCCCCCTTCCTAGTTGTCATATTTTTAACATAATTATCCATTTTTCTTATAAATATAATCTAATTTTATCACATGAAGTTCTTGATGTAAATTATAGTTATCATGGATAATTAATCTATAACAACTTCCTTATAAATAAAATATATGCTCAAAACAATAAATTTACCAATTTTTTAATAATGCTCTATTTTAAATAAAATTCTTACTTATTACAAATTCTAATATAAATCCCCATAATTCCAAACAATATATTCTATTAGTGCATTAAACATTTACTTTATATAGCTTTTAACCGATAATATAAATAAACATTTATAAGTCAGGAGATGATTATATGAACATAATTAAAAAAAATGGAAGAATTGAAGAATTTCAAATGTCAAAAATTAGACAATCAATACTTAACGCATCAGAAGAAGTTACAGAACCATTATCAGATGCTGAACTTAAATTAATAGAAAAAGAAGTTAATAATATTTTATGTAAATTAAATAGAACAGAAACTTCTTCTTATGAAGTGTTTGCTATATGCTTAAATGTACTAAAAGAATTAGGATTTAAAGCAATATGTAAGTCATATCTTGAAGGCTCATTAAGTTTTTAAAAAAACGGTTGTGCCACCCTTCAATGAACAATTTACAGTTGACAATGGACAATTATGATTGAAAGCCACTGGTTTTCTTAAAAAATATATATTTAGAAATCACGTTGTTATTTCATCCTAAATTGTCAATTGTTCGTTGTTCATTCAAAAATATATATTTTAAAATTCTAATATAGAATTTCTTTCAGCACTCTAAATTCCCTACTCTTTATCTGGTAATCTCAATTTTCAACTAATATTTGCTCATAGATATAGTTTTTTAAGTCTTTAAAACTTAAAATTTTCTATAATTTGCTGTACAATAAAAAACATAGTCATACATTAAAGGGAGGATGTTATTTATGAAATATAAATTAGTATGTATCGATATGGATGGTACTTTATTAAATGGTCACAGTAATATTAGTGAAAGAAACAAAGATGCTTTAAAAAAAGCTGTTAAGAAAGGTGTGCAAGTTGCTATAAGCACAGGGAGAATATTTGCTTCTGCTGATTATTTTGCTGACCTTATAGGTATAAAAACAGATCTTATTTCATGCAATGGAGCATACATAAAAAATAGATCAACAAATGAAGTAATGTATAGTAATACCTTAACTAATGAACAAGTATTAAAGATTCATGATTCTATAAAAGGACATGATTTTAAAATAATATATTATACTCATGATACAGCTATTGTTGATTCTCTATTTCCTGAAAATCATACATACAATGTAACAAATAAATTAGTCAGTGATGAAAAAAAAGTTAAATTTTTCATTACATCTGATATAAATAAAATTCTTGAAAAATACAGTAATAAAATAATAAAAGTAATTTGTTTAGATAATAGTAAAGATAAAAATACTTTATTTGAAGTTAAAAATAATTTGTTAAAATTTTCAGATATAGAGACTGTAAGTTCTGGTGATAACAATTTTGAAGTTATGCAAAGGGGTGTTTCAAAAGGAAATGCTGCAAGAATTCTTTCTGAAAAACTTGGAATAAAGCAAGAAGAAGTCATCTGTATAGGGGATAACGAAAATGACCTATCAATGATTAAATTTGCTGGACTTGGGGTAGCTATGGGAAATGGTTCAGATGTAGTAAAAGAAGTTGCCGATTACATTACAGATACAAATGTAAATGATGGTGTTGCAAAAGTAATAGAAAAGTTTATACTTTAGTCAAATAAAGAAATGTTACTTAATAGAGGTGTTAATATGAATAAAAATAAACAAAAAAGAATAGCTGTTATAAATGATTTATCTGGATTTGGTCGTTGTTCTTTAACTGTTGCACTTCCAATAATATCTGCTATGAAAATACAATGTTGCCCATTGCCCACTGCAATTTTATCTGCAAATACAGCATTCCCAAATTTCTTTTTTGATGATTACACAGATAAGATGGAAAATTTCACGAACCATTGGAAAGAACTCAACTTAAACTTTGATGGCATATGTACAGGTTTTTTAGGTTCTAAAAATCAAATTGATATTGTCATAGATTTTATAAAAAAATTCAAAGATAATAATACACATATTTTAGTTGATCCTATAATGGGCGACAACGGAAAAATATATTCAACATATACAAATGAAATGTGTAATGAGATGAAATTACTAATAAAATATGCTGATATAATAACTCCAAATCTAACTGAGGCCTGCAAGTTAATAGATATGCCCTATCCAAATAGAACTCTAAATGAAAAAGAACTAGAATTTATAGCTAAAAGCCTATGTGAAAATGGTCCTAAAAAAATTGTAATAACAGGATTACAAAATAATAATTATGTACAAAATTATATTTATGAAATTGGAAAATCTCCAAAGATAATAAGTGTAAAAAAAGTTGGAAAAGATCGTTGTGGTACAGGAGATGTGTTTAGTTCAATATTAGCTGCTGATATGGTAAATAATTTAGATATTATAGCTAGTGTAAAAAAAGCTAGTGATTTTATAAGCAAATGCCTAGAATTCACATCAGAATTAGATATTTCAGTACACGAAGGTATATGCTTTGAAGAATACTTATGTGAATTAAAATAACATAATTAATTAAGGCTATATTTTAAGTGAATGTTGATATATACATAAGCA
>NZ_JAMQIF010000021.1:152838-162537 GCF_023845855.1 Clostridium sp. ZBS2
AGTCCAATTACAATGCCACTTTACCTAATGAATATATCAACATTCTACTAATACATAGCACAATATTATTATATGTATTTTTCTAAATTCATTTTTATTTTTTCTTTTGGTAAGAATCCTACTTCAGTACTTACATCTTTACCATCTTTAAATATTATCATAGTTGGAATACTAAATACGCTAAACTTGCTAGCTAATTCTCCACTTTCATCTACATTAACTTTAAAGAATTTAACTTTATCCTTCATTTCTTCTTCTAATTCTTCAAATATAGGCGCTAACATCTTACAAGGTCCACACCAATCCGCAAAAAAATCTACTATTACAATTCCTTCTTTTATTGCATCATCAAATTCATTAACTTTTAATATTTTTGACATAATTTATTACCTCACTTTATTTTATTATTTTTTATAACAGTTTATTTTTAAATATATAAATCTTATAGAGTATAATCATTTATAACCTTTAACTTAGTTTTTAAATATATGGCTATGTTTTAAGTGATTGTTGATATTTTAGTATAAGGGCGAACTGGCATTGGAATTTGCTTTTTAGAGCTGTTAAGTGAGAATCTAAATTTTATATTTAACTTTTCGAACTTACTCAGTGAATGTACATGAGTCGAGTTTCCTTTTAGTCTTACAATTAATTGCTTGTCAGCAATCTTTGATTGGGAGCATGCATTAATTGGACTAAGCTTTATTTTAGAGTTCTTAAAGTAAATTCCTCTGTCCATGAGCTTTATACTACAATATCAACACTGTTTTTAAACATAGCCAAATATATTTTTATTTTTTATTTTTTTCATCTACATAAGAAACTGCAGATAATGCTGCAATATTTCCTTCTCCTGCTGATTTAATATATTGATAAGGCACTCCTACTATATCTCCAGCTGCAAAACATCCTTTTATATTTGTTTTCATCAGTCTATCAACTTTAACATGATTTTCATCTAATTCTAACCCAGGAACTAATTGACCAGGTGATATACTATCTCTTAATATAAAAATACCATCAGTTTTAATTTCTTTGTTAGATAAAATTAAAGAATTAACTTTAATATCGCCTTTTATCTCTATAGGTTTATCTTTTATAATCTCAATACCTGATTTAACATCTACTTCCTCAGTATACATAGGTATATAATATACCTTTGATGCTATTGATGCTATAAAATTAGCTTCTTCTTCATCTTTCTTATTATAAGCTATTATAGTAACCACTTTATCTTTGTATAAAGGTGCATCACATGTTGCACAATATCCAACACCCTTACCTAAAAACTCTTCTTCACCCTTAAATGGCTTACCAAAATTCACTCCAGTAGCTAATATTATAGAAGTAGCTTCATACATCTTTTCATTTATCATCAATGAAAAATAATCTCCCATTGCATAAATGTTATTTACTTTTTCTTCTGTAATATTTATATCCATAGATTTTAAATGATTAAGAAACTCATCTCTTATTTCCAATCCACTTTTCTCATAAAAACCTAAATAATTATTTATTGTATGAGCTTTTACTAACTTATTACTAATATCTTTACTTCCAAAGATTATAAAGTTCTTTTTTCTTATTCTTGCATTTAATGCTGCTGATAACCCCGCTGGTCCACTTCCAATAATGGCTATATCGTATCTCTCTCCCATAAACTTTTCCTCCTAACCTTAATTAAGAATAATCGATCTAAAATATATTATTACTAAAAACCAATATTTAAATACATTTAAGTAATATAAAAATTGAATACTTTAGTCTTAATTATAAATTCAATTTTACAAAATTAAATTTATTAAAATATATTTGTTTGATTTATTATATATCTTTATTATTAATAATGTCAAACAATTTTATAATTATTATAAAAATAAAAAGCTACATTATTTTCAAACTAAAATTTTATAATAATAACCATAATTTTATAAATTATTTTTAATTGCTTATTAATAATTGGCTCTGTTTTAAATGCACTGCAAAAATATTTTATTTTGTAATATATTAAAATTAGTATTAAAATTACTTAAAGTAAGATATTTAATCTATGTTTTAAATTAGTAAGGAGGCTTTTTATGTTATATTATGATTATCATATGCATTGTAATTATTCTGCAGATTCACAAACTCCAATGAAAGACATGATAGAAAAATCTATTGAGTTAGGACTTAAAGAAATTTGTTTTACTGATCATGTTGATTATGATGTATTAGGAAATCCAAATGTTAAAGTTGATTATGATAAATACTTTAAAGATATAAATTTTTATAAAGATAAATATCATGATAAAATTTCTATAAAAAAAGGTATTGAAATGGGACTTCAAACTCAAGTTTTAGAGCGTTGTTCTAAAGAAATAAAAGAAAATAATTTTGATTTTGTAATTGGATCTATACATACTATAGATAGACATGAACTATTTACAGGTGATTTTCACAAAGGAAAGACTCAACATGAAGCTTATGAGGGATATTATAAAAGATTATTAGAAATAATCAACTTATATGATGATTACTCTATTTTAGGACATGTTGATTTAATAAAAAGATATGGCAATTATGACACTCTTTTAAAAGATGAGCTTTTCTCTGACTACTTAGAAGCAATCTTAAAAAAAGTTATTGATTCTGGTAAAGGAATAGAAATTAATACTTCATCATTCAAATATAATCTTCCTGATTTAACACCATCTAAAAATATTCTTAAAATGTATAAAGATTTAGGTGGAGAAATAATTACAGTTGGTTCTGATTCACATATTCCAACTCAAATAGCTACTAAATTTGATTATATTCATGATGTTCTAGGTTCCATGGGATATAAATATATTTGTAAATTCAATAACATGAAACCTGAATTTATAAAAATATAACATAAAAAAGGGACTTCACCACGCTTTTTAGTTCATAGTGGAGATTTGAGAGTTATTTATTGAAAGCTTATTTTAAAATTTCTCTATGAGATTTCATCATGAACTCTCCACTTTAACTTCTCAATTCCCCATTAAATTTTATATATTTTAGGCTAATATTGATATATGCAATAGGCAAAAAGTGGACTAAGTTTAATTACTCAGTCCACTTTGCTTNNTATGCATATATAAACATGCTTCTAAAACACATCCATATATTAAATTTTTTCTAAATAAAATTTTATTATAAAGTGAATTTTTTAACCATAGAATTAAGATTATCCGAAATCTCTATTTCATTTTCCACAATAGTAGATATTTCTTCAACTAATTGTGAAACTAGTTCTATACTTGAAACAATCTCTCCACTATTAGATGCTGTATTTTGAGATGCTTCTGCAATATTTTGTATTGCATCTCCAACTTCATGTGTAATGTATTCAATGTTATTTGTCATCTCAGATATTTTTATAGATATATCTTCAATAGCATTTGCATCCTTATCATATTGATTAGCTATTCCAACAAATTCTTTGTAATCTGGAGTTACAGTATCTTTAATAAATAATAACATCTGCGTAGAATCATTAGTTAATTTATTAAATGCTTCTTGCACTTTACTTATAGTCTCAATAATTTCTTTTACTGTATCTGATGTTTGTGTTGCAAGATTACCTATTTCAGAAGCAACAACTGCAAAGCCCTTTCCTTGTTCACCAGCACGTGCAGCTTCTATTGAAGCATTAAGTGATAATAAATTAACTTGTTCTGCTATATCAGAAATAGCTTTAGCCATAGCCCCTATATTTTCAACTATTTTAGCATTTTCAATACTTTGTTTTAAATTTGTTTCATGAACTTCTGATAAACTAGTTGCTTTGTTATAAGAATCATTACTCATTTTTTCTATATTATATGCCCTCACCTTTATGTCTTTTGCCATATCATGACTTTTAATTGTTTCCTGTGACAATAAACTTATTGAAGAGTTAACTTCTTCTACAGAAGCATTAACTTCTTCAGTAGTAGCACTAGAATTAAGCATAGATTCACTTATATTTTTAACTGAATCTTTAATAACCTTATAATTCTCTACTAAATATTCAGTTGATTTATTTAAATTTTCTGTTATGCTATTTACTTTGTTTGCATCATTAGATATTTCCTGTATCATATTCTTATTTTCTGATAACATTTTATTTAATGAATTGCTCATTTGACCTAATTCATCATTAGATGTTACTTCAAGTTCATCAATAGAAAAATCTCCATTTGATAAGTTTGATGCTAAATTATTAACTTTCTTTATAGTTTTAGTTAGATATTGAACTTGCCATATTATCGCTAATGTAGTTAATATTATAGCTAAAATTCCTACCACTATAAGTTTAGACATTAAATCATTTATAGGTTTGTTCAATTCTGAAATAGGTATTTGCATAAATAACTTCCATCCAAATGGATCTACCGTAGTATAATAAGCTTCATACTTTGTATCATCAATAGAAAAATTACTTTTCCCATCAGTATTATTTAATAAAATATTTCCAAATTCTGAAAGTGATTTATTATCATCTTCATTAATTTTAGTTTTCATTATTTTTTTATAATCACTGTTAGTTATGTATTTCCCGTCATTATTTATCAATAAGGCCTTACCATTTTCACCAATTTTAAAATTATTTATTAAATCCTGAATTGATGGAATTTCCATATCAACACTAATTACACCAATAAAATTATCATCTGCATCATATATAGGTGTGGCACAAGTGCTCATTATAGTATCTAATGTTTCATCATAGTATAAATCACTAAATACTGTTTCTTTATTATTATTCTTAGCATTCTTATACCACTCATAATTAAAATAATTATATTCAGCATTGCTATAGTCATATGTCACTAATGCTTTATTATCTTTCTTATGAATATATGGTCCAACATATTCTTTGCTTGCATCATAAACATACGGTTCAAACCAAATTCCAGCACCAAGTACCAGATCACTTTTAAAGATTGTTTTTCCAATCATTTCTTCATATTGTGATAAATATGTAGTTTTATAAGTTGATCCAACATTTAATGCAAGTTGACTAGACATTGATGAAATTTCTTGCATCTTAAGATTTATTGCATTTACTGTAGAACTTAATTCTGCTTGCATGTTTTCTTCTACTTGTCTGTCTATAATACCCTTGCTACTTTTATAACTTATACCCGCTAGCAAAACCATTGATAAAATAGTTACGAATAGTAGAATTGTAAGCATTCTTGTACTTATTTTTTTAAACCTCATTACAAACTCCCCCTTTTTATTTATAATTAATCACTCTTTTTATTTATAATTAATCACTAAATAGTAATTCTTTATACGTAAATTATAAACTTATTAAAATTAGTGTACAATGTTCCATTTAATAATAATCATAAAAGTATATCATAACGTTAACTAATCTCTGTATTAATTCTCTTCAGTAATTCTTATACTTATATAATCAAATGCTACTGCTTGTTGATTATTAATTTCATAAGATTAATCTATTAATTGACAATATTTTTCTCTCTCTATATATTGTCGAAACAAAGAAACTTAACTTTATAAATCTATTGTAAGACAAAAAAGATGACTTCTGAAAATACAGAAATCATCTTTTTTTAAATTCATTATCTTATTAGCAAATACTAATAAATAATCTACTGTTTAATTTATCTAATTAAACAATTATTTACCTTGTAAATATCCATCTATAGCTTCTGCTGCTTTTTTACCAGCACCCATAGCAAGTATTACTGTTGCAGCACCTGTAACGGCATCTCCGCCAGCATAAACACCTTCTTTAGTAGTTAAGCCATTTTCATCTGCAACTAAACACTTCCACTTATTAATATCTAATCCCTCAGTTGTTGAAGATATTAGTGGATTTGGAGATGTTCCAAGTGACATTATTACAGTATCAACATCCATAACAAATTCTGATCCTTCAACTTCAACTGGTCTTCTTCTTCCAGAAGCATCTGGCTCTCCAAGTTCCATTTTTACGCATTTCATTCCTTTAACCCATCCATTTTCATCACTTAATATTTCAGTTGGATTTGTTAAAACATCAAAGATTATTCCTTCTTCTTTAGCGTGATGTACTTCTTCTGCTCTTGCTGGAAGTTCAGATTCACTTCTTCTATAAACTATATGAGCTTCTGCACCTAATCTTAAAGCAGTTCTTGCAGCATCCATAGCAACATTTCCGCCACCAACTATAGCTACCTTCTTACCAGCTTTAACTGGTGTATGATATCCTTCTTTAAAAGCTTTCATTAAGTTAACTCTTGTTAAAAATTCATTTGCAGAGAATACGCCATTTGCATTTTCTCCATTTATACCCATGAATTTAGGAAGTCCAGCACCTGATCCAATAAATACGGCATCAAATCCTTCTTCTTTCATTAATTCATCTATTGTTATTGTTCTACCTATGATAACATTAGTTTCAATCTTTACTCCTAATTTCTTAATATTTTCAATTTCAGCTTTAACAACTTTTTCTTTAGGTAATCTAAATTCAGGTATTCCATAAACTAGAACTCCACCTGCTTCATGTAAAGCTTCAAATATAGTAACATCATATCCTCTTTTAGCTAAATCTCCTGCACAAGTAAGTCCTGCAGGCCCACTTCCAATAACAGCAATTTTCTTGCCGTTTAATGCTTCTGTTTTTGCTAAATCTATATTATTTTTTCTTGACCAATCAGCAGTAAATTTTTCTAATTTACCTATTGCTACAGCTTCACCTTTTATTCCTAATACACACTTACCTTCACATTGGCTTTCTTGTGGACATACTCTGCCACAAACTGCTGGTAATGCACTATATTTAGCTATTTCTTTAGCTGCATTTTCAAAATCTCCATCTTTAGCTTTAGCTATAAATCCTGGAATATCAATTGATACAGGACATCCTTCAACACATTTAGGGTTTTTACATCCTAAACATCTCTTAGCTTCTTTTACAGCTTCTTCTTCATTATATCCTAAACATACTTCTTCAAAATTCTTAGCTCTTAATTCTGGAGCTTGTTCAGTAACAGGTGTTCTTTTCATTCTATCTTGCATATTCATTATTTATCACCTTTACATCCACAACCACCGTGGCTATGAGTGTCCCCTTCTTCAATCTTTAATTGTGCTCTTCCTTCTTCACTTTTGTACATAGTTTGTCTTCTCATTGATTCATCAAAATCAACTAGATGTCCATCAAATTCTGGTCCATCAACACAAGCAAACTTAACTTCATTTCCAACAGTAACTCTACAAGCACCACACATACCTGTACCATCTACCATAATTGGATTTAAGCTAACAGTTGTTTTGATTCCAAGCTCTTTAGTTAAAGCAGCCATAAATTTCATCATTATCATAGGTCCAATAACTACTGCATGATCATATTTATTTCCTTTTTTAACTAAATCACTTAAACAGTCAGTAACTCTACCGTTAAAGCCGTATGATCCATCATCAGTTGCTATGTAAAGATTTCCTGCAACTTTTTTCATTTCTTCTTCTAATATTAATAATTCTTTATTTCTTGAACCAACTATAACATCACATTTCATTCCATTTTCATTCATCCATTTAACTTGAGGATAAACTGGTGCCGCACCAACTCCACCTGCTATGAAAATAATATTTTGTTTCTTTAAATCTTCTAAATTTTCATGAACAAATTCACTTGGTTGACCTAATGGTCCAACAAAGTCACAAACATAGTCGCCTTCTTCAAAAGTTGCTAATTGTTTAGTTCCTTGCCCAACAGTTTGGAAAACTATTGTTACAGTTCCGTTTTCCTTATCGTAATCTGCTATTGTTAAAGGAATTCTTTCACCTTTTTCATCATTTTTTACAATAATAAATTGACCAGGTTTTGCTGATTTTGCTACTCTTGGAGCTTCTATATCCATTAAAAAGATATTATTTGTAAGTTCTCTTTTACTAACTATCTTATACATCATTTGTCCCCCTATAGTTTTTATCAATTTTAACTGTTTTTACATATGTAATCAATGGTTTTTATATTATAATATGTAATATTTTTCTTTTAAATCTTATTTTTTACATCAAGTTCCCAATAATAACAAAAGCTCTCTAAAGTGAGAGCTATTGTTTTTATTAAATTATTGAAAATTAATTCTAGTTTAAATATACGTTATTAACTTCTAATATTAGAAATTAACTTTAGTTCCGTAGAATGTACATCCAAGTAATTTTTCCATTGTCTTATCATCTATTGCCCTAGGACTTGATCCTGTACATGCATCTAATACTGCATTGTGAGCTATAAATTCAACATTAGCCTTAAAGTCTGCTTCTTCAACGCCATATTCTTTCATTGAATGAGGAATATTTAATGCATCATTGAAATCATTGATTAATTTAATTAATGAATCAGTTAATTCAGCATCAGTATTTCCTTCTAATTTTAATGCTCTAGCGATATCTGCATATCTATCTTCACATTCTGTTCTGTTATATTGAATTACATATGGTAAGAATATTGCATTAGCACATCCATGAGGGATATGGAATACAGCTCCTACTTTATGAGCCATAGAATGAACTATTCCTAGTAATGCATTTGAAAAAGCCATTCCTGCTAAACATTGTGCTTCATGCATTAAGTTTCTAGCTTCTTTATCTCCTTCAAATGATTTAACTAAATGTTCATTTACCATTTCTATTGCTTTCATAGCTAATGGGTCTGAGAAGTTTGATCTTAAAGATGCAGTGTATGCTTCTATAGCATGAGTTAATGCATCCATTCCAGTATGAGCTACTAATTTAGCTGGCATTGTTTGAGCTAATTCTGGATCAACTATAGCTATATCTGGAGTTATATTAAAGTCAGCTAAAGGATATTTAATTTTTGCTTTATAATCTGTTATTACTGAGAATGCTGTAACTTCTGTAGCAGTACCACTTGTTGATGGAATAGCTACGAATTTAGCTTTTTGTCTTAAATCTGGTAATCCAAATGGAACAACAGCTTGTTCAAAAGTAAAATCTGGGTATTCATAGAATATCCACATAGCTTTTGCAGCATCTATTGGTGATCCTCCACCCATTGCAACTATCCAATCAGGTTCGAAGTTTCTCATAGCTTCTGCACCCTTCATTACTGTTTCTACTGATGGGTCTGGTTCAACACCTTCAAATAATTGTACTTCCATTCCTGCTTCTTTTAAATAATCTTCAACTTTTTGAAGGAATCCAAATCTTTTCATTGATCCACCACCAACTACTACAAATGCTTTCTTTCCTTTTAAAGTTTTTAGTGTTTCTAAAGATCCTTCACCATGATATAAATCTCTTGGTAATGTAAAACGTGCCATAATCTGTTCCTCCTAAAATATATCTTTATTTTCTTAATTACTTTTATTACTTAATATATTACTTTTTTGTTATTTTATAATTAAATAACTTACATAAATATATATAGCAAGAACCATGCCACATTGTTATTACTTTATCAATCTTTTCTGTTCAAGCCATTCTTTAAACAATAAAGATATTACTAAATAAAATAATGTCCTAAAACAATACACTTATTCATAAATAAAACGTATTGTTTTAGGACACTGTCCGTTTATATTACACTTTTGCAATAAAATAATATTTTATTTTATAAAAACTCTGTTAAAAATTAGTTTATTTTCAACTTATAATACTAAAATAAACATACTTTAAATAAATGTTGATATATGCAATGAGTCAGTGGCATTGTAATTGGAC
>NZ_JAMQIF010000021.1:162569-196392 GCF_023845855.1 Clostridium sp. ZBS2
ACTCATTTTAGCATTCCTAAGTGTAATTACTCAGTCCACTTACTCATGCATATATCAACACTATTCAAACATGTTTATTCCACATTATACTTTTTTATTTTTAAGTATAATGTATTTCTACTTATTCCCAATGCTTGTGCTACTTTAGTCATATTATGATTATAAGATTTTATAGCTTCCTTAATAGTTTTCTTTTCTAATTTCTCTAAATTAAAATTTTCTTCTTTAATTTCAAAAGTTTCACAAGTTGAATAACAACACTCATCAATAACTTTTTCAGAAATCATATCTTTTCTTTCATCATCACTATCTTCTAGTAAATCAAATGATAAAATCCCATCTAAATTAACTATATTTTCAATATAATTTTCTAATTGCCTTATATTTCCTGGCCAATTATATGATAATAAATTCTTATATAATTCTTTATTAATTTCAGGAATTCTTTTATTTAGCTTAAAAGATTTTATTCTTAAAAAATATTCTATAAGCTTTTCAACATCCCCTTTTCTCTCACGTAATGGAGGTAATGTTATAGGAATAACACATAATCTATAATAAAGATCTTCTCTAAATGTACCTTTTTCAACTTCTTTTTTTAGCTTTTTATTTGTAGCAGCAATTACTCTAACATCAACGGAAATTTCTTTATTTCCACCAAGCCTAGTTACCCTACCTTCTTGCAATACTCTTAAAAGCCTAACTTGCATATCAAGTGGCATTTCACCTATTTCATCTAAAAATAAAGTTCCACCATTAGCTACTTCAAACTTTCCTGGCTTACCCCCCTTTTTACCACCAGTAAATGTACCATCTTCATAACCAAAAAGTTCACTTTCTATTATATTCATAGGTATAGCTCCACAATTTATAGCTACAAATTTATTAGTTCTTCTTAAACTATAATTATGCATTGCTTGAGCTAAAACTTCTTTTCCAGTTCCGCTTTCCCCCTGAATTAAAACAGTTGAAGGACTATTCGAAATAATTTTGCTGTTAATTACTACATTAGCAATGGCAGCGCTTTCACCTATGATATCATTAAAAGTCCAAAAAGCTCCTGATTTATTTTTTAAATCTCTTTCTTCTTTTTCATTTATCATAGTCACAACCATTCCGATTATTTTTTCCTTATGTCTAATTCCTTTAAATTCTAGTCTAGTCTTATATTTACTTGTATGCTTAAACTTAAAGTCTTTAATCACATTATTTTTATTTATGTCTAATTCTTCAAGTATATTGCCCATATTAGGTAAAATATAATGTAATTTTTCATGCAATAGTGATTCCTTAGGCTTATTAAACATTTCTACACCAAAACTATTAATATTTACTATCTTCTCATCTTTATCAACAATCATAATTCCTTTATCTAGGTTATCTATAATACTTTCCATATAATTGTAAGTTTGAGTTAATATATTATTTATTTTCTTATTATCAAATTCATTTTCAATTGCCTTTACACCAAAAACAACTAATCCTAAAGTATGAGGATGTTTCATATTACTTCTGCCACTTAAATTTAAAGTTCCTATTATTTTCCCATCAGTATCATGAATTGGTGCTGCTGAACAAGTTAAACTTTGTAATCCCTCTATATAGTGCTCATTAGCTGTTATTTGAACACAATCATCTTCTTTAATAGCAGTTCCCATTGCATTTGTACCTATATTTTGTTCATCCATATATGCACCGACTTTAAGATTAATGCAATCTAATTTGCTAGCATTTTCTTCTGCTCCTTTTATATATAAAATGCATCCATTTTTATCAGTCAAAACAATAATAAATTCATTATCCATAACTGCTGAAAAAACCATATCAATGTATAGCTTTGATATTTCTATTAATTCTTTATTATCAGCTAGTATTTTTTCTAATTCTATCCCTGAAAGAATTTTTTTTGAATAACTCGATTTCTTTTCAACTCCATAATTCTCACTTCTTTTGTGAGAATCTTCAACCATTGTCTTTCTGCTCTTCATTAAAAATCTCCTGTTCACTTTTAAGTTAAACCACTCTATAATAAATTATATTTTTATGCACACACTCTTTTTAATTCTATATTTTAAATTATACTAATATAAAATCATATATAAATTATTATAACCCAACTTTTTTATTTTTTCTTTTAATTAGGCAATGTTTAAAGGTTTGTAATCTCTTTATATAATAAAATGACCAAGAAAAATCAAAATTTTCTCAGTCATTTTTATGTTTATAATTTTTTATTTTCTTGAAGAATCTCCAAGGCATGTAACTTTTACATTTCTTACGCCCCACTCACAACATTCTTCATCACTGTTAAAATATACATCAATCTTATTTCCTTTTATAGCTGCTCCACTGTCAGCTGCAACAGCATAACCATATCCCTCTATATACAAAATCGAACCATAAGGAAATACACTTGGATCAACTGAAATTGTGCTAATTCCTAGAGGATTTCTTACACATGGAATTCCGCTAGCTGTCATATTACCTGAAGAATATGCTGTAGAAGGACATATCATTTCAATATTATGATCTGTTCCATTAGAAATATATGCTTGTGCTTCATGATTAGAAAAAGTTATTGTAAGTGCGCAAATGCTCATCATTGCTATTGTAAATACAGTAACTTTCTTTTTAAGATTTTTAAGAAATATTGTATCTTTATACTTCTTTAACATCCCATCTCTCCTTTTGTATTTTTATATTACATTTTCCATTATATCATATATTTATGTAACCTCTCAATGTAAACATATACATATGATAAAGTAGATTCTCAACTAATATTTGCTTAAACCTAAATTTTATCAGACTTTAAAGCTTCAAAAATTCTATACTTTCTTTTACAATAAAAAAGATGATGTTTCCAAATCAAAACATCATCTTTAAAAGCTCTCTGTTTATTATTTTTCACTATATTTAGCAAACATTTTTTCTGCAATTTCTTCATTTACGTTTTTTAAGTTATTTAAATACATAAATGCACTTCCTTGATATTCTTGTCCTTCTCCAAATAAACTTATCTCATAACAATTTCTTAAAACATTAATTATACAGTTATCGTAATGATTTTCCTGACAACTCTTACATCTCTTAAGTATATCTGCTATAGCAATAATAACATCATCTTTATCATATAATTTTGTATCCATTACAGGAATATTTCCATATCCATTTTCAACATACGTGACTCTATTTTTCAAACATCCTTTTATACATTCCTTACCATATCCGATTAAACACTTTTCTTTAGTGCATGTACTACATACATCTTCTGACAAACAGCAAGGAGCTAATTTATTAACTAATTCATTAAAATTAATATCTTTAAAAGCAACACCCATTATATTTCCCTCCATTTTTAATGTATCTTTTCAAACTAATATTTATGTTTTAATATAATTACATTCTAACATTTAAATTTACTTTTTTATAAATATAAAATAAATTTCTCTATTTTAAAATCCAGACTACAATATCAACTTAATATAAAACATAATCTAATTTTAAATACATTTTATAATAAACTCTATTAAATAATATTTATTATCGCCTTATCATTATATTATAGTATATGTTTACATTTTAATCAAATTATGCATAAATATTTTTATCAATTTATAAAATTTTAACCGTCATTCTCAATTAAAAACATCTCTAAAACTATATTTTATCTGCTTATGAAGCTTTAAAAGCCCTACAATTTCCTGTACATAAAAAAATAGTAGCTAAAATCATTTAAGTCAGCTACTATTCTTCATTATTATCTATATTTTTAATATTTGTTTATATATGCTTTAAATAAATTAGCATTTTACTCAGTCCAATTTACTTATGCATATATAAACACAATTATATTTTAATTAATCTTCGCTCTTACCTACATCAGATAAAATTACATCTTTATTATGATCTAAAGCCCAGCTTATGCCCCAATCATTTTGGAATATAAGTAAGTTTCTATCTCTTAAATCTTTAACCTTCTTAGTATCTGAAGTTAAGTTTAACTTATCCATATCAATATTTTTATTTTCTATCCATCTTACATATCTATAAGCTAATCTATCCATTTTAATATCTACATTATATTCATTCTTTAATCTGTATTCTAGAACTTCAAATTGAAGCACACCAACAACTCCAACTATAATTTCTTCCATACCTATATGAATTTCTTTAAATACTTGTATTGCGCCTTCTTGAGCAATTTGAGTTACACCTTTTATAAATTGTTTTCTCTTCATAGTATCAACTGGTCTCACTCTTGCAAAATGTTCTGGTGCGAATATTGGGATTCCTTCAAACTTAAATTTCTTTGATGGAGCACATAATGTATCCCCTATTGAAAATATACCTGGATCAAATACCCCAATTATATCTCCTGCATAAGCTTCTTCAACAATTTCTCTATCTTGAGCCATAAATTGTTGAGGTTGAGCAAGTTTAATCTTCTTTCCGCCTTGCATATGATATACATCTTCACCTTTGTTAAACTTACCTGAACAAATTCTCATAAATGCAATTCTATCTCTATGAGCTTTATTCATATTAGCTTGAATCTTAAATACAAAAGCTGAGAATTTATCTTCAAATGGGTCAATAACCCCTTCTGATGAATTTCTTGCAAGTGGTGATGTAGTCATTTTTAAGAAATGTTCTAAAAATGGTTCTACACCAAAGTTTGTTAATGCTGAACCAAAGAATACAGGAGTTAATTCTCCACTTCTTACAGCCTCTAAATCTAAATCATCTCCAGCAATATCTAATAGTTCAATATCTTCCATTAACTTATCATGAAGTGCTTCTCCTAAAATTTCTCTAAACTTAGGATCATCTGCTGAACCCTCTATGGCTTCAACTTCATTTTGACCATGGTTTCCTCCATTAAAGGCTATGATTCTATTATTATCTCTTTCATATACACCCTTAAAGTCCTTACCAGAACCAATTGGCCAGTTCATTGGATAAGTTTTAATTCCTAATTCATTTTCGATATCATCAAGTAAACTAAATGGATCTCTAGCCTCTCTATCCATCTTATTTACAAAAGTAAATATAGGCATTTCTCTTAAAGAAGCAACATGGAATAACTTTCTTGTTTGATCTTCTATACCCTTTGCAGCATCTACAACCATTACTGCGCTATCTGCTGCCATAAGTGTTCTATATGTATCTTCTGAGAAGTCTTGGTGACCTGGAGTATCTAATATGTTAATACAGTGATCATCATAGTTAAATTGCATAACAGATGAAGTAACTGAGATACCTCTTTGTTTTTCAATTTCCATCCAGTCAGAAACTGCATGTTTAGATGCCTTTCTTGCTTTAACAGAACCTGCAAGTCTAATAGCTCCTCCGTATAATAAGAACTTTTCTGTTAATGTAGTTTTTCCCGCATCGGGATGGGAAATAATCGCAAAGGTTCTTCTCTTTTCAATTTCTTTTATATAATCAGCCAAAAGTAAATCCTCCCTAATTTAAAATTTCATTAATTATATTATAAACATTCTTAAAATTTATTGTTTCTTAATAATATTATCTATATTAAAATATGTCCAAATACACTAAATACATTCAATATATTGACTAAAGTATTATATCACAAAATTTGCACCCCTGGGGTACATTTTTTCCCAAATAATTTAAGTCCAAGCCGGTGACTGTCACCGGCTTGGACTATATTTCACTTTTATTACCATATTTTAAACACCTCTTCTAAACTATCTTTGTTTTAGCTAAAGCCTTCATAAGTATCTCATCAAACTTTTCCGCTAAATTATTTGTTTGTAGATATTTTATTGGTACCTTAAATGCTTCCTTATACTTTTCTTGCAGTTCAATAAAATCTAATAACTTATTGTATTTTAATACACTTTCATCCCTAAATGTTATATACATTGTTGTTAAATCAATAATATCCTTATCAGATAAATCTCTATTCCTATGATTTATCTTACTACATAAATTATCTATATCTTTTATTTTTACTGTATCTGTTCTACATTGCCATTCGGATGCATAAAAATAGTCCCTTGCTTCATCAAATTTTACTGCATCATCCTCATTATTAATACTAAATGAGATATCTATAAGGTTATCCGTTATATAAATTAAATCATCTTTGTTTTGCTCAATTACTTTAAGTGCCTCAACAACCTTCTCATACATATTTCTAAGGAACATTTCTGCTAAACTTAGACTCAATTCATGAATCTCCCTATCCTCAAATTCAATAATGTTCATATTACCATAATATCTTGTAGTTTCTAAATATTTTCTTTTTATTTTAGTGTTAGCTTCATATTCACTCCTACTATCTCCAGAGGTGCTTTTCTTTTCACTTTTTTGATAACCTATATCCTTTGATTTAACGTCACTATATTTCTCTTCTTTTGATACATTTCTTTTATGCTCCATAGATATAGTTTCAGTTTTATCAGGTTGATTCTGTGCAGGATCACAGTAGCTTTTATCACCATTATTCTCCATGGTATGCTTATTATAACTATTCATTCCTTTAATACTTGAATCTATTCCTTCTGCAACTTGACTTATACCATCTTTTATTATTACACTTCCAACTTTTAGTACATTTATACTATTGTCAACTGCTCTATCAACTATCTCTGATGACTTACTAGCTACTTCAGTGGTGATAGCTTTTATATATTGTCCTTTTTTTACTCCATACTCTGAAATCCTTATTTTTATATCAGGATCATCATCAATTTTTTCTGCTACTGTTCCTACTATATCAGCGCCTAATTGAACACCAACCTTAGATACTGTTCCTACTAGTTTTATAGTTTTTTCAAACATCTTTCCTAATGCCATAATGCTCCTCCGTTTTTCAAATTATATATTTTCTAAATATTAATTATCTAGCCACTACTCCGTAAAAACCATTATTTCGCAGTTATTTTAGAAGCATAACAATGTCAATTCCACTCGTATTATAGCATTTCTAAAAAATTCAGTCTATACAAAACCATCCATTTAATCTAAAATACGACAAACATACGAGCATACGCTATGAAGTTGATTTGAAATTTGAGTGATATATATAAAACACATATTTTTAACATTTACCAAAGATAAAAAAATATTACTGGAAATCAAAATTTCCAGTAATATTTCTAAAATTAAAATATAAATTACATAGAATTATCTATACTCTTTTATTTTATAAGAATTGCAGAACTTATTGAGTTTACTTGTTTAATTATTTCTTGTAATTTAACTTTATTAATACTATCAGTTGTTAATTTTGCTATTGCTTCTTTATAAGAAGATAAATTTGTTTCAACTAATTCAGTTAATCCCGCTTCTTCTAATTTTGAAATAGTTAATGAATCTTTTTTATTATTTGAAACATAACCTTTTATTGTTTCAATAACACTATTTTCTGATGGCTTAACTTCACATGTAATATCTATTGGTGATGAAACATTATTAATTGAATACTTAAATTCATTTCCTAAACTTGTACCTGAAATATTATTTGTATTCTTCCATGAATAAGTTATCTCTTCATTATTACTGCTAGTAGCTGTAATTTTAAATAACATTTCCTTACCATCTTTAGCTATTACAGATGCTCCATTAGATATTGTTTTTCCATCATAAGTTGATAAAATACTAGCCTTTATTGATGGTGAAGCCTCAACATTGAATTTTACAGTATAATAATTTATTATATGTGTCTTACTAGATCCACTTACTACTATTGTTTCTCCAGTATCAGATCCATTTATTAATATTTTATACGTTCCATCTGGTACAGATACTTTAAATCCAGTTGAAGTTTCTATTGCTGATTTTGATACCAGCCCCTCTAATTTAACACTTGTAATTCCAGCTTTCATCTTTCCATCTAGATTTATTTTTATTTCAGCTTCCTGTAAAACTGCTGATTTTAAAGCAATTTTAACATCCTCTAACATTTTAATTTCATTATTTATATTAGTTGTAAGAGTGCTTATATTAGAATTAGTGCTATTAGGAATTGATGATGATTCTACTTTTATTGCATTATTAATAGCGCTTTCATATTTATTCCAAATAATACTTTCATAAGTATCTTTATCACTTATTAATTTTAATGTTTTTCTGTCTTTTCCATCACTATACTCATTATTTATTGCATCTGTTAATTTCTGCTTTAATTCATCAAATTCCTTAACAGACAATTGAATAGTTAGTGCATCATTAAATGCTTTTTTAATTCTGGCTTTTCCACTTTCATCTACTGCAAAAGCACTTATTTTTCCTGCATTATAAACAGCTTTTGCAACTTCTATTTTGTATTTATCATCACTTAAATTGCCATATCCATCAAAATTTAATTCAAGATAATCTTTATTATTTTCAAGTTCTGTTCTTGTATTAGTAAATGTATCATCATATTCATCATTAAGCCTAGCTAAATTAATTGCATCTATTGCTCCCTTTAATTTTGGATCTATATTTTTAATATATATTCTATCAGAAGTTTTAGATATTCCATTAACAGTAACTTTTACTTTATAGATTCCTGTACTTACATCAGTAAATTTGCCTTCTGCATATCCACTGCCTAACTCTACATCATTAATAGTTTTCTTAACACTCTCATTAAGATTAATTAATTCTAACAATTCTATAGTGGCTTTATTGCTTTCACTATTGATAATTCTTGATTTAAATGATATATTTCCTGAATCATCAGGAATTGCAATTAAATTATCTATAAGTATATCACTAGGAGTAATTTCACACTTAACATTAATTTTGTTTTCAAGCTTGTCTTCTCCATAAGTTGAAATTTTAGATACTTCATTACTTGCTGCATCTTTCCATAAATACTTAAAGCTATTTGTAACATCACTAATACCCTTAACTCTTATGACCAATTCTTTTCCACCAAGTAATATATCTCCTGATTTAATATCTTGTCCATCATATTTAGCACTGATAACTTCACCACTAATAGAATCTGATCCTACTATAGAATAACTTACAGTATAATAATACAATTTAACATCATCCTCTGGTTTATCAGTTACACTTACTATTTTCCCTGTATCTCTGCCATCAACTAAAACTTTATACTCACCGCTAGTTACAGCTACTTTTCTTGCACCATTTTTTGCAAAATCTGTTTTTATAGGAGTTGAACTTCCCTTTTGTAAACTTACATCACCTTCAAATTCACTCCAAATATTTTCTTCTGCTTTTCCATCTCTATAAAGAGTTATTGTTACTAAGTACGCACCTACTAAATTTTCATGTGACCTACTTAATGTCTTTATTGCATTTTCTATACTAGCAATGTATCCACTTGTAAGAGAATTTTTAGCTTGTTCCATAGCAGATTTATAATTTGTCCAACTTAATGATGTAAATTTATCTGAATTTAATTTACCACTGTCTTCTTCATCTTGATATTTAGCTATTAATTCTTTTAATTCCTTTTGCTTAACTTCTAACGCTTCTTTTTGTATTTCCGAATCTTCTTTTTCTTTCTTCAATCTAGCTTGTTCAGTGACAGCTCTATCAAACATTCTAGCAATACCCATTGCTTCATTCTCAAGTTCTTTTTTATTCACATTAGTAAGGTTATTAATATCAATATTTCCTGATATATAATTATTAGAATTTAAATCATCATAAATTGATTTTGCAACTTCTAATTGATAAGTTTGCTCTTTATCAGGCTTAGATGACAAATTTAGCTCATTATACTTATTGTATTGAGATTCATTTACACCAATTGATACCATACAACTTGTAGTTAATTGATTTTTAATAGATAATATCTTTTCCTCTTCATTAGTTCCAGCTTTTGAGGCACTATTTATTTTTTCAACTGCCTCACCTAACTTCATATCAAATTTCTTTACATAAGCATTAAAATCCTTGGTTACTGGAGTAGAATTCCCTTTAGATATAGTCGCTGTTAATTTAACTACTTCTGTTCCAGCACCGTTTATTCTATTTACTTTACCTGTAGTAGCATCTATTATATTTGAATCTGATGACTTCCAAGTAATAACGCTACCGTGTGATCCCTTTGTAGGTAAACTTAAATCATCTGTTACTAAACTTATATCTTGTAATCTAAGTTCATTCATATCTTTTATAACATCACTACTCGCTACTTCGTCCTTTGATAATATAATAAACTCAGATGAATTAGAATTTACTTTTCCAACTGTTACCTTTGCATAATATGTTCCTTTTTCAATGCCTGTGAATGTGAATTTTATATAACCACTTCCACCTATGTTAAGATTTTGAGTTTTCTTAACCTCATCAGTCTTTTTGTCTATTAAATCAATGGTTGCCTCAGTTAATCCAGCATAATTAGTTGCCTTTGCACTTACTTTAACATTACCAATATCCGATTCATTCTCACCTACAGTTACTTGTACATTATTTACAATTACAGAATTACTATTTGAAGAAGATGAATCTCCTGAACTAGAATTATCAGATGAGCCTTCTTTAATCCATTTTGCATATACTTTCATATTAGATCTTATTTTAGTATCTTCTGTAAACTCCTTATCAAAGTCATCATCTTTATACCAACCATCAAATTTATAACCATCCTTTGTAGGTTCCTTTGGTAAGTCTATCGTTTTTCCTGATTTTATATTAGTTATAGCTGAAACGCTACTTCCACCATCAGTATTAAAAGTAACTTTATATCTAACTTTTATTGTTTCAACATCCTTAAAAATTTCATCTTCTGAATCAGAATCACTTGATGAATCTCCTGAATTAGAGTATGCTGGCTTAGATCCATATGGTAATAAATTATTTCCATTATCAAAAGTCTTAATAGGTGCCGGAATTTTATCTCCTATTGCATAACCTTGATTATTGAATTTATAACTCTGACCATTTATAGATACATTTCCTTTTTGCATAATACCTCTATCATCAAATGCATAAATTTTGCCATCTATTTCAACTATTCCATTTTGCATTACACCGTTAGAATCAGCATAATACCAATAGCCCCAATCATTTATCCAACCAGTCCTCATTACTCCGCTATAATCAAAATAATACCAATTTCCATTTATATTTTTCCAGCCAATTGCATTATGTCCATTTTCCATCCAATTCCAATTTCCTAAATAATCTTTTGTCCACGTTGCCGATGCCTTAATAGGTATAAATGTTATTATAGTAGTTGCTGTCAATACTGATGCCAATACCTTTCTCAAAAGCACATTTTTCATTATTATCCTCCATCTTGTAAACTTTCTTTCTAAAATATTACTATTTAATATTTAAATTACTAAATAGTAATATTTTATAATATAATCATAACAAACTTTACTTGTGATTTGAAGGACATCCTAACAAAAATCCCACACAGCCACAAACAATATCTCTTAATTGAGATATTATGGGAATATCCGGATTAGAAACTTGTATGAAATCTCTTACCAAAAGTAATAGTATCATAGAAGCTAATCCAATTATGAAAACAATAATAATTTGTTCTTCACTTGCACGGTTCTGCTTATTTTCACCATCTAAATGTTCATTATTATTATTTATAATTAACTTCTTATTATCATTCAAATAAGCTTTATTACTGTTTTTATTCTCTAAATAGCATTTATTACTTTCTTTTTCATCTAAAATTTCTTTTTTATTTTTCACAAAATTTGAACTTATAAAATATCCGAATATAGATGCAATAGTAGTCCTTACTATTATATCTATTGCATTTACTGTCTCTTCAGAATTTATTCCATTACCACCTATAAATAGATCAAATGTTACATGAATAAATATAATTATCATAAATATAATTAAACATTTATCTCCTAAACATATTTTACTTAATATTTTCTTTAAATATGAAAATCTCTCTTTCAAAATTAAGCACCTCAATTAAAAAGAACTACTTTTTAATTTTATATTATGAAAAAAAAATCACAAATGATATAACTATCTTACTTATTGCCAATATTATTAACTCAACACTATACTAAAACATAACATAATTTCAAAGCAAAAATTTATGAGCTGTTATACTTANNTAAGTATAACAGCTCATAAAAAAATAATTTTTTAATTTATCCTGAATATTCAATTGCCATATTTCTGCCTAAAGATTTTGCCATATATAGTGCTTTATCTGCCTTTTTTACACCTTCAAAAAAATCAAATTCATCTTTATTGAATTCATAAACACCAAGACTTAATGTAACACGATTATGTTTTTTACTAGTTAAATAATAATATTTATAATTTTCTACACTCTTCCTAATTCTATCCGCAATTTTTTTAGCTTCTTCTAAATTTATATTTGGTAATAATACCAAAAATTCTTCTCCACCATATCTTCCTAAAGAGTCCGTATTTCTAATTTCACTTTTTATTATTGCACTAACATCTCTTAAAACAATATCACCTATATCATGACCATAGTTATCATTTATTTTCTTGAAATAATCAACATCAATCATTATTATAGAAAACTTATCTTTTGTTTCCAATCTATTATTTAAAATGTCCTCTCCTTGAGTTAATATAACATTTCTATTAAGCATTCCTGTTAATGAATCATACTTTGCAAAATGCTCAACTGCATTAAATATTTTACCATTTTGAAGTGCAATGGCTATATAAGATGACAAGATTTTTAGTTCATTTAACTCATTTCTTGTATACGCATTTTTTCTATAACTTTGAACACTTATAACACCTATGGATTTATTTTTAATAATTATAGGAATATATAGTATTGAGTACGGAACTTTCTTGTATTTATTAACATTAAATTTTCTTACATACTTAATATGTTCATTTTCAATATTGTTAATTAAAATTTCTTTTTTACTTTTAAAACAGTACACGCCAAAACTATTTTTATCGTCAAGAGAAATAGAACATAAATTTTTAACGTCACCATTTTCTATAAACAATTTATATTCTAATATACTTTTTTCTTCATCAAATAAAGCAATTCCAAATATATCAGTATCAATTAGCTTTTTAACCTCAATATAAATAGTATATAGTAATTTATCTATATCTAATATCGAAATTATTTCTTTTCCTAATTCTGAAATACGCTCTATCTTATTATATAATTCTCTATATACATTTGCTTTCTCTTCTAAATTCCTATATTTAAAAATGCTAAACCAGCTACTGCTGTGTAAATCATATACTCTTTTTTCATACTTATCATAATCTTTCATTGCTTCAAATGCTTCTTTATATTTTCCTAACTTTTCATAGATACTACTTAATTCTTTATAAACCTGTGATTTTAAAGTAATAAAATTTGTTTCTTCTAATAAATTAAGACATTCTAAAAATTTTTTTTCTGCTAAAATATAATTTTCATTATATAAATTGCACTGTCCCCATCTTATTAATATTTTTGCTCTTAAATAATTATCATCTTGTTTAAGAATTTCTAATGATTCTTCAAATAATTTTATTGCTTCACATTCTTCATTCTTTCTATATAAAATATCTGCAATTATAGATAATAATTCTACCTTATACATTTTAGTCTTATTCTTTTCTATAATTTTTAATGCAAATGTCGAATAATTAAATGCTCTTTCTAAGTCATTTATAGACAGTGAACATTCTGCTAAAATCGTACACATTAATATTTCATGTTTAAAATTAAATTCACTTTTATATGCTTTAAGCTTTTTGAGTGTGTTAATAGCTTCATCATAATTATACGAGTCAACATATGCATATGATATATTAAGTAGTAATACTATAGATAATTTCTTATTTCCTAACTTTCTTGCAATGTCAGCTCCTCTTAATGCATTAATTATAGCTAAATCAAATTGCCCTATTTTTAAATAGTCAACAAGTAGTGCATTACATGTTACACTAACACCCTCTAGTTCTTTAATTTTTTCAAAATATTCTTTTGACATTAAATGCAATTTTATTGCCTTTTCAAAATTACATTCAAGTTGTTCACACCATCCAATATATATTAAGCACCAATGCTCTGCTAATTCATAGTTAAGCTTTCTTGAAATATCTAAAAGATACTCCATAACACTTTTTACATAATGCGGATCATATTCAATGTTATGAACTGCAAATGCTCTAAAGTATTTCATATAATTTTCATTATTCATAAACTTCTTAATGTGTTCTTGTAATTCAGGAAACTTCATAAACAGTTAACCTCCATGTCAAATCATTAAGTCAATAAAAAAATCGATAAAGCCACTATGGAGCTGTCGATTTTTTTACGCATCTGCCTTTTCGAACGTATGTGAAAAAACTTGGCAGGCGACTAAATTATTTTTTTATTCTTTAGATGACATTTCTTCAACTTTAACCAAAATTATAATTTAAGTTATCCACTGATTTCAATATATTATAATTGCTAAAGAATAAAAAAATCAGTTAAAATTTGCTGAACCATCTTTATTGAAATTATAAGTATATCCATCTATAGTTTTAGTAGTTGTATTCATTGTTCCATCTTCATTAAAATAATAGTACTTATTATCTTTATATAGCCAACCTGTTCTCATGGTACCAATATAATTTATATAGTACCAATTGCTCCTATAAAATAACCATTCTCCATTTTTCATACTTCCATTAGCATTAAAATAGTACCATTCATTTTTATTATTAAACCATCCTACTGCCATTTTTCCATCATCTTTTAAAAAGTATCTATTTTTATTATATGTTATCCAACCAATAATCATTTCACCATTGGCATTTAAAACATACCAATTACCTTTATCACAAATCCAACCTGTTTGCATAGCTCCAATTGAATCTAGAAAATACCACTTATCTTTATATGGTATCCAACCTGTTTTCATTATTCCATCATAATCAAAATAATACCACTCATTGTCCTCTAAAAGCCAGCCTGTTTGTCTTTCACCATTAATCTCTGCATAATACCAATTATTATCCACGCAAAGCCAGCCTGTCCTCATATTTCCCCTTTTATTAAAGTAAAAATAGTTATTATACTTTGTATCAAAAAACCATTTATCTTTTATAGGCTCTCCTAATGAGTCATTATATCTCCATCTACCATTTACCATTACCCATTGATTAGGTTTTATAACTGAATTTATAGAATTAGATACATCAGGAGATATAGGAATACCTACATACATATCTAAATTATATTCCTTAAATCTATTTGTTTCAGGATCAATAACTTTAATTTTAATTTCATATTTCCCAATTCCACTAAATCTTATTCTAATAAGATTAGGATAATCAAGTTCAGTCCCATTAACAACTACCTTATAATTTTTATCCTTTGTTATAGCTTTAAGAACAACTTTAGATGTATCATCATCAACTTCAATATTATAAGAATTCTTGTCCTTCTTAAAACCAATATTACTTGAATCAATACTTATATCATCTAATAAATAGTTGCATTCATTCCCACCCCTATAAATATACAGAGTGTATGTAGCTGTTGTAGCACTATTATTATCCTTAACTTCTATTTCAATTTTATTTTTTCCAATTTCTAAGGGTACTAATTTTCTATATTTATCATCACTTGTTATAACTTCTCCATTAATTTTAACTGTATCATTATAATCTTCAGGTCTAGCTCTAACTACTATTTCTTCAAGTGATTTATCAACATCTAAAATATAAGAATACTTTTTCCTAGAAAAATCAATAGAGCATCTGTCACTTAAATATATATTATCTAAATACACCCTACTAGCTGCGTATGCTTTTTTATTAATTAAATTAAAATATTTTGACGGCTCAAATACTGAAAATATACCAATTACAAAAAATGCCATAATAATATTTCTAAAAAATTTCTTCAAAATTATCTCACCATCTCTCTAAATACTTTAGTACTATTAATTTTACCATTTTAAACATTGATAGTAAATTAACATTAGCTTAAGATAATATTAAGGTTTAAAAATTAAGTTGTGTTTTAGTATCATGTTGATATATGCATAAGCAAAGTGGACTGAGTAATTGAACTTAGGAATACTAAAAATGAGTATAGTCCCTTTTTAGCTTGCTCCCAATATAAAATTGAGACAAGCAGTAAAAGTGACAATACTCATTAAGTATTCTCAAAATCCAATTACAATGCCACTTTACCTATTGAATATATCAACACACATTTAAAAATCAAATAAATATTTTAAAGTCCACTCTACCTTTGAGAAAAAGGAAGGTCACATNNATGTGACCTTCCTTTTTCTCTCTCTAATAACAACGATATAATTGAAAATTTAATATAATTATAACATATTTTTTCCAGCATTCAATAGATTTTAAAAATATGTGTTTATAATTTTACATTTTTAACAAAAACTTTACATAAATTTTAAATATTAATTAAATTATATTCTAAAGTTAACGTAATAAAAAATGCCCTAGAGAAAATTTCATATCTCTAAAGCATTTTTTAACTTAGGCTATATTTTAAAACATAGTCTTAACTTAAAATAAGATTATACTATCTTACCCAAGCACCGCTTGATGCTAATCTATACCCATTAACAGTTGTATTTCTAAGCATTTTTCCTGATCCATCACAGTAGTACCAATCACCACTCCAATCAGATTTTATCCATCCTGTTCTCATAGCACCTGATGAATTTAAGCAATACCATTGTCCATTTATATAAGACCATCCTGTTTGCATTTGACCACTATATTGATTTAAATAGTACCAATTACCATTACTACTAAACCAACCTTTTTTTGTTGTTCCATCAGCTTGGAAATAATACCATGCATTAGTGTTTCTATCTATGAACCATGCATTCTTGATAGGATTTCCTAATGAATCATTGTACATTAACTGTCCATTAACTGTTATCCATTGGTTTGGTCTAGCAGTTACATTTGTGTTATTATTTGAGTTTGAGTTATTCTTATTTTCTTCTTTGTCTTCATCTTTATCAGAAGATGATCCTCTATTGATGATTAATGTATATATTCTTTCATTTTTATCATCATCTTTAACTCTTATTTTAAATTCATTCTTACCTTTTTTTAAAGTGACTTTCTTTTCATAATCATCATCATCATCAACTGTATCTCCATCGATTTTTACTTTATATTCATCCTCATCTGGTTCAGCTACAATCTTAACTGATGTTTTGCTTTCTTTAACATCTACAGTATAAGTAGTTTTGCTTTCCTTTAATTTAACATCTTTATCATCTACTTCAAGATTTTTTAAATAGATATCATCATAATCATCATCGTCATCATCATCATCGTCATCTTTGTCTCTATCACGTAATACTGTTATCTTATAAGTTTCTTTAAGTGTTTTCTTATTTCCATTTTCAACATTTCCATTTTCATATACTTTTACAGAAACCTTAGTTGAAGATGAGCTAAGTGAAATTTTACCATCATCAGCTTCTTTAGAACCTCTATATACTTCATATGAATATCCAGACTTAACATCTGCACTTACATAAACTTTATTTTTAGATTTAGCATTAACATAATAATCTTTTTCTCCGGCATCAAAGTCAACCTTTTTCTTACACTTCTTCTTATCATATAAGCTATAATCATCATCACCTTCTGATTTACCAATGTTTATATCAGTTATCATATCAGAATTTTTACTTGTAGATGCATGAGCTTCTGTTGTAAATAGGCTTGTATATTTTACAGGACCAACTGTTGCAAAGGTCGCTACAGCAAGTAATGATCCTATTGTTCTCTTGAATATTTTATTCATTTTACCATTCCTCCCTTATATGTTGTATATTTTACCATGACAATGACGACAAGTAAATTAATTTAAGCTTAAGATATTCTTAATTCTTTTGTCATAACTTATACTCATTAATAATACATCAAAAAGGTTAATTTTGGGTACTTTTTTATTATCTTCCTATCCAAGCCCCATCTGCACCTAATACATATCCATTCATTGTAACATTAGAAAGCATCTTTCCTGATGAACTAAAATAATAATACTTTCCATTATCTACAATCCAACCATTGCTCTTCATTACGCCAGTATTTCTGTTAATAAAGTACCAATTTGATCCATCTTGTAGCCATCCTGTATGCATTGATCCATTGTTATTTAAATAGTACCAATCATTTCCACAAAGTACCCATCCTGTTCTCATAGCTCCATTTTCGTCTAGATAATACCATGAGTCTCCATCTATTAACCAACCTATTTTCATATATCCATTTTGATCTAAGTAATACCATTTTCCTGAAGATCTATCACTGTGCCATCTATTCTTAATAGCATTTCCATTTGAGTCATTATATTGCCAAACTCCATTAGCACTTACCCATTGATCACATTTTTTATCAGTATCGCCTGGTGTACTTGGCTTAACTGTATTAGAATTATTGTTTGTATTATTATTTGTATTTTGATTATTAGAAGTAGATATTCCTCCTCGAGTTATATTTAAAGTGTATGTTCTCTTGTTATCATCATCATCTTCTATATTTATCTTAATAGTATTTTTTCCTTTTTTAAGGTCAACTTCTTTTTTATATTTGTCTCCATCATCGACTGTATCTTCATCAATTTCAACAGTATAATCATCATCTTCTGGTACAGCCTTAATCTTGATAGAATCTACTGATTCAGCAACATTTATATCATAAGAAGTCTTTTTCTTATTAAAACTTATATCTCCATTACTTAAAGTTATATCCTTTAAATATATCTTATCTGAAGCATTGTCATCATCAGAGTCAGATCCATTTTTTACATATATCTTATAAGTTCTTACTACATTTTCTTCAACATCGTCATCTTCAAACTCTCCACTTTCATATATTCTTACATAAAGAGTTGTAGTTCCAGATCCCACTTCTATCTCTTCCTCAAGATCATGTGGTGTATCTTTATTTCCTTTAAATACATGCGCTTCATAGTCACTATCAATATCAGCATTAATATTTACAGAATCTGTGCTACCTGAAATTTTAACGTAATATGTCTTTGTATTAAATTTAAAATCTACTTCATCAGAATCCTTACAACTTGAAGAACTATAAAGTTGTAATTTTTTTGAGCTTGAACCCTTGTATACAGCAAGATCATCAAACTCATCTTTACTTATGCTACTTGATGCATATGCATTTACCATACCTAAATTAATATATTTTGCTGGAGCAATAGTTGTAAATGCACTTACTACAAGAGTAGCTGCAATTATGTGTTTTAATCTTTTATTCATAATTCAATCCCCCTAATATCTTTCCAAAATTATCCTTTTGGACTATTATACCAAAAAAAATGGTGACAGTCACCATTTACCTATCGGTGACTGTCACCATTTTCAATTTAATTCAGCTAAAACCTGTAAATCCAATGCATTACAGATTCACCTCTGCCCAAAGGTGACTGTCACCACTTCAAAAAAGTGACTGTCACCAACATACCTGTCACCAACATAAATTAGATCAATTCGCCAGAAGGTAAAAAATAATACCAATTTCCATTATCTAATACTCTTTCATTCATCATTTTCCCTAATAAATTAAAATAATACCATTGTCCATCAATACTTCTCCAGCCAGTAACCATTTCTCCATTTGAATCAAAATAATACCATTTATCTCCTTTATTTAGCCATCCCGTCACCATATTTCCATAAGAATCTAAAAAATACCACTTATCCTTAGATGTGTCATGGATCCACTCATCTTTAAGTGGATTACCAATGTAATTATTATATTGCCATAGTCCGTTTACCATAACCCATTGATTTCTCTTTGTATTATTTAAAACTTTATTATCAAATTTACTTAATAAATTATTTTCATTTTTTACTTCATCATCTTTATATTGTTCTAAATTCCATGATGACTCATCACTAATTTCATTTGATGAATTTTTATTATCTTCTAAAGATTTCTTAACTGTTATTCTATATTCTTTTTTAACATTTTTATCATCATCTGCATCTGATTTTGATTCATAAGTTTTTACATAAATCTTTGTTATTCCATCAGATAATAAAATATCTTTTCCTTTATAGTTCTTTTTTCCATCATTCTTATATATGGAGTAATCTGTAGCATTAGTAGAAGCATTTATTCTAATTGAATCAACATTACTATCCACTTTAACGCAATAATTTGCTTTAGATTTCTTATTAAAATTAGTCTTTTTCCATTCACTATCTAATAAATCAATTTCATCTCCACTTTTAGTTTCAAATACACCTAGTTTTTTAAGTAAATACTCATCATTATGTGTAGATGCATAAACCTTTTCATTGTTAAAAACTCTATAATTTACTGGTGATACTGAAGAAAATGCCCCAATAATAAGTGTCATTGTGATAATTCTCTTTAATTTTTTATTCATATTCTATAGTCCCCTCCTATAATGTATATCTATAGCAATTTTTTCCATAATAAGCTTATATATTAATACATTATACAATAAATAGTTATAAATTCATAATTATTTTTCAATCAATAAAAGGTGGCTGTCACCAGCCACCTAAATTTTATGATTGTAAACTTCCATCTGAATTAAAGTGATATTTTGTTCCATCTATATATCTTGAACTTGTAATCATTTCTCCATTTAAATTGAAGTAATACCAATTTCCATTTACTGATACCCATTCATTCTTTTTCATTTTTCCACTTTCATCTAAATAAAACCATTTATTTTTATGGGATACCCATCCTGTTTGCATTGCTCCAGTAGAATCTGAATAATACCAACTGCCTTCATTTCTAAACCAACCTGAATACATTTTACCAGTTGATTTAAAGCAATACCATTTTCCATTAATACATTCCCAATCAGTTGCTGCTACTCCACTGTCTTTTAAATAGTACCATTCTTGATCATCATATATCCACTTTGATTTTTCTATATATCCAGTAGTTTCATTAAAGTAATACCTCTCATCTCTATTTACAGAATACCATCCTTTAGCTACCGTTCCATCAGCTTTTAAGTAACATGAATTTGCTCCATCTTGAGCCCACTGAGATTTTCTCACTTCACCTTTTTCATCAAGACAGTATATTTTATCTCCATCTTTTATCCATTGACTATAAAGTTGATATCCTTTTTTAGGTGAGAAATAGCATCTCTTTCCGTCAACAATTTGCCAGCCTGTTTCCATAGCTCCATCAATTCTGTTGAAATAATAATTCTTTCCTTTTATTTCATGAACGCCTCTATACTTAATACCATCTTCATCATAGTAATAAACATATCCGTCATGCTTGTCCCAGCCTTCATCTTTGTTTATTTTATCAAAGAAGTCATCAGTACTATCATCTAAATCATCAAATAAATCAGTTATAGAATTTGAAATTTTGTCCACAGAATCAGCAACATCATCTAAAGCTCCAGTAATAGTGCTGCTAATATTTCCTATTATTTGTCCAATATTTCCACCCAAATTTTTTATTGCTTCTTCTAATTTATCAATTAATTCTGGAAGCATTGTATTTCCTACTGTCCCTAGTTTCGTAGTATCAACATATATAGGTCCTGTTTTAGGTAAAAGTACATATGCAATTGGTCCGCCAACTACAACTCCCATTGCAACTTCTTCCTTTTTATCATTCCTAAGTGTATATTGATATACTGGAATTGAGTCTGCATAATTCTGTAAAATTACTGCGCCTTTATCTATTATAATATTTAATATTTCATCCACTTTTTCCTTTACTTTTACTTGGAAATTAGGATCTGAAGGATTTACACCTTCTTTAATCACTTCTGCTTTTGCAAATTTTTGTATAAGTTCCATAGTATTATTATCCGCTAATTTAGGCATCATTTGTGCCATTATTTCTCTAGCCTTTTTATCACTTAACTTTATACTAACATTTTTAATGAACTTTAAATCATCTGCAGTTTTAGCACCTTTACTTTCATATTGTTTTACTAAAACCCCACCTAATGTTTTTGCTATTGTTTCATTTGAAGGAATTTTTGCACTAACCATTTGTGTAAGCATACCATCTATTATCTGGTCAATATTAGGCATTCCTTCCTTTGTTGTCGCTGCATAAGCAGTAACATTTCCTTTAAACATATCTCTAGGCGCTATTGCTACCATGGAAGTTGCAATAAGCACTAAAGCCATCACTTTCTTAATTCTTTTTATCATCGTTCTTCCCCCTTGATAATCCTAAAATAAAAAAATTCACTATAATAAATTCTATTTCTATGTACTTTATTTATTTATTATACCACTTATACTCAGCGGTTCAAATACAAAATTGACCAATATTCATTTGGAAAAAATTACACCCCAGGGGTAGATTCATCTACCCCTGGGGTGTAATTTTTTCCAATTATTCTTAAATTTTGGTTCTATTTTAAATGTGTGTTGATATATGCAATAGGTAAAGTGGCATTGTAATTGGACTTTGCTTATGCATATATCAGCACTCTGCTAAAACAGAGCCTAAATTTTAAACTTTTGTACCATTTCAGTAAGTCTTTGAGCTAATTCTGCTTGACCTTGTGCAGCCAATGCTATCTCATTTGTAGCTCTTGTGTTCTCATTAACACTTTCTTTAATTAAGTCCACTCTTTCATTTGAATTTTGAGCTATTGTATCCATGTTTTGAATTGCCCTGCTCACATCCCCTATTGTAGAAGCTACATTTTGTGACATAGATGAAATTTCTTCTGACATTTTACTTACAAAATCAGAATCATTATAATATTGATGTCCTGCTTCACCATATGCATCAAATTGTTCTTGTATATCATCATGAATGAATTTAAGTATATCTGTACCAGTATTAATACTTATTTTAAATGCTTTATTAACTTCAATAATTGTATCTTGTATCCCAGTCACTGCTAATGATGATTGTTCTGCAAGCTTTCTAACTTCTTCTGCAACAACTGCAAAACCTTTTCCAGCTTCTCCAGCTCTAGCTGCTTCTATTGCTGCATTTAATGCAAGCAAATTAGTTTGACTTGCTATATTAGATATTGTATCTGCCATATCTCTTATATTATCAACTACTTTACCATCTTCAATAGCTTTCATCATTTTCTTTTCTTGTTCACTGTATAACTTTTCAGTATTTTCAATAGCTATTTTACTATTATTTTGAACTACTAAAGCTTTTTCCTTAAATTCATTAGCATTATTACTTCCTTGTACTGCTTTAGAAGAAAGCTGAGTAATACTTAAATCTACTTCTTCTACAGCTGAAGTCACTTCTTGTGATGTTGCACTGGTTTCATGCATTCCATTTGCAATCTCATTTACAGCTTCATTTATATGCATTGCATTTGCTGATAACTCTTCGACTGTCGCTGAAAGTTCTTCACTAGCTGAACTTATATCTTGAGAATCATCCATTATATTTTTCACTAATTCTCTTATATTTTCTTGCACTTTATTTAAAGCATTAGCAGCTTTTCCAAATTCATTAGTTGTTCCAATATCAAGTGATGTTGAAAAATCATATAGAGCTAACTTTTCTGCAAAATTTATCATTTTGTCTAATAACTTAGATATACTAAGTGATGAGCTTAATGCAAGTGTAATTGCAATTAAAATTGATATTATAGTTATAACATCAATGAATAATTTGGCTTTAATAAAAGTATTTTTATTATTCTCATTAGCTGTTTTAGCGATATTCTGATTTATCTCTACAAGTTCATTAAGACTTTTAGTCATTTCTTGTTGTATAGGTTGTATGTCTAAATATTTTTTTTCAGCACCTTCAAAGTTACCCTCATAAATATAACTAACTAAACTTTCTCTTTCTATCCTATATTTCTCTAGACCTTGTTTAAATTTATTAAATGCTTGTCTTTCTTTGTCTGAAATATTTAATTCTTCATATTCTTTTATGTATGTAGTATTTTCTTCAACTTTTTCATTTATTTCTGTTTTAGCATTTTCAAACATATTTTTATGATCTTCATGCATTTCAAGCAATATTTTTCCATTTATTGTTTCTAAGTTTGCCTTTATCGATAAGATTTTTTGCATTGCTTGTAAATCAACATTATACATTTCCTTTACATTATTATTTGTATTTATTAATGCTTCTCTTCCAACTAAACCAATTAATATTACAATCATTGCCATAAACAAAAATGATCCTATTAATTTAGTTTTTACTTTTAAATTTTTATAAAAGTCCATTTCACTCTTCCTCTCTAATTTTGTATTTTATCAATTGCTATATTATGTAAAAAATTTTAATTATTTAATCACTATCTATTTCGTAAGGAACTTTAAATTCTTTATATAAATATTAATACATTAATTCAGTAATTATTTTCACCAAATTAATAAATTATTTTTTTATTATACTATACTGTCTATATAATTCCAAAACATTCCCCTTAATTATCCTTATTATTTATTAAGTAACAAAAAAAAGCCACTAAGGCTTTTTTTTAATATATTTTTATGAAATAAGTTTTCCATCTTCAGAAAAAGTATATACTTTCTTTTCAATAATAACTTTTCCTTTTTGTATTAAACCGTTTTTATTTGCATAATATAAAATTCCACAATCATCAATCCATCCAATTTGCATTATACCTCTTGAATTTGTAAAGTATTCGCTTTCACCATCTTTAATCCAACCAGTTTGCATCTCTCCATCATCATTTAGATAATACCATGCATGTCCATCTTGAACCCAGCCTGTTTTCATAAAACCTTCATTAAAAAAATACCATTTTCCTTTTAAATTCTTCCAACCACTATAGTCTAATTCCATCAGTACATCCCCCTGTTACTCTAAAATACAGTATTCTAGAAATTATCCACAGACTTAAGATTTTTATAATCTCCTAAAGAAGAACAAAATCGACAAGGCGACTTTAGAGCCGTCGATTTTTTTAGCCATGCACCCTTTCCAAACGCAGTGAAGGAATAATGGTGCGGCATATGATTATTTTTTATTCTTTAGAGATACTTATCATATCTTTAAAACATGCTATTCTAGAAATTATCCACAGACTTAAGATTTTTATAATCTCCTAAAGAATAAAAAAAGGATGAGATAACCCCATCCTTTTTCATTTAAGATAATAATCTAATAATTATCTTATCCAAGCTCCGTTAGCTCCTAATTTGTATCCATCTACAGTTGTATTAGAAAGCATTTTTCCTGAAGCATTTAAGAAGTACCAAGTTCCGTTATCATTTAACCAACCTGTTTTCATTGCTCCTGAAGCTTGTAAGTAGTACCAAGTTCCGTTGTCATTTAACCAACCAGTTTTCATTGCTCCTGATCCTTGCATAAAGTACCAAGTACCATTAACGTTTTGCCATCCAGTTAACATAGCTCCTGAAGCATTAGTGTAGTACCAAGTTCCATTATCGTTGATCCAACCAGTTTGCATGATTCCAGCTGCATTTAAGAAGTACCAAGCTCCGTTGTTATTTAACCAACCAGTAGCTTTAGTTCCATCTTCTTTAACAAATGTCCAAGTTCCATCTGAGTTTTTAACCCATCCAGTAGTTACTTCTGGCTTTTCAACTTCTCCTGAATCTTTGTTTCCAACTACTGAGTAAACTTCATCTTTTTCATTCCAAACAACCATGTTGTCTTTGTTATAAACTGACATTTCACTCATTGATCCGTCTACTTTGTAAACTTTGTCCCAATCTTCTTCATTATCAAATTTATAAACAAATCCACTTTCTAATAACCACATGTTACCGTCAACGTCGATATCAAAAGCTGTTCCTTCTTCTGCATCTACATCTTCGATTTCAGTATAAGTATATCCTCTTTCAGTAGAGAATTTAACTGTTTTAGCTTCAACTTTTACTTTATTAGCAGTTGTAGTTGTTTTGTAAGCTACTAATTTTCCATCAACAACGTTGAATGACATATCAGTTAATTGAGCAGTTGCATCTGCACCATCTTTATCTGTTATAGCATAGTTAGCTACTGTTTTAGCATATTTAGCTCCATCTATAGTATCAGAAGCTTGTGCTTTTGATATTTTTTGGATAACTTTAAATTGTACTTTACCATCTACTGGTGTTACTGTAACATTGTTTATTGATTTTATTGCATCAGTTCCAGCTTCTACTGTTATAGTTGCTGTTCTGTAGATATTATCAGAGTCTTGTCCAATTACTTTTGAATCAGTAATTTTAGCAGATACTTTTTGTCCATCTGTAATTGATTTTTCAGTATCTTTAGTATTGTTTAAAGTAACTGATTTTGTGCTTGATCCAGTTGTAACTTCAACTTTAATTTTTCCTAAGTTGTAGTCAGCATCTATATAGTTTCCTTTAACGTCTGTATAAACATTGTTTCCATCATATTTAACGCCATACCAAGCATCAGTAAATTTAGCACCTTCAAGTAAAGTGAAATCTGAAGCATTCTTTAATTCACTATGTTCAGTTGTGTATCTATCATCAGCTTTATCTTTAATTTGTTTTCTTAAGCTTACTGCTAAATCATCTAAAGTATTTTCTTTTAAATCTTCATCTATAACTTTACCAGTTTCTAAATCGATGTAGTAATCTCCACCTTCAACTGAAAGATATTTGTTAGCGTATACTCCATCAACATCTACTCCAGTATCAAGGTTTTCTAATTCTGAGTACTTTCCATCATTTAAGTAGTAAGCAGCATCAGTATCTCCATCTTTAACGTTACCATCAACGAAGAACTTTCCATCTTTAAATGCTACTGCATTATAGATTGTACCATCTTTTGATTCTATTCTTTGGTAGTCAGCAGCGCTAACCCCTGTTGGAACTATTGAAGCAACAGCAGTTGCAGCAACTAAAAGAGCTGTTAATTTGTTCATTCTTTTTATCATACTTTTTTCTCTCCTTGTTCTTTTATCCTTTGTAATACTTAACTTTAATAAAAGCTTTATCTTTTGTAATTATGGCTTTACCATATAAAAAAACAATTCATATTATTAGTAATCATTACATAATATAATTCCTTAATAAGTGGTTTTTTATATCTCATATGCCATAGTTTTATTTTAACACCTTTCGACTTTATTGGAAATAGTTTTTATAAATTTTATTACTAGATTATATTTCCTATAAAAGAATTTAAAACTATTGGATATTACAAAATCCATTTTTATTCTCAAAATTTTGTACATATTCATTTTAATGAGATTAAAAGCTTGTCTTTTTTCAATTTTATTCTTTTATTTCATATTATTACATAAATGTTGAAAGTGCCTGTCACCAATGTAATATGGTGACAGTCACCAGCTTGGTTATTTCAGAGTAAAGTGACAGTCACCAGCTTGGCTAAATTTCTCTTTACAATGCTTATATGATTATTTTTTATTCTTTAGATATACTCATCATGCCCCTAAAATACAATATCCCCATAAGTTATCCACATATTTTGAGGCAATATAATTTCCTAAAGAATAAAAAAAACGCTACGAATAAAACTCATAGCGTTTTTTCGGTGACAGTCACCAATTAACAGAAGTGACAGTCACCAACCCCAATTGGTGACTGTCACTAGCTAGTCCAAGAATAGCTAAATTAATAAATTAATGAACCATCTTGTCCTAAGTTATACCATTTACCATCTAAGAATATATATCCAGTCTTCATCTTTCCTGAAGAATCAAAATAATAATCCTTACTATTTATTCTTTGCCAGCCTGTCTTCATAACACCACTATTATTTAAATAGTAATAATTCTTCCCGTCATATAGCCAGCCTTTTTTCATTGTTCCATCATCATTTAAATAGTACCAATTTAAATCATAATACTCCCAGCCTCTTCTCATTGTACCGTTGTCTAATAAGAAATACCAATTACCTTTATACAGTTTCCAACCAGTTTCAAGCATCCCATTAGGTCCAAACATGTACCATTCTTTATCATAATATCCCCAACCAGAATTCTTCATAGCACCATCGCCTTGAAGATAGTACCAATACCCATTATCTTTAAACCAATTGTTTTTCATTGTTCCATTCGCATTTAGATAATACCATTGTCCACTTTCGTTAATCCATCCGTTCTTTTCCATATATCCATTGATATTTACAAAGTACCATTGATTATCATATTTTACCCATTTATTTTTTACTTGATTACCTAAAGCATCATAAAATGTCCAATCATCACCAGATAATACCCATTCATTAATAGCTTGTATTTTATCTCTAATTATACTTACTCTATATAGTGTTGTAGTTTTCTTATCTTCTGCTACAACTTCTATATTGACAAGATTTGCACCTATTTTTAAATCAATGTAATCAGATTCTTGTGCATTTGCATACTCTTTGCCATTTATCTTTACCTTTGCTTTATCATTTTGAGCTGTAAATACAAGTTTAGTTCTTCCTACTGCTCTATCAACTTTTACAGTATAAAGATAAGTTTCTGGATCAAATTTAGGTGATAAAGTTCCTTCAGTACTCTTAAGATTTGAAAGTTTTACATTATCTTTTCCATATCTTCTTGTGATAACTATATCGTAAGTACTCGTATCGCCTTTATCATCAGTAACTTTTATTTCTATTTCGTTAGAACCTTCGTCTAAACTAATAAAACCTGTTGTTCCTCCACTTACAACTTTCTTTCCATTAACTTTAATAGTTGATGTAGAATATTCAGCTGTTGGAGTAACTGTTACAGCGGTTACTTTATTTTCAACAGTAGCTGTATAATCAAAAGTTTGTTTATTAAATGATGGTGAAAGTGATGCTGAATTTATTTTTAAAGATTTTAAATAAGAACTTCTTGGTGCTTCAGTTCTAGTAACCTCTAAACTATAAACTCCAACTTCGCCATCTTTTGTAGTTACTCTAATAGTTATATCATTCTTTCCTTCTTTTAATGATATAGGTTGACTATTAGCTCCACTAGTCACAAGAACACCATTTATTCTTATAGTAGATGAATTATCTGCTGCTGTTGGTTTTAATACAACCTTATCTGTTGCTGTTGGAACAGTAGCTGTATAATCCGTAGTTTCTGGATCAAATTTAGGTGATAATGTTACACCTGTTAAAGACTTTAATTTAGCACTGCCTTTTTTAGCAATTACAAGTTTAAATGTCTTCGTACGTCCATTAACTGTTCTACTAATAAGTATTTCATTTTCTCCACCTAGTAATTTAAAGGTGCCTGTCTTACCACCCATAGTAATTTTAACACCTGAAGTTATGGCCTTACCATTTTCATCTACAATACTAACTTTAGCTGTATCTATATCATCTCCTAATCCTGAGATATAGTAATCATCGCCATCAGAATTATAGTCTAAATCAAGAGTCATTGCTCCACCACTACCAGATGCAGCTATCATTATCTTGTTAAATTTAAATGTATCTGCATTTTCTTCTTTAAATTTAAAAGTAACATTATAAGATTTAACTTCTTGAGTTCCTAAATCTTTTACTTTAATAGTAGCATTAAAATCATTATATTTAGTCATAGCTATTTTATAACTTGTAACCCCATTGCTTGTTGAACTTGCAATTTTTACACCACTTGAATTAGATGTTACCCCTTCGAGTTTGTAATATGACGTATCACTTGATTTTATATTAATAGTCGATACTGACATATCAATTTCATCCGTATAATAAGCATTTGAAGAACTTTTATTAATATCTAAATTAGCTCCACCCGCTTCTACAACAAATCCTAAATTCAATTCCACCGCACTTGCAGATTTAATATTCCCCAGTTGAATTCCTGTTATCATAACTGTCAATATTAAAAATTGTGAAATAACTCTTTTAAAATTAATTTTCATCATTTATTTTATTGCTAAATGAATATTAACTTTAGCAATTTCCTCCTCCCTTTTTGTTAGTAAATTAAGCTTTTATCCTACATTAATTATCGTTTAAGCCTACATAAACTTTACATAAGCAATTATAACAATTATAGCCATTTTTTTAAACACAAAAATCCAATTTTTGCTTAATAATTAATTTTTTTTTACAAATACTCGGTTATTTTATTCTTATTAACATATATCTTTTGTGTAAAGCGAATCAAATGCTATGTTTTAAAGTCAAATTTATATTTTTGTATAAAGCTTCTGGACAAGAATTTCCAGTGTGAGCTTATCCTTTAAAATATAGCAAAACAAAAAATACAAGGAGGAATGCTTTTATGGCTATAACAAAATTAGTAACAGGTTGTTCATTAGGTATCGAGGTGCAAAAGGGGGTTGATAAATTAGGCGATCCAATCTATACAAAAAAAACATTTTCAAATGTTAATCCATCAATAGGTGCTGACGATTACTTTGAAGTTGCTAGTGCAATAGAAAAAGTACTTGATGCTGATTGTCGAAACTATATCGTAACTGATTCATCAAAATTAATGAATGAATAAAATTTAAATTAAAAAACTTACTTTATTACCACACGTCAAAATTCAATAAATTGCAATATTATACTTTTTAAATATCTATGTAATTTATTGTAGAAAATATTAAAATTAATAATCTTTAGGAGGAATTACAATGGAATATATATTATCAATGACTTTTATTAATTCTACTGGTTCTAAAACAAATATAAATATAAGTGGTGTTAAAAATGATTTAACTGATGAGAATGTAAAAGCTTTAATGCAGTTAATAATTGATAAAAACTTCTTTTTAACAAGTAAAGGATCTTTCGTTAAAATTGAAAATGCTCAATTAACTCAAAAAGAAATTAAAAAATATGCAGTTAAATAAAATAATTTTTAAAAAAGTCATGTCCTAGGGACATGGCTTTTTCCATTTTCTGGACCCCAGGGGTAAATTAAAAAATTAAAGTTTTTTTGGTTTTTTCATGAGTTAAAGCATATATATTCTATGAACATACAATTTATTACTTATATTACAATTTTATTGCATTTTTCAATATAAATATTAATTATTTTTAAAAGGGGATGGGTAAATATGAACTTTAACACTATTGAAAGATTAGTTTATTTATCGAAACTAGGTGACAAAAAAGCTAAAGAAGAACTTGCAAAAGAATTTAAACCAATGATATTAAATATTGCTGCAAAAACTTTTACACATGGTTATGATTTTTTAGATATAAAAAATGAGTGTTATGCTAAACTTTTTAGCTGCATTGATTATTACTCACTATCTGAACATAAATTTGTTGCATATGCTACAAATTCAATACAAAATGAAATAAAACAAATATTAAGAAAAACTAAAACTAGAGATGCTGCTGAAGGCTCAGATGCTTTAATATTAAATGATAATTTAGAATATGTATTGATATCAAAAGAACCAACTCCTGATGAAGTTTTATATAAAAATGATGAAAAAAAGAGATTAAAACTAGCTTTAAGTAAATTAGATGATGACGAACGACAACTAATAGACTTTATAATAATAAAGAATAATCCTTTAGTAAAATACTCTAAGATTACTAAAATACCATATACAACATTACATCGTAAAAAGAAAAAAACTCTAAAAAAATTAAGTGAATATTTAAATTAATTTAAAATTAAAAATCAGGATTTAAAAATTTAAGGAGATGCAAAGGATATGAACATCAATGAATTAGTCAACTTAATTGGCAATGTAGGCTTCCCTGTGGCAGTTAGCAGTTACTTATTAATAAGACTAGAAAAACAAATACATGAACTTAATCTATCTATAAATAAATTAAATACCATAGTATCAACAAAACTTGGATTACCCCAAGGATAAGAAAAGCATAGGATGCGTCCTATGCTTTTCTTTATTGTAAATACTATTCTACTAATTGACCACTAGCATTAAAGTTGTAATTCACTTCATTTATTGTCTTTTGTCCTTTTTGCATTGTTCCATCAGCATTTAAATAGTATTTTGTCTTTCCTTCTTGTAGCCATCCTGTTCTCATAGATCCGTCGGCATTTGAATAGTACCAATTGTCTCCGATTTTATACCAACCAACTAACATTGTTCCATCAGTATTAAAATAATTCCAGAATCCATTCAACTTAACCCATCCAGTTGCCATTGAACCATCATAATTTAGGTAATACCACTTATTATTGTTTTGTAACCAGTTTGTTTTCATATTTCCATCAGCAGTTAAGTAATACCATTTATTATTAGTATCTTTGAACCATTGATTCTTTAAAGCCACTCCATTAGCATCATAATATTGCCAATTTCCTGTTGATGTTTTAACCCACTTACCTTTAATAGTACTTGCATTATTATTTGATGAATTGCTATTATTATTTCCACCACCTGGTGTTACTGTTGACCCTGGATTTGTACTTCCGCCCCCTGGAGTCACTGTAGTATTTCCAGAATTACTATTTCCCGGATTACTTGTATTATTATTTGATGAAGAAACAGTTCCTCTTGTTATATTTAAAGTATATGTTCTTTGTTCATCATCTTCATCTGTTACTTTAACCTTTATTTCATTCTTCTTATTTAAAGTTAAATCAACAGTTCTTTGATTTTTAGAATTTACTTTTTTACCATCCACTGTTACATCACATTCATCATTTTCTGGCTTAGCTCCTATTGTAACTGAGTCTATAGAAGATGCAACCTTTACATCATATGATGTAACTTTTCTATTAAAATCTAATTTAATATCCCCATTATTTAATTTTAAATCATCTAAATATACATTACCTTGTTTATTATCATCTTTATCAGAATTGCTTGAATCTGAAGAGTCTCTTCCACCTCTATATACATTCAATGTATATATTTTTTCATTATCATCTTCATCTAGTAATTGTATATCTATAGTATTCTTACCTTTTTTTAATTTTAATGTCTTTTTATAATCACGACTTTCTTTTACTTGACTTCCATTTATTCTAACTGTGTAATCATCATTATTAACTGGTTTTGCTGTAACTTCTATTTCATCTACAGATGAATTTACATCTACATTATAGCTTGTCTTATTTTTAGAAAAAGATAATTTACCATAGTCTAAAGATATATCAGATAAATATATGTTTTCATCATTTGAAGAAGCTGAAGACGTTCTTTCTATATGAATTTCGTATTCATCAATAACATTATTTTTAACATTATTTTTATCAAAACGATCCTCTTTATAAGTTCTTACATATAAAGTATTATCGCCTTTTGAAAGTTCTATTTCATCACTCTCTTCAAAAGGAACAGATCTTTTGTTATCGTCTGCAAAAACATAAACCTCATATTTATCAGATTCATCAAAAGTTATATTAACACTTCTTAATGAAGTCTTAACATAATATTCACTTCTACTGCTTATAAAATCTGTTTTTATATCACAATCTTCATCTCTATATAACTTAAGAGAACTTGATGTATCAGTTTTATTTAATTTTAAATCACTTATATGACTACTTGCAGCATATGCTGTTGTAGTAAATAAGTTCATGTATTTTGATGGTTGTATTGTTGAAAATGCACTAATTGTAAGTGCTATAGCAATAATTCTTTTTAATCTTTTATTCATAATTCTTCCTCCAATTGCATATATACTATTATTTTACCATTTTATGATATAAAATGCATTACCTATAACCTTAATTTTTTGTTATGTTTTTTAATCTATTGATATTTTAGTATAATGCTCATGGACAGAGGAATTTAATTTAACAACACTAAAAATAAAGCCTAGTCTAATTAATGCGTGCTCCCAATATAAAATTGAGACAAGCAGTAAAAGTGACAATACTCATTAAGTATTCTCAAAATCCAATTACAATGCCACTTTACCTATTGAATATATCAACACACATTTAAAAATCAAATAAATATTTTAAAGTCCACTCTACCTTTGAGAAAAAGGAAGGTCACATAAAAAAATATGTGACCTTCCTTTTTCTCTCTCTAATAACAACGATATAATTGAAAATTTAATATAATTATAACATATT
>NZ_JAMQIF010000022.1:0-12224 GCF_023845855.1 Clostridium sp. ZBS2
CTCAGTCCACTTTACTTATAAATATATCAATATTTTTTAAAACATACTAATTATAGTTTTTTAATCTCTTCAAATAATTCTAAAGCTGCATTTTTAGGACCATTCTTCTCTTCTCCACATACTCCTAAACAAGTTTTAATTTGACCAACTTTAGTTTGCTTTGATTTAAACATAAAATCAAAATACTTTTCTATGAGTACATTAGTCTCATCTTGTTTTTGAACTGGACCAAATGGATTTGCAAAGAATGATTCAACTAATCCTTTTTCTGTTGTAGTTCCCTTAGCCATTCTTGCACCTGATCTAAATACATTTACTGCGTCTTCAGCACAAGTGAAATATTCTAGATGTTTTTCATTTTCTTTTACATCCTCATAATTATTTGCATAAAAGAAGAAATCAATTTTATATCCTGCCATTATTTCTTTGTAAGATGAAACTGGCATAACTAGTCTAGCATTCACTTTATCAGGATTCATAAATATACTTCTATCCATTTCTTTAAAAGCATATCCTTGGTCCAAATCATCTAATCTAACAAATGCTCCTATTTCTGTACCATACCCTTTTATTTCACCATCTTCTAATTTAAAAGTTCCCATATCATCAAATATTATAGTCATATCAGATATATAATCTTCACTTAAGCTTCTAAATGCTTCTAAGCTTTCTGATTTTCCTGCCCCACTATCCCCCATAATAACTACATTAGCTGTTTTTCCATTTTTCAATACAATATTTACCATAGCCCCATGTATTGGTAAATATCCTTTTTTAATCATTATTAAATTATGAAGAGTTAATGACATTTTTTTCATATATCCAAAATAGTCAATTTTATCTGAATGATTTATATAACCAAGCATAATATCATTTTTATAATCATTATAGAATACAGTATTTAAATCTTTTCCATTTTCATCATTTGCGCCAAATACAAATACTATATCAGGTCTTCTGCCTCTTATCTCTTCTGTTCTAGCCATCTCGAATAAGTTACATAAAGTTATTCCATGTTCCATATAATCTCTATGGAAGTATATATATGCTAATGACTCTCCTATTTTAGCAGGATAACAAAACCAATGTTCTTTGTTTATACTTGCATATTTTAATGGATTTTCATCAATTTCTGAAAACACTCCATCTCTTGTATTTCTCTTTGGATAAGTTATAAATGGTGTTTCTAAAAGAATGTTATCTATAAAAGGTATATCTTCTAATGTTTCATACCCTTTAGGAATGGGCCACTCCATTTGATGAATCATGATACATGCGTTTCCACCAGCAGGAATTTGTCTATAAACCTTAGGTTGATAACCTAATACATTTTTTTCAACCTTCCTATATAATTTAAGTATGATTACTGAGAACTCTGCATTTGCTTCTGTAAAGCTCATTGCAGCTAATCCTTGTCTTAATTTATATCTATGAATTATTGTATATCTTTCTAATCTTCTCCAATAAGAATAAAACTCTTCTACAAATCTAATAAAGCTATCTTTATTAGTCAATAACGCTTCAAAACCTGGACTTAATTCTATAATTTCTTCTACACCCATTATTGTTAAAAATTTTATAGCTTTTATTAATGCCTTGCAAATCTTAGATGTATCATTTGATTCTAATGAATCTGTTAAAAATCTATATGTTAATGTATTTTTTCTTTTTGATTTTTCTAAATAACTATTTAATACCCTTCTAAAGCCTTCACTTTCTAACACTGAATCAATATTATTACAATACTTTGTAGTAAAATTAATCATTACTTTATCATTACTCATGGAAAATTCTTTTTTCATTTATTTGCCCCCTATTATGAATTTTTAAATAAGTCAATATTGCATTTTTTCTATAAAAGCTGTATTTTTATTTAATTATAACATAATTTTTGCAATATTCAACCTTTCAATTTTTCATTTTTTTAATTTATATACATATTACATTAATTGAAATCCTTATCTTTTTTAAGAATTATTTTCTATTTAATGGTAAAATAATTTAAAGGAGTGTTCTTATGAGAGTTAAAAGAAATTTGAAATTTAAACTACTATTATTATTTATAATATTATCTACATTATTTATGCTAAGATACTTGAATTTAAACACTAATTACTATGATTATAATAATATGATTATTCACTACATTGATGTGGGACAAGGTGATGCAAGTCTTATACAAGTAAACAATATAAATATGCTAATAGATTCTGGTCCAAAAGAATCTAGAAATAAAATTTTAAGTTACCTACGCTCATTGAATATAAAAAAAATAGATTATATTATTGCAACCCATCCTCATGAAGATCATATAGGTAACATGGCTAAAATTATAAAAACTTATGGAATTAACAAATTTTATGCACCTAAAATAGAAAATACTACATCTACATTCGAAAAAATGATAGATGCATTAAAAGATAAAGATCTAAAAATTAATGTATTAAAAAAAGATACTAATACCATTGATCTAGGAAAGAATACTCATGTAACTGTGTTTTCTCCAATTAAAGATCTATATGACAATATAAATAATTATTCACCTGTTATAAAAATTCAATATGGAGATACTTCCTTCTTATTTACAGGAGATGCTGAAAACGAAGTAGAGAGTGAAATATTATTAGATTCAAATAATAATATAAAAAGTGATGTAATAAAAATAGGTCATCATGGTTCATCCACCTCCTCAAGCAAAGCTTTTATTGAAAAAGTAAATCCTTCACTAGCTATAATTTCTGTTGGTAATGATAATAAATTTAATCATCCTAATAAATCCACAATAGAATGTTTAACTAAAAGTAACATAAAAATTTATCAAACAAATAAAGAGCATACAATTATCTTATCTTCTGATGGACATAATATAAGAACAAAATCTCCAAAGTGACTTTAGATCTGGCAATTTTTTAGCCATGCACACTTTCCAAATGCAGTGAAGAAATAATGGTGTAGCATATGATTATTTTTTATTCTTTAGAGATACTCATCATACCTTTAAAATATAATATTCTAGAAATTATCCACAGATTTAAGATTTTTATAAATTCTTAAAGAATAAAAAAATAATTATGTATGAGATGAATCTAAGTCCTCCAAAATATTGACATAGAATGGCTGTTGATATATCATAGAATTAATATTATATATATTATGTCCCTTTCATTTAATATTCATATGAAAGGGCTTTATTTATGAAGATTTGTATAGGAGTGAAATAAAAATGGCATCAAAAAAAATTAGAACAAGATTTGCACCTAGTCCAACTGGTTATATGCATGTTGGAAATTTAAGAACTGCACTTTATGCTTATCTTATAGCTAAACATGAAGATGGAGATTTCATACTAAGAATTGAGGACACTGATCAGGAAAGATTAGTAGAAGGTGCGGTTGATATTATATATAACACACTAAAATTAACAGGTCTTAACCACGATGAAGGTCCAGATGTTGGCGGTGAAGTTGGACCTTATGTTCAAAGTGAAAGAAAAGCTATATATCTTGAATATGCAAAAAAATTAGTTGAAAAAGGAGAAGCTTACTATTGTTTCTGTTCTAAAGATAGATTAGATATACTTAAAGAAAATGCTGAAGCTTTAAAGAGACCATTTAAGTATGATAAGCATTGTTTACATCTTACAAAAGAAGAAATAGAAACAAATCTAGCTAAAGGATTACCTTATGTAATAAGACAAAATAATCCTACAACTGGATCAACAACTTTTGATGATGTTATATACGGTAAAATAACTGTAGATAACTCTGAACTTGAAGATATGATTTTAATTAAATCTGATGGTCTTCCAACTTATAATTTTGCAAATGTTGTAGATGATCATTTAATGGGTATAACTCATGTTGTTAGAGGTAATGAATACCTTTCATCTTCACCTAAATATAATAGATTATATGAAGCATTTGGTTGGGATGTTCCAGTTTATGTTCATTGTCCACCAATTATGAAAGATACTCATCATAAATTATCAAAGAGAAATGGTGATGCATCATTTGAAGATCTTATTCAAAAAGGCTATCTAAAGGAAGCTGTACTTAACTACATTGCATTACTTGGATGGAACCCTGGAACAAATGAAGAAATATTCAGTCTTGAAGAATTAACTCAAAAATTTGATTTCAAGGATATAAGTAAATCACCTGCTATATTTGATGATGCTAAATTAAAATGGATGAATGGTGAATATATAAGAAAACTTTCTTTAGATGAGTTCCATGAACTTGCTGTTCCTGAATATAAGAAAGTTTTAAAGAAAGATTTTGATTTAAAATTCATTTCAGACTTATTACATACAAGATGTGAATTATTAAGCGATCTAGCAGAACAAATTGATTTCTTAGAAGAGTTACCAGAATATTCAACTGATCTTTATGTTCATAAAAAAATGAAAAGTACAGTTGAAAGTTCATTAGAAAACTTAGAAAAAGTTTTACCAATTATTGAAGCAATCGATGAAGAAAATTGGAATAAAGATTATATCCACGAAAAAGTGTTCGAATTAATAAAATCATTAGAAATTAAAAATGGTCAAATGTTATGGCCTATAAGAACTGCTCTTTCTGGTAAATCATTTACTCCAGGTGGTGCTTTCGAGCTTGCTATATTACTTGGAAAAGAAGAATCAATTTCAAGATTAAAAAAAGGTATAGAATTACTTAAATAATAGAAACCCCTCTGCATAATCATTTACTATGCAGAGGGGTTTTAAGGTACCGTATTATTTAGACTTTCTTAGCTTTAAATTTCATGCACTTAATCTAAAGCTAAGAAAAATTTATTTTAAGTTGAACTTAGTGATTTATTATTGATTTATTTTCATAATTAAAATTATCTATTTCATCATCCAATTCTTCTATACTCTCATCTAACTCTTCAATTTCATTATCATCATATATATATTTCTTCCACTTAACATAAATATGATATAAATTAACCACATCTTGTTCATTATAAAGAAGTATTTTTTCTATTTTTTCCTCTGGCATTCTTTTGAAGTAACTTTTGTCTTTTAATACTTTATGAAAAGTTTTAGCTAAATTCGATCCACTAATTACTTCTCCTTCCCTTATAATGTCAAATAGCTTTTCTAAATTTTTAAGTCCTATAGATGTGGTTTTATTTTTTTCATATTCTTTTTGTATATCTATTGAATCAAATTCCTTGTTAAAATCATATTCTATCCCATATTGTTTAAAAAGATAATTTATAACAGTAAAATCATTATTCCCTGAAAATGTCACAATTGCTTTTTTACCTAATTTTTTCATCTTAATAAAATAATTTCGCGCCAAATATAATATATCAGCTACTTCGTCTCTATCTTCTATCATATATTGTGTTACCAAAATTTCATTTAGTCTTTTATTAAATTCACAAGCTCCAAATACTCCAATACACTTTGGTTTTTTATATACATAGTGTTCAAGATCAAAAAATATAAGCTCACTAGGTAAATACTCTCTATTTTCAGGTTTTATCATAAATTCATCACTAAATTCTTCTACCTTTACGTTGTTCTCACGAATAATCACAGTACCACTCTTTCCTATACAAATTGTATATCTTCAATATTTAAGTTATATATTACATCCTTTCTTTCTACTATAACATTAACTTTATTTGTCACTTCATTGTCACTCATAACTTTTTGTAAAAGTTCTTTTGTTGGATTAATGCAAAATGGATGTCCTACATGCTTAAACATAGTATAATCTCCAGATGTATCTCCATAAGCATAACTTTTGTTAAGGTCTATATCATATTTCTCTACAAGTTCATTTATAGCTTTAGATTTACTCTCGCTATCCCACATAGGTATAACTTCACTTGTATACATATCTTTCTTATCTACCATATAAATTGTACCTTTATAATCATTAAAGCCATATTTATTGGCCATTTCTCTAACAAGTTCTGAAGGCGAACCTGATATTATTATTATAATATGACCTTGCTCTTTATGCCACTTTATTCTATCTCTTGTAAAAGTGTAAACCCTATCACCTTTTTGTTCAACTACTTTTTGCGCTATATGCTCTACTTGATGCTTTTCTAATCCTTTGATAGCTTCTAAATAAACATCTACCATCTTTAAAAGATAATTGTCATAATCACCTTGTCTCTTATCCCATTTTAAAAAATGAGGCTTTACTTCATTATACCATCTCTCAGGCGCTATAATCTCATATTTAACCATCTTTTTAAATACTTCTGTAATTAAACCTTCTCTGTATAATGTTCCATCTAAATCAAAAAATGCCCCTATTTTTGACATTATCTCACCCCGTCTTTCATAGTATAGTATATTTTTTATATTTTATTATACTGTATTTTTTTAATTAGTTAAAGTTTGTATTATATTTTCTTATTTATCTTTAATTATTTATATTTTTTCCATTATATTATATATTATGTTTTTGGACTTCAACTATTGACTAAAGTGTAAAAAAGATGCTATTATTATACTTTGAACGATAATAATTTTCAATTAGAGGTGATATTCATGTGTATTTGCGATTTAAAACCTGGTGAAAAAGGAATAATAGATTTCATTGAAGGTGATTTAAAATTAAAGAAAAGATTATCAGCCTTAGGATGTATTAAAGGTACTGAAATTGAATTTAAAAGAAGAGCTCCTTTAGGAGATCCAATAGTTATAAATTTTAGAGGATTTGATTTAGCTATTAGGAAAAATGATGCTAAGAATATATTCTTATCAATATAGGGAGGATTTTAACTTATGACGACCATAGCTTTGCTTGGAAATCCTAATGTAGGAAAAACTACTTTATTTAATGCTTTAACTGGATCCAATCAATATGTTGGTAATTGGCCTGGAGTAACTGTTGAAAAAAAAGAAGGATACATAAATGACATAAAAATTGTAGACTTGCCAGGAATTTATGCAATGGATACTTTTTCAAATGAAGAAAAAGTAGCAAAAGACTTTTTGCAAAATGGACAAGTTGATTTAATACTAAACATAGTAGATGCTTCTAATTTAAATAGAAATCTTTACTTAACAACTCAATTAAAAGAATTTAATAAACCAATCATATTAGCAGTAAATATGATTGATGTAGCAGAATCTAAAGGTATTTTTATAGATTATAAAAAGCTATCAAAATTATTTGACGTTGAGATAATTCCTATATCTGCTGGAAAAAACATTGGAATTGATAAAATTTCAGCAAAATTACAAGAAGCTAATTTTAAAAACTCAGAAAATAATGAGAGGTTTGAATTTTCTTCTGAAGAAGATGCTTATTCATTTATTGAAGATACATTAAAACAATGTATAAAATCGGAACAAAATAATGAAATAACTACTTCTGAAAAAATAGATAAGATTCTACTTAATCCGTATTTTGCTTATCCAATCTTTTTAATGATAATAGCTTTAATGTTTCAAATTACATTTTCTTGGGTTGGACAGCCTTTATCAGATTTATTAGACACATTTTTAAATGATGCTTTTGTTCCTTTTGTAAGTAATTCATTATCAAGCACTGCTCCTTGGTTTCAATCTTTAATAATTGATGGAATAATAGCAGGTGTTGGTGGAATACTAGTATTATTACCTATAATTTTAGTATTATTTATATGTATTACCATATTAGAAGATAGTGGTTATATGTCTAGAGTAGCATTTTTAATGGATAAATTAATGAGAAAAATGGGATTATCAGGAAAAGCATTTATACCTATGTTGATTGGTTTTGGCTGCACTGTCCCTGCAATAATGACTGCAAGAACTTTAGAAAGTGAAAAAGATAGAAAACTTACTTGTTTACTTGTTCCTTTAATGTCATGTAATGCACGTTTACCAGTTTATGTAGTATTTGCATCTGTATTTTTTACAGATTATAGAGGGTTAGTTGTTGCATCATTATATTTTTTAGGTGTACTTCTAGCATTCTTACTCGGTATATTATTTAAAAATACATATTTCAAAAAAGATGAAGAACCATTTATAATTGAAATTCCTGAATATAAAATGCCAAAACTATCATCGATTTTAAAGCAAACAGGAGATAAAGGAAAAGACTTTTTGAAAAAAGCTGGAACAATAATCTTTGCTATGAGTGTTGTAATATGGTTTTTATCAAACTTTAACTTTACTGGTATGGTAAGTGAAGTAAATGAAAGCATTTTAGCTTCTATTGGTAATGTTATAGCTCCTGTGTTTTCACCTTTAGGATTTGGAAATTGGCAATCTGCTGTTTCATTACTTTCAGGACTACTTGCTAAAGAATCAGTTATAGCTTCTATGCAAGTAATTTTTGCTGGTAATTTAGATATTGTTTTAGGTGCACATTTTACTGCATTATCTGCCTATTCTTTCTTAGTATTCATATTACTATATACACCTTGTATTTCTGTAATTGGAACTATGAAAAAAGAATTTGGTGATAAATTTACTTTATTTTCAGTATTTTATCAATTAGTACTTGCTTGGATAGTTTCATTCCTAGTATTTAATATAGGTAACTTAATCATATAAAAATATAAAATTAAAATTTCAACTAATTATTACATAAAGGTGATGTGATTTATGGTAGAAATAACTTGTACTATACTAATTGTTTTATTTTCAGTTTTTATAATTATGAAATCAATAAAAAATTCATCTAAAGGCAAATGTAATTGCAGTAGTAGTTGTAAAAATTGTTCTAAAACATGCAGTAATATTTTAGATAAAAAATAGACTATATTTTAGAGCGTTGGTATTCTATCAACGCTCTTTTAAATATAGTCTATTTTTATGTTGTTCTATGTTTTAGAAGTGTATTATTGATATATGCAAAGAAGCAAAGAGCTCTAGATTGAGTAATTAAATTTAGAAATGACACTTTACCAATTACATATGATTATTTTTTATTCTTTAGGGGTACTCATAATACCTTTAAAACACATTATTTTAAAAGTTATCCACAAATTTTTTAATAATATAAATTCCTAAAGAATAAAAAAACATAGAATTATTCATTATAAATTCTTAAATAAGCTTGGATTTTTAGACTTATAAAATTTTACTACTCTAATATAATAAATATTAATAGTTGCAATTGTAGGTGATGCCAATAGCATTCCTATAGGTCCCCAGAATGCGCCACCTATTATTACCCCCATAATGATCCAAAATGGTTTCACTCCTACTTTTGATCCTATAAGCTTAGGATCAAGATACCAAGCATCAAATTGTTGAATTAAAAGTAGAAGCACAAATACTATAAGAGCCTTCATAGGTGAAACAAATATGCACACTGTAGCACCAACAACTTCTCCTATAAAAGGTCCAAAGTAAGGTATCATATTAGTAATAGCTACTATGATTGATAATAATAGTGCATATGGAGCTTTAACTATTACTAAACCAACTAAAGCTATAAGCCCTATTATAGCAGAATCTATAGCCTTTGCTCCTATATACACTCCTATCATCTTGTTATAAGTTTTACAAACATTAATTAATTCATTAGCCTTCTTTTCTTTTAAAATTATATAAGTTATAGTTTTTAAACCATATAATAATCCATCTTTGTCACATAATACATAAACAGCTATTAAAAATCCGAATACTATTTTTACTAAGTTTCCTGTAAAAGATAATAAATATCCTAACATGCCTTGTAATAAAGTTATTGTAAAATTACCCATTTTAATTGATAAAAGTTCAATTTTATCTACTAAACCAGCGTCAACTATTAACTCGCTTAATCTAGGGTTTTTAATAGCTGTGTTAATCCATTCTTGAATTGTTTCCATATATATAGGTACTTCTTTAATTATGCTACCAATACTATCTATCAAACTAGGTATAGTAAATAAGAAAAACATTATTATTATTCCTGTTATAACTGCATATGTTGCTAATATAGACTTTCCTCTTGAAAGTTTACATCTTTTTTCAAAAAGCATCATTATAGGATTTAATATATATGTAAAAATTAAAGCATATATAAATGGCGATATAATAGATAGAAAATGTTTTGCTATATTAAAGAAAAACTCATAATTATCTATTATTTTATATACAATAATACCAATAATAGCAATTACTAATATATCCTTGTATTTTACATTCCTATTTATAATCATTCCCTTTCTCCTCTCTTAAAATATTCTTACGTATTACCAAATATTATATCATATATTAATTTAATAAAGATTAATTCTTTGTTAAATTAATTATGTATTACCATATTTAATTTAACAGTGACTTAATCCTTATTTTTAATATTCTCAGGCTCTGTTTTAAATATGTGTTAATATATACAATGGGTAAAGTGGCATTGTAATTGAACTTATGTATATATCAACACTCTACTAAAACATAGCCATAGCATTAAATAAAAATAGCTAGAAACTTAAAATTAAAGTTTCTAGCTATTTTTTTAATTACATTTTTTCTACTACATCTATTCCTAATAGTTCTAATCCATTCTTTATTACTTGTAAACTACTTCTTACTAAGCTTAATCTAGTTGCTTTTAAAACTTCATCATCTAAATTTAAAACTGAATGAGCATTATAGAATTTGTTAAATGATTTTGCAACTTCTATAACATATCTTGTTAAAATTGATGGTTCTAACTTATCAGTAGCAAGTTTAATTTGATTATTGAAATTAGCTAAAACTTTAACTAATTCAAATTCTTCTTTTGAAGATAATTTACTAAAATCAACCTCTGAAGAAATATTCTCTGCTCTACTTAATATGCTGTTAGCTCTAGCATAAGAATATTGAACATAAGGACCTGTTTCTCCTTCAAATGATAAGATTTCTTTCCAATCAAATACGATATCTTTTTCTCTTGAATTCTTTAAGTAAGTGAAAATAATAGCTCCAACACCTATTTTCTTAGCTACTTCTTCTTTATTTTCAAGATTTGGATTCTTTTCATTTATAACTTCTAAAGTTTTTTCAACTGATTCTCTTATCAAATCATCAAGTAAAACAACTTCTCCCTTTCTTGTAGAAAGCTTTCTATCTGCAAATTTAACTAATCCAAATCCAACATGAACACAATCATTTGCCCATTCATGTCCTGCAAGTTCTAACACTTTAAATACTTGTTTAAAATGTAATGCTTGTGGGCTTCCAACTACATAGATACTCTTGTAGAAATCATAAGTTTTCTTTCTATACATAGCAGCAGCTAAATCTCTTGTTGCATATATAGATGCTCCATCACCTTTTAATACTATACAAGGTGGCATATTATAATCATCTAACATTACAACCTGTGCTCCATTACTTTCTACAAGTAATCCCTTATCCTTTAATTCATTAACTACTACATCCATTTTATCATTATAGAATGCTTCTCCTGCTAATGAATCAAATTTAACTCCTAATATATCATATACTCTTTCAAATTCCTTTAAACTTAAATCTCTAAATTTCTTCCATAAAGCTTGTGCTTCTGGATCTCCTGTCTCTAGCTTTTTAAAATACATTCTTCCTTCGTCTTCTAAGCTAGGATCTTTTTCTGCTTCTTCATGGAATTTAACATAAATTCTAAGAAGTTCATCAATTGGAGCTTTTTCTAAAGCTTCTTCATCAACCCATCTATTATAAGCTGATATAAGCTTACCAAATTGAGTTCCCCAATCTCCTAAATGATTTAAACCTACAACATCATATCCTTCTTTTTTAAACATTTTGTATAAAGAATTACCAATGGCTGTAGTAAATAAATGTCCTACATGGAATGGTTTTGCAATATTAGGTGAAGAATATTCAACACAAACTGTTTTACCGTCTCCTATGTTAGATTCACCATAGTTATCTCCATCTTTTAATATCTTATTGATTGTATTTTCAGCAAATACTCCTTTATCAACAAAGAAATTTAAATATGGTCCAAGATTTTCAATTCTTTCAAATCCTTCTTTGTTAATAGCATCTTTTAAAGTTTCAGCTATCATATTAGGTGCTTTTCTCATTACTTTAGAAAGTTGAAAACATGGAAAAGCATAATCCCCCATTTCAGACTTAGGTGGTATTTCAATAAGTTTTTCTATAGCATTAACATCCAAATCTACATGTTCTTTAATTAGCTGTGCAATTTTATTTTTGTAATCCATAAGTATCCTCCTAGAAGTTTATTATTTAATCTTTCGCTCTTTTTTAAAACAGAGCCAAGTTTATAACTATGTACTTTTATTTTATATTTTTATAAAGAACAAAATCGCTAAGG
>NZ_JAMQIF010000023.1:0-2128 GCF_023845855.1 Clostridium sp. ZBS2
AGAACAAAATCGCTAAGGCGACTTTGGAGCTGTCGATTTTTTTAGCCATGCGCCCTTTCCAAACGCAGTGCAGGAATAATGGTGCGGCATATGATTATTTTTTATTCTTTAGGGGTACTCATAATACCTTTAAAACACATTATTTTAAAAGTTATCCACAAATTTTTTAATAATATAAATTCCTAAAGAATAAAAAAAATTCCTCTCTAAAAAATAAGAGACGAATTATCCGCGGTACCACTCTAATTGCATCTTTATAGTTTAACTTAAATCATAAAGATACCACTTAACTTTTAACGCAAGTTATTACGATCATCCCTACTTAAAACTTTTCAGGTGATTTCTCCAAGACTCTCTTCCTATTAATCTATCTTGTAAGGCTTACACTATCCCTTACTCGCTTTAAGAATCAATTATAGTACTCTTCTTTTCACAGAACTTTTCCATATTAATCTTCATTTATTATACAAATCAGCTTTAAATTTGTCAATCTTAAAAATAGAAAATAAATAACTCATCATATGAATTACTTTTCAAATGATGTATAATGATAATATTAATCTTAAGAATTAAAATGAATATTAGTACTTTAAGGAGTTATAAAATGAAAAAAATAGGTGTTATTTACATTGGTTCTAATTCAGTTAAATTTACATTAATGAATGTAATGAAAAATGGATATTATAAGGTTATCGGAGAATCTAGTAATGATATTAAACTTGCTTTAGATTTATTAGATGATAATAAAATATCTGATAGTAAAATAAACGAAACACTAGCAAATGTTCGTTCATTTAAATCATTATGTACTTTTTCAGAAGTAAAAGAAATCATAGCAGTTGCTACTTATACCTTAAAAAAAGCATCTAATTGTAATGAATTTCTTGAAAAAATAAAAAATCAGTTTAACATAACTGTTAACTTATTATCAGATGAGCAGGAAATATATTATAGTTACTTAGGGGTAACAAGAAGTATGTATGTAAATAATTCTCTTATTGTAGATATTTGTGGATCTTGTACTCATTTAACTTGGGTTAAAGATGGAAAAATAGAGAAAAATACTACAATTCCATTAGGGGCCTTAACTTATACTTTCAAATACAATTTACAAGATAGAGTGTGTTATGAAAATCTAGAAAAAGCCATATTGTCTTTAACAAGTATATTAGATGACATTGAGTGGTTAAAAAAAGAAAATTTCGAATCTATAATAGTTGTTGGTAGTACAGCTAGAACTCTTTGTAAAATTGATAAAGCTAAAAAAAGATATCCTTTTGATATTTTACACAACTACAAGTTAAATGAAAATGATGTTTATAAAATATATAACTTAATAAAATGTAAAGACTTTAAGCAGAGAACTAAAATAGATGGTTTATCAGTAGAAAAATCTGATTTAATAGTTGGGGGATTAAGTATACTAAATACTATAATTGAAAAAGTAAGATGTGATGATATTATAATATCTGGTCGTGGATTAAGAGAAGGTATAATGTTTGAATATATAAATAATCATTATGAGCCTATTGATGATATATTAGATTATAATTTGAATGGTATAATTGAATATTTAAATATAAATAGAGCACACGCTGAACATGTATTTAACATAACATCAACTCTATTTAATGAATTAAAGCCTATTCATAAATTAGGAGATAAATATAATAATGTATTAAAAACTGCTACATTATTGCATGATTCTGGAGTTAGTATAGATTATTATCATCATCATAAACATTCTTTTTATGTAATACTAAATTCCAACATTAATGGACTTAGTCATAGAGAACTATTCATGAGTGCTGCTATTGCTGCTACTCATAATGAAAGAGATAAAGTAGCACTGCCACCTTTCTTTTCAATAATAAATAAATTAGATATAAAAGCTATTAATTCTATTAATATACTTCTTATGATTGCTGAACATTTGGATCTAAGTCTTGAAAGAGCTGTAGACTATTTAAGCATTGATATAAAAGAAGATAGCGTTTTAATTAATTTATCCTCTCATTTAAATATCGATTTAGAAATAAAACAAGTACTTAAATTTAAAGATAGATTTAAAGATATTTATGGAAAAAATTTAGAAGTAAAACAAATATAATAAAAATGAGTTCGAAAA
>NZ_JAMQIF010000023.1:2164-15867 GCF_023845855.1 Clostridium sp. ZBS2
TTTTCGAACTCATTTTTATTTTGGTAGAGTGTTGATATATGCATAAGAAAAGTGGGCGGAATAACTTAATATTTCATAATACCCATTACATTAAATTAAAATAACGACATTATAATTACTGCTAAATTAAGAGCTTTCATATATAAAAATTTAACTGGAATATTAATTATAAAGCCTCCAAAAAATATTATGCCTAGTAATATTAACATCTGATATTTATATAATTTCTCTCCTATAATAGAAAATTTCTTTGGCATCAGATCTTCTAATATTTTAAATCCATCTAATCCCGGTATAGGTAATAAATTAAATACTGCAACACTAATATTAATAAGAATAATCTTATTAATCATAAGATAAATGACACTATAATAAGATTCAGGTAACACATTAATTGCAAATCTAGCATAGATTCCAAATAATATTGATGTTACTAATACTACTAATAAATTTGCACATACTCCAGCAGCACTAACTCTTAAATCATCTTTATAATAATTTTTATATGCAGATGGATTAGTTCTAATTGGTTTTGCCCATCCAAATCCAAATAATAATATCATCAGAAATCCCATGGGATCAATATGCGCAACAGGATTCAATGTTAATCTACCTTCATATCTAGGAGTCTTGTCCCCCAATACATCTGCTACCTTTCCATGAGCATATTCATGAAATGTAAATGCAATTAAAATTGCTGGTATTAATACCATTAAATCAAACAATTTATCCAAAAGCATTTTAAACTCAATACTATACATACGTTTTCTCCTTATTTTAAATTTTATTTATATTTGACATTATTGTCATAAACAATTTTTTTTATAAAAAATAATGAAACTATCTCTAAATTGAATTTCTGACTAATAAAGCATAAAATCAATGTCTTAGAGATAATTTCATTTATAAAACTTCTTATTCCTCTACTAAACTAGTATATGATAATTTTCCATCTACAACTGTTGCTACAAACTTTTCTTTTATTTCAACTAGTTTTCCGTCATATGACATTTCTTTTCCTGTAGTAAGATTTTTTACTATTCCTTGAAGATTATCATTAATTAGTATTTCACTTTTACTATTAAAATACATATCTTTTGGATTTACCACTTCAGTTAAGTCTAAATTTTTCCATGATGATGTATCCTCATCTACTGTACCATATATTATTTTCGAAACTTTATCCGCTGTTATTTCGCCAATATATATAACACCTTCGGCATCAATTCCAAGTAATGCCAATTCTTTATCTGATTTGATTACTAGTCTCTTACTAGGACTTGTTGCATAAAAAGTGTTGTTAACCTCATCTTCATAAATCAATCTATCGTAACGTGGAATAACATCCATATTACCTAATACATCAGATTTAAGAGATACTCTTGTTAAATCATGGTTTATGTCTATTCTATAAACAGTATTCTTCATTCCACCTCTGTCTACATCAACATAATACACTCCTGTAAGAACTGAAACACTTATCTTTTTTACTTCCATATTACTTTTATAGCTACATACTTCACTTACATCACTTTGAACTTTATTAGTTGGATCATATGTTACAAGCTTTATCTTCTCTTCATCATCTATATTAGTCTTTTCTGCTATAACTATTCTATCTCTATCAGATAGCCACTTATAATACATTATATCTCCACCATCTTGAGTCTTAATTTCATTTTTTTCATTTGTTGATGTATCTTCTATGTATACTTTATTATTATAATTATAAGTTAAATATCTTCCATCATAAGATATTTTTACATCTTCTGATCCATCTGGAATAGTTGCATTTACATTCTTAGTATCTGCTACATCAGTTTCTACTTTCTTTATTTTAAAATCTGAAGAATGTTTAAAAACAAAACTATCTAAAATGAACAAACCAGCAAATTGTAATATTAGAGATAGTATTGCCCAAGAAATTATTCTTTTAATAACTTTCATTATCTTTGTCTCTCCTTTTTACTCAACAATAATTGCTGTTGGTATCGCTCTTTCTCCTAAGCTATCTGATGGATTATTTATTATCTTATCATTGTAATACATTGTTGTTGATTTTCCACCATCTAAGTTTATAGCATTTACAGCTCCACATTTATAGATTACTTCTTGAGCTTCCTTTAATGTAGCACCTAAACTTGTTGCACTTCTACCGTCTATAACCAAAAGGAGGATTGCGCCATCTGCTCTTTGACCTATTACAGTTCTTGGAGCTACTCCCCAACCGCCATCTCCTGCCATTGGAGTCATTTTACCATTTACAACTAAAGTTGGAGTAAAGCTTAAAGCTTCTTCTATATTTAACTTCTTAAGTTCATTTACAGAATAATTTCCTACTATTAATTTACCTTCTTTTGTAATTCCTAATAAATCAGTCTTTTCATTCTCATTTTTATCATTAAAAATTACCTTTCCTTGATTCATTATAACTCCTGTTGGAAGTCCTCCATTCCCAGTCCATTGAGCTGTTGAAGAACTATCTGTAAATCCACCTCCATTTATTGCTGCTATTGCATTATTATTCTTTGCAATTTGAGAGGTAGTTTCTCCTTCTACATTTAATTTAGAAGTATATCCTACTTTTATTCTAGTTGGATCTTTTATTGTTAAAAGATATCCATTATATTTAGGATTTTCTATTGTATGCAATTCAATATTAGAATCTTTTACTTTAGGTATTTCTACTTCATTAACATTTGTATTTTCAGAAGTTTCATCAACTGATGAAGTACCTAAAATCTCAGCTATTTTTTCATCTGATAAAAACCATGTTGCTAAAAATTGATGATTCATAGATGTCATTGCAGCTCCAACAAATGTTCTTTTTGCATTTTCAAAAGGGCCATATAAAAGTACAAAAGGGCCTGTACAAGCTGTGAAAATAACCATAAATATTAAAAATCCTAAAACCCCTTTAAAAGAAACCTTCTTTCTTTTTTTCCTTTTTTTAGAACCGTTTGGTCTAGCCTTTACAGCTTTTTTCTGCTTTTTTATGTTTTTATCCATGAAATTTTTCCTTTCTTTTTTCATTTCTAAAAGTACTTATAACCATATGTAAATTAAAATCAGACTATCTTTATAATTATATAATACGAAAATTTAAAATTCAATAATTATGTTAGTAATTATTTTCAATATTCATCTTTATTATATATAATTTTAATTTTTTTTTCTTATTATGATATAATTTATTCAATAATTATATGTTTTTACAAGTTAATAATTATTCTTACAAAAATAATCTTAAAGAATTAAAAGGAGATATTTAATTATGGAAAATAAAATTTTAAATAAATTAAAAAATTCTTCTAAATATATTTCTGGAGAAACCTTAAGTTTAGAATTAAAGATTTCAAGAAGTGCTATTTGGAAACATATTAGGACATTAAAAAATAAAGGCTATGTTATAGATGGAATTTCAAACAAAGGATATAAATTAATATCCTCACCTAATACATTATTTCCAAATGAAATAAATCCATTATTAAAAACAAAAAAAATAGCTAAAGATATAAAATATTTTTCTGAACTCCCATCAACTAATAAAACTGCAAAACAACTAGCTGATAATGATACTATAAGTGATGGAACATTAATACTTGCTGAAAAACAAACTTTAGGTAAAGGACGTTTTGATAGAAAATGGATTTCACCAACCAATGGCATTTGGATGAGTTTAATATTAAAGCCAAATATTCCACCTTCAGAAGCTTCGAAAATAACTCAAATTGCAGCTGCTTCAGTCTATAAAGCACTTTTAAACTTAGACATTAATGTACATATAAAATGGCCTAATGATATTTTTGTTAATGGTAAAAAATTATGTGGTATCTTAACAGAAATGAAATGTGATATAGATAGAATACATTATTTGGTTTTAGGAATAGGATTAAATGTAAATTTAGAAAGTCAAGAAATTCCAGATGAACTTAAAGACATAGCTACGTCATTAAAATTAGAATTCAATAAAACCTTCAGCAAAAGCTTAATACTTTCAGAAATTCTTAACAATTTCGAACCACTTTATGAAAAATTTATTTTTAAAAATGATATTTCTGAAGTATTAAATATATGTAGAAAAAATTCTAATCTTTTAAATAAAAAAGCAAAACTTATAACTTATCATAATGAAGAAATAGTCACCTGCATTGGTATAAATGATAATGGTGAACTTATTGTAAAAGATACAGCTGGAAATGAGAAAGCTGTAACAAGTGGAGAAATTAGTTTTAGGATATAAGATATAATTTCCTATACATATTTTAAGGCTCTGTATTAAAACAGAGCCTTGAAATATGTACTTTTATAATAATCTTATACCATGATTTTCACATGCCACTAGATTTTTTTCATCCCAGATTGAAGCTTGCACTTCACCTATATGAGCTTTTTTCAAGAAAAACATACATATTCTTGATTGTCCTATACCTCCGCCAATTGTATATGGTAATTTACCTTCTAATAACATCTTGTGGAATTCAAGATTTTTTCTATCTTCACAATTAGCTTCTTTAAGTTGTCTTAATAAAGCTTTTTCATCAACTCTAATTCCCATTGATGATACTTCAAATGCCCTATCTAAAATTGGATAGTAGAAGATTATATCTCCATTCATAGTCCAATCATCATAGTCTGGAGATCTCCCATCATGCTTTTCTCCTGATTTTAATATATCCCCAATTTGCATTATAAATACTGCGCCTTTTTCTTTAGCTATAAGATCTTCTCTTTCTTTCGCAGTTTTTCCAGGATACATATCTTCTAACTCTTGAGTAGTTATAAAAAATATCTCTTCTGGTAAAAATTTTTCTTCATCCATTGATTCTTTGCAAGCATAGTCTTCAGCTTTTTTAAATACAGTATAGATTTTCTTTACTACATCTTTTAAAGTATTTAGATTTCTATCTTCTTTGTTTATTATTTTTTCCCAATCCCATTGATCTACATATATAGAGTGAAGATTATCTAAGTCCTCATCTCTTCTTATAGCATTCATATCTGTATATAAGCCTTCACCTACATTAAAGCCATATCTATATAAACTATATCTTTTCCATTTAGCTAATGAATGTACTATTTGCACATCTTTTCCTGTTGCTAAAACGTCAAAACTTACAGGTCTTTCAGAACCATTTAAATTATCGTTCATTCCTGTTTGAGGTTCAACAAATAAAGGCGCTGAAACTCTAGTTAAATTTAAGCTTTCTGCAAGGGCTCTTTCAAAAAAGTCTTTAATCTTTTTAATATGAACTTCTGTTTCTATCAATGAATTTTTGCTTTTATATCCTTCTGGAATAATAACATTTTCAATATTCATAAATAAATCCCCCTTAAATTATTCTATATTACTTATATTTTTTAAATAAATATTTAGTAAAAAGGAGATCTTGAAATGCATTTGCATACTCGATCTCCTAAACATCCGTATTTCACTCATTCAGTATAATAAATTAATAATAATTTGTCAAATAAAATTTAAATTTGACATTTTGATACATGTTCTTTTAATATATTCGCTGAATTTTGTAATTTAATTATTTCTTCCTGAGTTATATTTGGCTCTACTATTCTTACTGCACCATTGCTATTAATTATAGTAGGTATAGCTAAGTACATATCACTAATACCGTACTCTCCTTGCATTAATGATGAAACAGTTAGAATAGCATTTTCATCTCTAAGAATTGATTCTGCTATTTTAGTTATAGCTAATCCAATTGCATAATAGGTAGCTTTTTTTCTACTTATTATTTCATATGCTGCATTTTTAACATCACTTTCAATAACACTTCTTATTTCTTCATCCCATTCTAATGAGAACTTCTTTGTGTAGTCATCAAATCCTTCTCCAGCAATACTTCCAGTACTCCAGCTTACAACTTCACTATCGCCATGTTCTCCTAAAACATATGCATGTATATTATTATTGTTTACATTTAGGTACTTACCTATAACGTATTTTAATCGTGATGTATCTAATACAGTCCCTGTTCCTATTACTCTTTCCTTAGGGAATCCTGATAATTTATATGTAATATATGCTAAAATATCTACTGGATTAGATGCAACTAATAATACAGCTTCTGGGCTTACTTTTGCTATTTCTGGAATAAATCCTTTAAATATATTATAATTTTTTTCAATTAAGTCTAATCTAGTTTCGCCTTCTTTTTGTGCTGCTCCTGCTGTAATTATAACTATATCAGAATCTTTAGTTTCTGCTATGCTACCAGCATATATATTAACTGGTTTTACAAATGAAGTTCCATGAACTAAATCCATAACTTCTCCCATGGCTTTATCCATATTTATGTCACATATACAAATTTCTGTAGCTACTCCACTATTCATTAAAGCAAATGCTGTTGTTGATCCTACAAATCCTGCACCTATAATTGATACCTTACGTTTTCTTTCTCTTGCCATGTCTAGTCCTCCTAAATATTCTATTCTTTAATATATTATTATCAAAACGTTTATAAATTATTATTTTACAAATTTATAAACATATTAAAATACTTTATTATTGTTTCCTATTAAATTGATTCTAAATAATATTATAAATATATTATTTAGAAATTAGGTTTCTTATTTCTTTCTAAGTCAGTATACATTAAATAATAATCAAATTCAATAGTATTTAATAATAATTATCGTTTAGTTGAATTAATTGAAAAACTTTAGAAATACTATATAATTAGATTTAGGCATTAATTAGAATAATGTCTTTAATATAGTATTAAATACTATAATTAAGTTTCTTATAAACTAAGGAGGTATTATTTTATAATGAAATTATTATTTTTTGATACAGAAACTACTAGTATTAAGCCAGGTAGCATCTGTCAATTAAGTTATATAACTGTAGATGCAAGTTCTAAACCACAAATAACAATAGGTAAAAATTTCTTCTTTACAGTTGATGAAATGGATCCATCAGCTCAAGAAATCCATGGTTTCTCTTTGGAAAAACTATATGAATTATCAGAAGGTCAATATTTTGAAGATTTAGTTCCTGAATTCTTTAAAGATTTTATAGAATCTGATTTCTTAATAGGACATAATGTAAATTTTGATATTAGATTTTTAAAACACGAATTATCTTTATTAGGTGAAGATTTCACCCCAAAACATTCTTTTTGTACAATGGCTCACTATAGAGATATTTGTAAACTTCCTAAAGCAAATGGTGAAATAAAGAATCCTAAATTAGAAGAAGTAATAAATTTTCTTGGAATAACAAAAGATCAAATCACTAAAACTTCTGATAAATTATTTAAAGGTAGTGGTAATTATCATGATGCAAGATTTGATACAACTGCAACTTATTTAACCGTAACTGAAGGATTAAAAAAAGGATATTTCCCAAGAGGATATTTTACAAATTTACTTAAAAAGAAATAATTATTAAAATTATTTCTTTCAAAGTGTTAATTTACCCATTCAGTTGATTAATTTATAGATTTAATTCATATTTATTAACAAATTAAATTGAATATTTAGAGGATTACATTAATATTTATTAACATTAATATAATCCTCTAAATATTATATTATTATCAACAAATATTATATTGAATGAGGTGAATTCACATGAAAAAATATATTTGTGATATCTGTGGGTATATATATGATCCTGAAATAGGAGATGTAGATAGTAATATAAAACCTGGAGTAAAATTTGAAGATCTACCTTGTAATTGGATTTGTCCTATATGTCATTTCGAAAAAGAAAACTTTTCTTTATTATTATAATTTTATTTTTATATAATAAAAAAATAAGGAGCTTTTAAAATTTAAAGCTCCTTATTTCTATTTATTCTTCAATAATACTTTGATATTTTTTAGTTATTTCTTTATCCATAGCTGGAACACCTTCTAATGGATATTTAAAATTTAAAACGTCATACTTATTTTTTCCTAGCAGATGATATGGTAATAATTCTACTTTTTCAACCCCACTTATATTAGATATGTATTTTTTTAGATTTATTATATGTTCTTCCCCATCAGTTAATCCTGGAACAACAACATGTCTAATCCAAATTGGAATTTTAGAATTTTGAACCCCTTGTAAAAATTTTAATGACTCATCAATTTCCATATAAGTTACATTCTTATAACCATTTTTATCATAGTGTTTTATATCAAATAAAACTAAATCTACATATTTTAATATTTCATCATATTCTCCAAGTCCAAATCCTGAGGTATCTAAACACGTGTTTATTCCTTTTTCTTTACATAATTTTAATACTTCTAGAAGAAATTCTGGTTGCCTTAAGGGTTCTCCACCGGAAAATGTAACTCCACCATTAGAACTTTTAAAATATGTTTTATATCTCTCTATCTTCTTAACTAAATCTTCTGCAGTATATTCTTCTCCACCATCATAAGTCCAAGTATCTGGATTATGACAATATTTACATCTTAATGAACACCCTTGAAAAAATACAACTACCCTAATTCCAGGTCCATCTACTAATCCCATAGTTTCAATTGAGTGAATTCTTCCCTTAACCATTTTTCTATCCTCCTAGAACTACACCCCTGCCATTTAAGACAGGGGTATAATTAAGTTATTAAGTTATGTTTATGAATTTATAGTATATATAAAAAAGGGGTATGCCCTTTTTAAATTGAGAGTCGAGAGTGGAAAATTGAAAGTTTAGGATGAAAGTCTTACAGACTTTCTAAAAATATAATTTCAAAAATTCCATGGAGGAATTTTTTCCTTCACTCTCCACTATCAACTCTCAATTCTCAATTCTCAACTAATTATTCTTCCACTTTACTTATTAATATATCAACAAATATTTAAAATATAGCCTTAATTATTTAATCTTAGATACTTTCGTGGAAAGTTCTGCTTATAACTTCTAATTGTTGTTCTTTTGATAGTCTGCTAAAGTTAACAGCATATCCAGAAACTCTGATTGTTAATGTTGGATACTTATCTGGATTTTCCATTGCATCTATTAATGTTTCTCTGTTAAGAACATTAACATTTAAGTGATGTGCTCCTTGAACAAAATATCCATCTAAAATTGAAACTAAATTAGATATTCTTTGTTCTTCACTCTTTCCAAGTGCATCTGGTACAATTGAGAATGTATTTGAAACACCATCTTGGCAAACTTCATTGTAAGGTATTTTAGCAACTGAATTTAATGATGCTAATGCTCCATTTGCATCTCTTCCATGCATTGGATTAGCTCCTGGTGCTAAAGGTTCACCTTTCTTTCTTCCATCTGGTGTTGTACCAGTTTTCTTACCATACATAACATTAGATGTAATTGTAAGTGCTGATAATGTATGTTTAGCATCTCTATATAAAGGATGTTTCTTAAGTTCATTTGAGAACTTAGTTACTAATTCTACTCCTAAATCATCTGCTCTATCATCATCATTTCCGTATTTAGGGAAATCACCTTCAACTTCAAAGTCGATAGCTAGTCCTTCTTCATTTCTTATTGGTTTAACTTTTGCATATTTAATAGCTGATAATGAATCTATTGCAACTGAAAGACCTGCAATACCAAATGCCATAAGTCTATCTACCATAGTATCATGTAAAGCCATTTGTCCTGCTTCATAAGCATATTTATCGTGCATATGATGTATTATATTCATTGTATCTACATAAATTTTAGCAACATATTCTAAAACTTTGAAGTAATTTTCTTTTACTTTATTGAAATCTAAAACTTCATCATTCATTACTTCAATTCCTGGTATTACCTTAATTCCTTTTAATTCATCACAACCACCATTTATTGCATATAAAAGTGATTTTGCAATATTACATCTTGCTCCAAAGAATTGCATTTGTTTACCAACCTTCATAGCTGATACACAACAAGCTATTGCATAATCATCACCATAAATTGGTCTCATTACTTCATCACTTTCATATTGAACTGCATCTGTCTTAATTGATATTTCTGCACAGTATTTTTTAAAGTTTTCTGGTAACTTATCTGACCATAAAACTGTTAAATTTGGTTCTGCTGAAGCACCTAGATTTATCAATGTATGTAAGTATCTAAATGAGTTCTTTGTTACTAATGACTTTCCATTTATACCCATACCGCCAATTGATTCAGTTACCCATGTTGGATCTCCACCAAATAAATCATTGTATTCTGGAGTTCTTAAATGTCTTACTAATCTTAATTTTATTATAAGTTGGTCTACTAATTCTTGAGCTTCTTTTTCAGTTATTAATCCTGCTTCTAAATCTCTTTCAATATATATATCTAAAAATGTTGAAGTTCTACCAAATGAAGTAGCTGCTCCATTATTTTCTTTAATTCCAGCTAAATATCCAAAGTATAAAGATTGTACCGCTTCTTTGGCATTTGATGCTGGTTTAGATATATCACAGCCATATTTAGCTGCCATTTCTTTTATTTCTCCCAAAGCTCTAATTTGCATAGAAACTTCTTCTCTTTTTCTTACCAATTCATCAAGCATGTCCCCTTGAAGATTATCAAGATCTTTTTTCTTTTCTTCTATTAAATAATCTATACCATAAAGAGCTACTCTTCTATAGTCACCTATTATTCTTCCTCTGCCATAAGCATCTGGAAGTCCTGTTAAAAGTCCTGCACTTCTTGCAAGTCTTATTTCTTTTGTATAGCCATCAAAAACTCCTTCATTATGAGTTTTTCTATATTTTGAAAAATGTTTTTCTATATCTTTATCTAATTCATATCCGTATTCTTTTAATGAAGTTTGAACCATTCTCATTCCACCAAATGGATTTACAATTCTTTTTAGTGGAGCATCAGTTTGAAGTCCTACTACTACTTCATTATCTTTATCTATATATCCTGCTTCATAGTTATTTATTCCTGAAACTCTGTCGGTTGCAATATCTATTATTCCTTTTTTAACTTCTTCAACAATTAATTCGTATGCTTTATCCCATACCTTTGCTGTCTTTTCACTTATATCTTCTAAGAAGCTTGAATCTCCTTCGTATACTTTATAATTCTTTTGTATAAAGTTTCTTACGTCAATACCTTCTTGCCAAGTACCGTTTTTAAATCCTTCCCATTGTTTAAACATGATTTTGCCTCCTTTTAATATATATCAAGAAAAAACTTTGTTAAATCTTTCTCAATGTTATTATAATATAAATTAGTGTAAATTCAAAGCTTTTTTCTGTTTTTTCTTAAAATTTATATTTTTTTATGCTCATAAACAACTACACTTACTTATTTTGTATATTATCTTATTTATTTACTTATACTCTGTTTTTTTGCATTTTTATAAAATAAATCATTGTAAAGATTGTTATTTTTTTCTCAATTGAATCCACTAAAATTAACAATATTGCTATTTAAACGTTTTTAAGTTATAATGATTATCAATTGAAAAGAAAATTTTAATTTATTTATTCGAAATTTGACACATTCAAATGTTATAATTAATATATATATATATTAATTTTATTTACATATTTAAAAGGGGAATACTTATGATTAAAAATTTTAAAAAAACATTAATTTATTTTATTTCATTCATCATTATATGTTTAGGAGTTTATTTTTTTATTGCCCATAATAATACTTTTAAGAACAACTTAACAATTATAAACAATAAAATTTATTCTAAATCATTACCAACAAATAATTTTGAAACTAAATATGTATCAAATATTAAATTTGATAATATGCCAATAGAAAATGTACCTGATATTACTTTAAATATTTTAAATAAAACAACTATAAAAAACATACCCACCTTATTAAAAGCTCAAAGATATTATTTTTCAATCAAATCTATAAGTAAAATATTGGGTTATTCTACTGATTATTCAAATAATGAAATACAACTAACAAAGGATAATAAAAATATTATCCTAAAAAATAATACCTTTGAAAAAAATCTCAAAGAATTTAGCCTTAGAGGAAATTCTTTAGTTCATGATAATGAAACTTATATATCTCTATCAGATATAGAAGACATATTTGATCTTATAGCTATATTTGATTTTAATAAAAAAAGTATCAGTTTGCTAAATAATGAGCTAGAGCAACCTAATTTATCCAACATTGTATTTAGCCAAAAAGTAGCCATGGTTAGATTCGAAGATTTTACATGTGGTGATACTAACTTTGTAGATGTGAATCAAGCTAAAGTAAAATGTATGGCTAATCTTTTATATTCTAAAGGAATAAAATTCCATGTTGGATGGATTCCTAGATTTAAAGCTCCTACAGAAAACATAGATAATGATTTATTAAAAAATAACACTATAAATAATGTAGGTTTTATTAATTTATTAGACTATTTAATAAATAAAGGTGCTGAAATTGGTTTGCATGGTTATACTCACCAAAGTGGCAATGATAGAAGTGCTGTTGGAGAAGAATTATCTAAAGATGTAAATAATACAATAGAAGATACTAAAAAGGTAATTGAAAATGGTATTGATGTTGCTAGTGGCTTAAATATCCCTATAAGTTTTTATGAAAGTCCACATTATAGAGATACAAAACTTCAACAAAGTGTAATTGAAGAATATTTTCAATATATATACGAACCTTATGACAACTCAACCTCTAATTTATACAACAACAATAAAAACAATTTATATGTACCAACACCATTAGGATACGTTCCAGACCCTAATGATTTATCTTCTATAATAAACGGACTTAAAAAGAATGATTCAAAGATTTTAAATAGTTTCTTTTATCATCCATCAATTGAATTAGATTTTATAAATTTAAAAATAGATAATGATAAACTGAATATTGACTATAATACTAACTCTCCATTACAGCAAATTGTAAAAGCAATTAAAGATTATAATTATAATACCATTCACATTTCAGAATTAAAGAAATAAAAAAATCGCTAATCTTAACCTTTAAACAAAATTATAATTTAACTAGAAGTTACTTTAAAATCACATCAAGTAACTTCTAGTTTTTTTACTCTTCATTTCTATTTGGCACCATACTGTTTGTAGTATTCATCTATTCTAATTTTGATTTCATCATCAATTATTACTTTTCCATTAATTTCTTTATTATATAAATACTCTACAACCTCAGTCATTGTAACTATGGCACAAGCTTTAAATCCATATTTTTCTTCTAATTCTACTAATGCAGATTTTTCGCCTTGACCTTTCTCCATTCTATTAACAGATATAACAAGTCCTACTACATCTACATTTCCTTGTTCTTTTAATATAGGCATTGTTTCATAAATAGATTTTCCTGATGTTGTTACATCCTCTACTATTAAAACCTTATCTCCATCATTTAATTTACTTCCAAGAAGTATTCCAGTATCTCCATGATCCTTAACTTCTTTTCTATTTGAGCAATAACTTACATCTATTCCATACTTATCACTTAAGGCCATTGTAACTGTAACACTTAAAGGAATTCCCTTATACGCTGGTCCAAACACTATATTATAATCGTCATCATAATTTGCCTTTATAGCTTCAGCATAATATTCTCCTAATCTTTTTAATTGACTTCCTGTCTTATAATTTCCTGTATTAACAAAGAAAGGTGTCTTTCTGCCACTCTTAGTTACAAAATCTCCAAAAGTTAAAACTCCACACTCTATCATAAACTCAATAAACTCTTTTTTATATGCTTCCATTTTCTATATTCCTCCCAAATTTCATACTGTATTTTAATATATGCTAGTGTTTATATATGCATAAG